>JAISET010000122.1 GCA_031264015.1 Deltaproteobacteria bacterium | reverse complement strand
ATGCCGGTGGGGCCCCACATCAGGGCCACCCAGTCGGCGTCGTACTTCTTGACCAGCGGCAGCATGGCGTTGTAGCGCTCGGGACGGCACATGATGGAGTTGATGAGGGCGCGCTTCTTACAGACCTTCAGGCCCGCCTCGATGGCGTCAATGTTGGAGGTGTCGAGGACGACGGGGATGTCGGTGACCTCCTGGACGATGTTGACCACCCAGGGCATGAGCTCGGCGCCGTTCTTCTTGGCCGGGCCCAGGTTGATGTCGACGTAGTCGGGCTCGGACTTGACGATGTCCTCGGTCATCTTGCGGACGGGACCGGGGTCCTTGTCCTTGAAGGCCGCCCCGACCTTCTTGTTGATGACGTTGAGGTTCTCGGCGATGGTGTGCATGTACTTTTCTGCCATTAACAGTTCCTCCGTGGAATTGAAATGCTCGGACCCGCTCAATCAAGGTCACAAGGGGAGTTAAATTTTAGAGGGGCCGGCCTCCCGAAAAAGCCGGCCTCGGCCAAAGACAGTTAGTCGACCTTGAACTCTTTCAGGAACTTGGGCAGATGAGCCGCCTCGCGGGGGCCGATGGCCACTTTCCAGCCTGTGAGTTCCTCTTCCATGTCGCCCATGATGGCTGCGGCATAGCCGGGGATGATGACTGATTTGTGCTTGATCTTATCGAGGATCCCGCTCTTCTTGCCCACGAAGATGCCCACGTCGTCGCCGGAAAATTTCCCGGCCGCCCAGGCGGTCATGACGGAGAGGCCCTCGGAGTCCTTGATGAGCAGCCAGCAGGGAACCCTGGAGCCCTCCACCTCGCCGGAGACGATGAAGTAGGTGAGGGAGAAGTTGGTGGTGACCAGGACCGGGCTCTTCTCGTCGGGGTTGCCGATGGGGTAGATGCCCTCGGTCACGGTCATGGGGCGCTGCGGGTCGGTGAAGATGTTCAGCCTGGCCAAAAGAAGCGGGAAGACCACGGCGCCGTCGAAGTCGGAGAGGACGACGATGCCGGCGTACTTGGCGATCAAGTTGGAGGCGATGGCCACCTGGATGGGCAGGTTGGGGGTGATCTCGGCCGGGAAGGCGATGGTCCCGAAGCCGTAGTCGCGGTTCTGGGCGACCAGGGCGGCCCGGCGGATGGCGATGCTGTCGTGCAGGGCCGTCTTGGGGGTGCGCGCGCCGGAGTCGATGACGATGTCCTTGACGCCCGCGGCGCCCAGGGCCTTGGTCAGCTCGGCAACCTCGTCGAGGCCGGCGGCCTTCAGCCAGACGGGGACCTTGGCGGCGACGGCCAGCTCGGCCACGGCGGCGCAGTTGGCCTTGGTGGCGGGCCCGATCAGCGGGTTCTTGCCGGCCAGGGCCTCGGTGGCGGCCTTCAGGGCGGCGGCGTCCTCGGAGTAGAGGATGACGGAGAGGTCGCTGTTGTCGACGACGGCCTTGGCGGCGGCGGCCAGATTCGGGCCGCCCTTGACGACGACCAGCTCGGGCCTCAGGTTCAGCCCGACGCGGGCGTACTGCAGCTTCTGATACCTCTTGACCTTGGCGACGATGGCGTCGACGGGCTCGGAGTCATTGACCAGGGCGGCGATGCCGGTGGGGTTGAAGAAAGTCTTCTCGTGCCTGAACTGCACGGTCTCGCCGCCGACCTTGACCGCCGTGTCGCCGTAGCCAATGACCACGGGGCGGATCGGGGGGGCGGAGGCCGCGGAAAGCTTCTCCCGGGACTCGGGCTTGACGTCGGGGCAGCTGTCCAGCTCGGCCTTGCCCGAGGCCAGGTTCATGGCGAAGGCGAGACAGGTGGCGGCGCCGCACTTCTTGCAGTTGGTGCCGGGCAAAAGTTTAAAGATCTGAATTCCGGTCAGAGCCATTGGTGTCTCCTAACTATAGAGGTTCGCCGGCCAGCGGGCCCGGCCAATAGTGGTTGCCCCGTGGGGGGGGCTTTCGCGCCCGCCAGCCGGGGCGCGGTCCCGCCGGCCGGCCCGGAAAAAAGGCTGTCGGCGGATTTTTTGCCGGCCCGAGGACGCCGGGGGCCAGGGCGGACGCCGGGCGTCCCGACCCTGGCGGTCAGGGTCGTCGGCCCGCGGGGTCTGGTCAGTGCGGAACGGCAAAAAATAAATCAGGAAAAAAGAGAGCTTGAAATCAAAAACTGGAGACTTGAACAAAAAAGGCCCGGAAAACCAAAGACCTGAGCCGGCTCGCCAAAAAGGCGGGCTGCGGGCGTCAGGCCAAAACCTGATCATAAGACAAATTATAATCGGCGAACAGGCCGGATCCCGGGCGAAAAGGCAAAAAACAAGGCGAAAAGGCCGCGTCCAAGTCGGAAAAAGCTGAAAAGTCAGGCGCCAAGCCCCCGCCCCTCCCGGCCCGGGCGTCCTGAGCGCGGGACGGGCGGGCCCGGGGAAACCGGGGGCTTGAAAAAAACAGTCGAAAAAGCGTCAAAGTTTGTCGAGGGAAAACGAAGACTCGCGCGGTCTCCGGCCGGCGGTTTGAGCGCGGGGGCCGGGGCCGGGGTCGGGCGGGACCCGCCGGGAAAGAGGTCTTCCCGGCGGGCTCGTCCAAACCGGACTCGCTAGCCCAGGATTCCCTCCATCTCCAGGGCCGGATGCTTTTTCTCCTGCAGCCAGGGCTTGATCTCCTCCTCGGTGATGCCCACGGTCTCGTCGGCGATGCGGTCGACGAAGTCGGGCATGCCGATCTCCTCGCCCCTCTTGAGCAGGCGGTCGTGGAGCTCTTCCTTCAAGGCCTTGGGCATCCAGACCAGGCGCTTGAGGCCGCCGTCGCCGGTGATGAACTTGCGCTGGATGATGTTGTACTTGGAGTGGCCGACGAAGCCCGGGGACTGGTTCCCGCCGCCCATGGTTCCGGCCAGGGTGCTGAACTTCATGCCGGAGGGCGTCTCGCCGGTGTAGTCGCGGTTGACGGTCATGATCCCGTTGCATTCCGGCAGGACGGCGGCGATACACTCGCAGCAGCCGCAGGTGGTCATGGGATCGTTGATGAGGCTGTAGAAGCAGACGTTCTCCACGGCCTGGCGGGAGGCCTTGAAGATGAAGTCGTTGGCGCCCTTGTAGACGCCCAGCTTGGCGTCCAGGGTCTCGCCCTTCTCGATGGGCTGGTTGGGGCCGGTCGGGTTGATCTCGAAGCTGGCCTTGCAGTCCATCCAGTTGTAGGCGCCGCAGAGGCCGGTCCGCTCGGGGCTGACCACGCAGACGTGGCTGGGGGCGAAGCTCTGGCAGAGGGTGCAGCTGTAATAAGTCTCGGTCCCCTCGTCCGTCATGTTCTCCACGCGGGCGTCGCGGGTCGAGTAGACCTTCCTCGCCTGGTCGCGGATCTTGGTGGCCTTGTCCTTGTCGGTGTAGAGCTTGACCTGCAGCTTGTCGAAGACGGCGCCGAAGTCCTGGTGCAGCTTGGCGTGCAGGATGACGCCGATATGCCGCAGGGTGAAGCCCTTGTCCACGCAGTCCTTGGAGATGCGGATCATGCCGATGTCGCGCTGGCCGGTGTGCATGACGCCCTGCGCGTAGTTCAGAAGATGGTGGACCTGGCGCTCCAGGATGGGCTCGAAGTCCTCCTGGAACTTGCGGCCGGCCACCTCGACCACGATGGCCAGGGGCAGCTTGCCGTCCTTGACCTCGGCGATGTCGGGCCCGATGATCTCGACGCGGCCGTCCTCGACCTCGTCCATCGGCTTGGTGGTGACCCACTCGACGGTGACCGTCTTGGAGCCGCCGCCGAACTCGACGAAGACGTCGTTCTTGCGGATGCGCTCGCCCTCGAAGGCCGGGCCGTAGGCCACGGGCACGTCGACGGTGGAGACGGTGGTCTTGAGGCCGCGGACCTCCACGGACTTCTGGACCATCTCCTCGATGGGCACGTTGGCCACGACGTGCTCGTAGGTGCAGACGCCGGTGGGCAGGATCTCGGGGATGTCGGTGTCGGCCAGGGTCGGGAAGCCCCAGTTGACGACGCCGGCGGCGTTGGCCGCCCACTCGGCGTTGACCTCGCCCAGGGCGTTGACGAAGGCGAAGATGCGGTCCTTGTTGTAGAGGAGCATCTTCTTGTAGTCGCCGGGCTTGACGCCGCCGAAGGCCATGGCGGCCCTGTTGGCGAAGCCGAGGGCGAAGACGGCCGCGGAGATGTCCGGCCCGAAGGGCACCAGGCGGGTGTTCCAGCCGATCTCCACGCCCGCCTCGATCAGCTGCTCGGAGAAGGTGGTCCCGCTCTGGTTGGCGGCCATGAAGACGTAGATGGAGCGGCGCTGGTACTCGAGGGCGAGCTCCTTGGCGGCCTCGGGGCTGGGGGCGGCGCCGACGATGGCGGCGAACCCGGGGGCCGAGCCGTCGACGAACTGCACGCCGCGTTTACGGAAGACGGAGTCCTCGGCGGCGCCCAGCCAGATCTTGCCCTTCTCGACGTCGACGTCCTCGGACACGTAGTAGAAGTCCGGGTCCTCGACGTAGCGGATGGCCTCGACGACCTCCTCGGCCAGGATGGCGGCCATGCCGGCGTCCAGCAGGGGCCCCAGGAAGGGGAGGTAGTTGAAGAGCTTGATGTGGGGGGGCAGCAGGCTGCGGGCGACCTCCAGGGCCTTCTTGGCCTCGCCCAGAGTCTTGATGGGCAGGCCCAAAAGGGAATAAATGATGGGCAGGTAGTAGGCGGTGTTCGGGAACTCGAGCTTCTTGTCGGGCCCGTACTTCTCCAAGGCCCTGGCGTAGACGCCCTCGGCCTTCTGGACTATGTTGTAGCCGCCCTGGATGGCGGCGAAGGCTACTAATTTAGACACAATGGTCCCTCCGAAGTGAAAAAGGATGATCGTCCGCGGCGGCCTGGGGGTCCGGGAACCCCCCGGCGGACGCGATGGTCGGTCAAAAAGGTCAGGCGGCCTCGATCTTCTGGCGGTCGGCCATATCCATCAGGACGCGCTCGCGGGACTTGTCGATACCCAGCGCCTGGCGCTTTTTGTCGATGTGGGCGATGATCTTGTGGGCGGCCAGCACGGGGTCGGGCTCGTAGTCCCACTTCCCGCCGTACATCTCCTCCATGTCCACTTCGAGATGCTTCTTCAGAATTGGGGATCCGTTGATGGGCAGGCTGACTCCCAGCATGACGTACACGCCGGAGGTGACGAAATACTGCCCGATGCCGACGGCCTTCTCGCTCATCCAGCCGGGCGCGGCGCCCGCGGCGGGCAGGTCGGCCAGCTCCTTGCCGAGTCCGCCGGCCTTGACCACCTCGGTGGCGGCCGTCAGGATGCGGCTGTTGTCCAGGCAGGAGCCCATGTGCAGGACGGGCGGGATGCCGACGGTCTCGCAGACCTCGGCCAGGCCGGCGCCGGCGAAGACCAGGGCGGACTCGGGGGTCAGCAGGCCCGCCTTGCCGCAGGCCATGGCGGAGCAGCCCGTGGTCAGCACGATGACGTCGTTCTTGATCAGTTCCTTAATCAGGGCCAGATGGACCTGGTCGTGCTCCATGCGGGCGTTGTTGCAACCGACGACACCGCAGACGCCGCGGATGCGGCCGTTGATGATGTTGTCGTTCAGGGGCACGAAGGACCCTCTGAAGGTCCCGCCGAGGTGGTACTTGATGGCCTCGGTGGAGAAGCCGACGACCATCTTGTTGGTGTCGGTGGGGATGTGCACCTCGCCTCTGTTGGGGAAGTTGTCCGCGGCGATCTTGATGATCTCCTTGGCCTTGGCCAGGGCGGCGTGCTCCTCAAAGTTGACGTGCATGGTGTTCTTGCCGGTGGCGCACTTGGCGATCGGCATGGTGGTGATGAACTTGGTGTGGAAGCACTCCGACACCCTGGCCAGGTTCTCCATGACGCACTGGACGTCGACGACCATGGCGTCGACCGCGCCCGTGACCACGGCCAGCTCCTGCTGGAGATAGTCGCCGGCGATGGGCATGCCGTGGCGGACCAGGATCTCGTTGGCGGTGCAGCACATGCCGGCGACGACGTAGCCGGCGGCGCCCTTGGAGCGGGCGTATTCCTGCATGTCGGGCTGGTTGATGGCGCAGACGATCATCTCGGAGACCAGCGGGTCATGCCCGTGGACGATGATGTTGATCTTGTCCTTGGAGAGGACGCCGAGGTTGATTTTCCCGTTGTTGGGATAAGGGGTGCCGAACATGATGTCCTGCAGGTCGGTGGACATCATGGAGCCGCCCCAGCCGTTCCCCAAGGAGCAGCGGGCGCCCTGCAGCATCAGGTTGCGATAATCCTGGTCCACGCCCATGTGGGTGCGGTGCATGATCTCGACCACCTCGCGGTCGATGCCGCGGGGCTTGACGCCGTGCTTGGCCCAGCGGTCCTGGGTGGGCTGCGGGGCGCGCTTGAGGTAGATCATCTCGCCCTGCTGCTGGCCCCACTGGCCGAGGGCGGTCTCGCCGACGTCGCGGGCGATGGCCCACTTGTCGCGGGGGACCTCGACTCCGTCGATCTCCTCGGTGATCGGGATCTCGAAGTAGCCGGCCACGTCGCGCAGCTTGATCTCGTCCTTGATGGTGTAGTCCTTGGCCTCGCCGGTGGCCATGGCCAGGAAGCACTCGGCCACGCTCCGGCCGTGGTCGGAGTGGGCGGCGCAGCCGGCGGCTATCATGCGGGCGAGGTTGCGGGCGACGATGGTCTCGGGGGTGGCGCCGCAGAGGCCGATCCTCTTGTCGGGCTCGGTGCCGTCCTTGATGGCCTTGGTCAGGGGAAGGCGACAGGGGCCCTGGGAGCAGACCTTGCAGCAGATACCCTCGGTGCCTATATTGCACTGCTTCATTTTGACGGCCCGGTCGAAAATCGTCTCGATGTTCATCGACTGAGCCAGACGCAGCATCTTAATAGTGGCGGCGTCCACCGTTACTTCCTCGGGGACGGCCAGTTTTGGAGTTGCTTCGGACATTCGGGACTCCTTCGTGGAATCCTCGCGCTTCGCTGTGCGAGGTTTTATGCGGGCGGCTCCCCTGGGGAGGCTCGTCCCGCGCAGGACGGATCGGCAATAGGCTAGCTTCTAGCCGATCGCTAAATGGAGCTTCAAGATCCTAGTAGCGAGGGGTCCTCATGTGGACCCTGTCCAGCTCGTCGATGATCTGGTTGCTGACGGCTTCCTCGGGCTTCTCGGGCGCGGGGGCCTTCTTCTCGTCGGCCATGATTTGGTCTCCTTTGACGCCATATCGGCCCCCGCCTGTTGTCCGGGGGCCCGCCGGTTAGTGCCGCGGGGGGTTTTTGACCCCCCGGGCGGTGTTTCTCAGAGAGCGGTGATCGGGACGTTCGGCAGGTCGTCGGCCTTGACCTCGCCGCCGTCGACCACCAGGTCGATATACTCGCGGGTGAGCTTCAGCGAGAGGGGGTGCCCCATGACCAGCAGGCTGGTGCCCGCGGACAGAAGCGCCACCGCCTCGGTGACCTCCATCAGGACGCCGCGGCAGGCGCGGTCGCCCATAGTCGGAAATTCCGCCGTCGGCTGGTGGGTTTCCTTGGTCTTCCAAATCTCCTCGCCCAGGATGTTGATGATGGGCTGCTGCAGCTTGTCGTCGGCCTGCAGGAGGGCCGCCATGTTGATGCGCTCCATGACGGAGTAGCAGTACTCCATCCCGTAGCCCAGGCCGCCCGTGTTGGGGTCGATGAGGATCTTGTCGGGGGTGATGCCCAGATCCATCAGAAGAATGTTCAGCTGCTTGGCCAGGTTGACGTCGATGGGGGTCCTGGCGATGACCGAGTGGCCGTAGGCCAGGGCCTGGGCGCCGACCGCCTTGTAGTTCTTGTCGGAGACGGGCCCGATGATCAGGTTTTTGCCCGCGCAGGCCTCGGCCACGGCGGACAGCGTCTCCTTGTCCTTGTCGGCGTTGTCGATGCCGAAGACGATCAGCGGGGTGTCGCCGACGGCCTCGAGGACCTTCTTGACCACCGCGACGGCGTGGGCGGCGTCGGTGTTCTTGTCGTTGGGGTCGGAGCTCTTCAGGTGCAGGGAGACGACGTCGGCGCCGAGCTCCACCGCTTTCTTGGCCCAGGCGGCCGGGTCGGACAGGACGGGTCCGAAGGCCTCGGCCAGGGGGCCCTCATAGAAATCGCCCGGGTCGGTGTCCCAGACCTGCAGGGCGAGCCTGACCTTGTTGGGGAGCTTCCCCTCAAAATCATGGAAGGCGTAAGCCTCCTGGCCGCCAAGCGCAAGCTTTTTTGTGCCGAGTGGGGTTTGGTTAATCTTACCAGTGTACTTCACTGTTTTCATTTCGAAGGACAAAATCCACCTCCTGGAAAATCGGCCCCCCGACGAAAAGGGTCGGGCCGCGTCGTTAATCTCAATTCCCCTCGGCGACCGGCTCAGGCCAGACCTTGGAGCGACTGGGGCCCGTTTTTTTTCCGACGGGCCTCCGGCTTGATAAGGTGACGCCCGGAACCGGCGGCGCGCCATCGGGCTGTGGTCAGCGTGCCCGCGAGCGACTGGGCTCTTCCGCCATGTCCCCGGCCGTAAAAGGACCGGAAAGCGCCGGAATTTTTACTATAATTCCGGCCAGCTTGGACAATCGCCGCCGAAAGCCCTCAAAAAGCCCGGCCGGGCCGCCGATACCGGGAAACCAAAAAACCATACTCCCGGCCGTTCTGCCGCAACCCGCCGCTCCAAATCAAGCTACGGTTGCCTCGCCGGAGTATCCCCCGGCGTTTAGCGTTGGCGATTGTAACCGACAGGATATCAATAATGTAGGCATTTGTCAACTAATTATTTTAGTTTCAGCCTGAGCCGGCGCTGGTCTAAAACACAACCCTTTGTACTATCTCGCATGTGCTCCAAAACTAAAATTATAGTACTATTATTGCCCTTAACGTTAAATTATTACCAGTATCCTTAAAAGACAACTAAAAAATTTTTCCCCCCTCTCCCCCGCCTCCCGTTCCGAACGGGAAAAATCTAATAAATCCTGCGGCATGCGCCCCGTCCGGCCGTCCCCGGAGGGCGCGTCCGGGGGCCCCGGCGACAGGGGGGCCTGGGACGAGACCCCGGGGCCGCGACTTCCATGGCGTTCCCAAATAGGCGAAAAAACTAAAATAAGTCTTAATGTCCGCCCGCCCGGCCCCAAAAAGTCCCGGATGGTCCCGGCCTGTCCCGGAAAGCCAGGCCGCGGCCGGGAAGGCGCGGTCGTCCAGACGCGGGTCGTCCGGACGCGGTCCCCGAGACGGGGCATGCCCGGAGCCGGGGGCGGGGGGCCCCTGGCGCCGGGAGCCGGGCGTCGGGAGCGGGGAGCCTCCGTCGCCCGCCAACGACTCTCCCTAGGCCGAGCGGACCTCCTGACGGGCAAAGACCAGAAAAGACAGAAAAAACGAGACGAGGGCGGCGGCGGCCAGGACCGCCAGATGGGGCAGCAGCAATATCAGCGACTGCCCGAGCCCGACCCCGCCCTGGAACTGCGAGACCAGGAACCTGTCCAGGCGGCTCATGGAGGCGATGCTCAGGTCCTGGCGGCTGCCCCGGTGGGAGGGGTCCAGGAGGATCCTGGAGGCCTCGCCGAAGACGGCCGGGGGGGAGGCCATGGTCACGGCCCGGCTGACCCGGTCGTAGGCGGCCCTCTCCTCCCGGGTGGGGGCGGAGGGGTCGGCGACGACGACTGTCGCCCCCGCCACGGTCTGGCCCAAAGCCGGCACGAAGAAGCCGGCGGCCACCCAGAGGGCGGCGCAGGCCATGGCCGAGGCCGGGGCGGAGCGGCAGGCGACCGAGAGCAGGATCGCCAGGCCCAGCCAGAGGCCCAGATAAAGGAGGGACAGCAGATACCAGCAGGCGAGCCTGGCCGCCTCCCCGGCCGAGGGCACCAGGCCCAGGCCCAGCATGGCCAGGCCCGAGAGAATCAGCAGGAGGGCCGCCAGCAGGACGGCCATGGCCGCCAGCCCCGCCAGAAACTTGCCCAGCAGCACCTCGTCGCGGTAGACGGGCTGGGAGAGGATCTTGGACAAGGTCCCCTGGGAGCGCTCCCGGCTGACCGAGTCGAAGCCCAGGACCAGGGGGGCCAGGGGCCCGGCCAGGGCGAAAAGGGAGGCCAGGGAGAGCATGGCTCCCGGGGCCGTGAACAGCATCAGAAAGGCCCGCCCCTCGAGGTAGGGGCCCGCGCCCCGGGACAAGAGCTCCCGGACCCCCTGGCCGGCCAGGTAGACGCCGACCACCGAGGCCATGAAGACCAGGGAGGCCATCAGCAGGAACCTGAGCGACGAGAAGTGGTCGGCCAGCTCCTTGAGATAGATCGTCCTCACGAGTCCTCCCCCGCCCCGGGGCGCAGATAATGGCGGTAGACGGCCTCCAGGTCGGCGGGGAGACCCGCCCCGGCGGCCAGCTCGGGTATGGAGCCCTCGGCCAGGAGCCTGCCCCGGCCCATGACTCCGACCCGCGTGGCCACCCTTTCGACCAGATGCAGAAGATGCGACGAGAGGACCACCGTCACCCCCCTTTCTTTGGGGAGGGCGGCGATCAGCCCCATCATCTGGGCGATGCCCTCGGGGTCCAGGCCCAGGGTGGGCTCGTCGAGGAAGGCCAGGCCCGGCTTTTTGACGAGCACCTCGGCCAGCCCCAGGCGCTGGCGCATGCCCCGGGAGTAGGTCCCGGCCGGCTTGTCGGCGACGGAGGCGAGGCCCACGGTTCTCAGGCAGTCGTCTATCTCGCCGCCCGGGTTTTTAATTTTGTTGAGCCCCGCCAGAAACTCGAGGGTCTGGCGCCCGGTCAGCTCCTGGTGGACGCCCATGTTCTCGGCCAGGTAGCCGACCCGGGATTTGACTTTGACGGGTTCCTTGAGCGGGTCCAGGCCCAGGACCAGGCTGCGGCCGCGGGCGGGCTCGCTCAGGCCCAGGAGCATGAGCAGGGTGGTGGTCTTGCCGGCCCCGTTGGGGCCCAGAAGCCCGAAGATCTCCCCCTCCCCGATTTTCAAGTCGAGCCCGTCGACCGCCTTCTCGCGGCCGTAGAATTTGGTCAGGCCAAAAGTCTCCACCACAAATGTCATCGCCCCAGCCTTAAGGTTTCGGGCCGAATATTTTGACGCGCCCCCCGGCGCGCCGCCCGGCCCGGATTCGCGCTCCGGCCGACTTTCATTATACCCAAAACTCCGCCTCGAGTCGATATTGCCGGGAAGTTTTCGAGCCTCCGGGGACTTGGCCCCGGGACTGGGACGCCCGTCCCGGAGCCCGCCTTTCCGCCCCGAAAGGCGCGCGAACGGCCCCCTTTGTTCATGGGTTTATACTTTGACGAGTCTTGCTCCCGACGGCAAAATACAGTTACTAATTTGAGCCTTTAAGCAAAGGCGCCGATTGCTCCTCATTTTGCCAGCGACATCCCGGACTTGCCCGGAGGCATGTCAATATATTAACGTCCCGCCTCCCGCCCGGCCGGCGGGGCCGTCCGCGGGCGGGCGAAAGACGGCCGGGCCGTTTTCGGTCGAGCCCGCCGTCGCCCATAGTTATTAACAAGCCGCGGAAAGCCAATGTCAACGGCGGCTTAAAAATTGACGGCGAACATTGTGTTGAATTTCACGTTATTACCAACGCCGTCCCGACAATCGCGGCGGCGCGAAGGTTTCAGTCGGGGCGCCCGCCGGTTTGCCGCCTCCGACCCGGACGAGGAAAGGAGACCGGCGCGGGGGAAAGAGGGAGGGGAAGGAGGGAGGGGGAGGAGACGGCCGCGGGCGGACGGGATTCAACGGGGACGGGAGAGATTAAGCGGAGGCGGCCGGCGGGGAGAAATCGCCGGCGGGCGGGGGAATGGCGACGGCCCACCGGGACTTGCGACGCGCGGCCGGGCGACGTCTTTTGGCGCCTCGCGTCCTTGCCGGCCTCAGACTCTTTTCAACTTCCGGCCGGAAGCCTCCTGTCCGCCCAACTGGAGCAAAAACCTACTTTCTCAGTTAAAGTCTGATAATTATGGACTGTTAAGTAAAAAATTAGCGAGACGGAAAAATTTGGAGCCCGGAAAAAATAAAGGCAAAAACTATCGGGATCAGACCCCTTAGTTTTTGCCTTTAAATATTTTTAGAAATGAGAGAAACAATTACGACCGCCAATGGGCAATTTGGCCGGTCGGGAAGAATTGCAGTTATGTTATGCAAACATTGAGCCACTGTAAAAAGGTTGTCAAGCCGCGGGGGCCTTTTTTGGTCGGGACGCCTGAAAATAATTTGCCAGGCCTCCTTTTTCGGAAAAACGCCTGAAAAAAGACAATAAAAAACCGGGACTTGGGCGGGTCCCGGTTTTTGGCGATTTTAAAAAAAATCTACAAGGAGAAACAGATGAGAAGTTAAACTGAAGGGCGAAAGGGCAATTCGCCGTTCTTGCCAAACTATATTGCAAGCTGTGTGCCAACCTTGGCTGACCGTCTGATGATCATTCTTCGCCATAATAAAGATACGTATGAATCTGTTAAATTCAATTAAAATTAAAGCAAGACTTATTTTAACTATGCTTTAATCAACATTCTACCATTTAAAAAGATTAAATACTAGTTAGTCTTTCTAACACTTCTATTAATGAAAATATATTGGATTTAAGTTATCTGTTTAATCTTTCCCTTGGACTGTGTCTTCCCCCTACGGAGTCTGACGAGCCGGGCGACTTGCGTTCAAATTTTTTGCTTAGACAAAATTTTTGTACGCTTTTTTTGAACGTCTGTTCAAATTTTTTGTTCGGAGGCGGCCCGGAAGCCGCCCGAGGGACCGGCCGCCCGCCGGGACCAAAAACTAATACAAAGTCCGGGCCAAAGTCGACTTGCGGGCCGGCCGAAGACGCCGGGAGGCCGGCCGGTCCTTCTATATCTTCATAGCCGCCCCCCCCCGGCGCGGCCACCCGGCGCGGTCACCCTGGCGCGGTCACCCAGAACTGTCGCCCCGGCGCGGGCACCCGGAGCTGTCGTCCGGAGCGGTCGTCCGGACGAGGCCGCCCCTCCCCGGCCCGACCGCCGTCCGCCGGAGAGGCGCTCCCGTCCGGAGCGACGGCGCGCGTTTCTTCACATAAGGGTGATAAAATATCGTCAAAGTCTCCCCTAAAAATGTGCTAAACTAACTGCGGTTCATTTTTGTCGCGACCGCGCGTTCCCAGGGGCTCCGACGCTTTCGGGGCGCCCTCTTTTTTTCCCATGTCGCAGCCCGGCCCGCCGCCGCCTTGCCAGCAGGCCGGCGGGCGCCCAGGAGCCATGTTGCCAGAGCTCGCCCCCGACCGCGCCGCCCCCCCGAGTCCCCCCCCCGGGCGGGAGCCCCAAGCCTCGCCCGCCCCGCCGCCGATGGTCGAGATCAGGGATCTCTCGGTGAGCTTCGGGAGGGGGAGGATGATGGCGGTCAGGGGTGTGGGGCTCGAGCTCTCGGGCGGCGAGGTGGTGGGCCTGGTGGGCGAGAGCGGGTCGGGGAAATCCCTGACCGCCCTGAGCCTGATGGGGCTTCTGCCCCACGGGGCAAGACAGGAGACGGGGACCATCACTTTCAAGGGGGAGTCCCTCGCGGACATGCCGCCCAAAAAACGCCGGGAGATGTGCGGGCGCAACATGGGCATGGTCTTCCAGGAGCCGCTGACGGCTTTGAACCCCGTGCTGACCATCGGCGAGCAGGTCTCCGAGATATTTAGGATCAGGCTGGGCAAAAGCCGGGCCGAGGCGGGCGGGATGGCCCTGGGCCTTTTGTCGCAAGTGGGCCTCCCCAACCCCCGGCAGGCCATGAGGAGCTACCCCCACCGCTTCTCGGGGGGCATGCGCCAGAGGGTGGTCATCGCCATGGCCCTGGCCCTGGACCCCGAGCTGGTGGTGGCCGACGAGCCGACCACGGCCCTGGACCCGACCATCGCCGCCCAGATCATCAGGCTGTTGAGCGACATGGCCGCGGACAGGGGCTCGGCGGTGCTGTTCATAACCCACAACCTGAGGCTTCTCCCGGGGCTGGCCAGCAGGGTGCTGGTCATGTACGCGGGCCTGATCGTCGAGCAGATCCCCGGCGGCGACCTCGCGGACCCCGGGCACCCCTACACCCGGGGGCTTTTGAGGGCCCTGCCCCCCGCCCCCTCGGAGAGACGCCCTGAGAGGCTCGTGCCCATCCCCGGCCAGCCGCCCTCGCCGGGGGACCTCGAGGCCGGCTGCCCCTTCGCGCCCAGATGCCCGGTCGTCCTGCCCCCATGCCGGAGGAGCCTGCCCGCCTTGCTGGAAACGGCCCCGGGCCGCCTGGCCCGCTGCCACCGGTGCCAAGGTGCTTGAGCTCAGAAACGTGCGCAAATATTTTCGCCCGCCGCCGGGGCTGTGGAGCGAGATAGCCTCCCTCTGGCGCCCCAGGACGGCCGGGGCCGGGGCCGTCCAGGCGGTCAGGGGGCTCGACCTCGCCGTCTCCCGGGGCGAGACCCTGGGCCTGGTGGGCGAGAGCGGGTCCGGGAAATCCACCCTGGGCCGCCTCATGTGCGGCCTGCACGCCCCCGACTCCGGGGAGGTGCTCTTCGAGGGCAAAAACCTGGCCTCTTTCGGGAAAAAGGAACGCAAAGACTTCAGCTTGAGCGTCCAGTTCATGTTCCAGGACCCGGCCTCGTCTTTGAACCCCCGGCAGACGGCCGGCTCGGCCCTGGCCGAGGGCCTGGTCATCCACAAGCTGGGCGGCAGACGGCAAAGAAGGCTTAGGACCGTCTCCTTAATGGAGGAGGTGGGGCTGTCGCCGGACCTCATGGACCGCTACCCCCACCAGTTCTCGGGGGGCCAGCGCCAGAGGCTCTGCCTGGCCAGGGCCTTGTCCCTGGACCCGGCCCTCCTGATCGCCGACGAGCCCGCCAGCGCCCTGGACGTCTCCATCCAGGCCCAGATCATCAACCTGCTGGCGGACCTGAAAGCCAGGCGCGGGCTGACCATGGTGCTGATCAGCCACGACCTGTCGCTGGTCTGCCTGATGTCCGACAGGCTGGCGGTCATGTACGGGGGGGCCCTGATGGAGGTCTTTCCCCGGGACATGCTGGGCCGGGCCGACCACCACCCCTACGTCAAGGCTCTCTGGGCCTCCGCCGACGCGACCACCAAAAGCGGCCTCATCCTCGAGGGGGAGCCCCCGGACCCCGCCGCCCCCCCGCCCGGCTGCCCCTTCCAGCCCAGGTGCCCGGAGGCCGAAGACATTTGCCGGACCGAGGAGCCCAGGCCGAGGCCCGCCGAGCCCGGACGCCTCTGCGCCTGCCACCGGCGCTGAGGCCGGCGCCGTCAAACGACGACAAGAGACGGCATGACGGGGACAGTCCGGCGGCCAAAAGCAGGAGGCCGTCGGAAAAAACTGGCTTAAGAACGACAAAGGATGCGAGAGGCCTTAGCGACATGCTCAACCGCACTTTTCTGCACATCAGACAGCTGGGCGCCGCCCGGGAGGCCGAGCTCTGGAGGGAGGGGATCCTGAGCCACGACGACCTGGTCGCGCACGAGACGGGGGCCAGGCTCGAGGAGAGGTGGGGCTGGTACGAGCCGACCCGAAAAGCCCTGGCGGAGGGGGACCCGGAATATATTCTGGCGGGCCTGCCGACCAGGGAGCACTTCCGGGCGGCCCTGACCTACCCGGCCGAGACCGTCTTTCTGGACATCGAGACCACCGGGCTGAGCCCCGACTACGAGGACATCACCATCGTCGGCTGGTCCCTGGGGGGCAGGTTCGGCGTCATAGTGGTCGGGAGGGACGACCCGCGAAAGCTGTTCCGCGACCTGGCCCGGGCCAAGGCCCTCTGCACCTTCAACGGCAAGAGCTTCGACATGCGCTTCATCATGAGCCGCTGGCCGAAGACCAAGGTCCCCGCCGCCCACGCCGACCTGCGCCACGTGGCCAGGAGGGCGGGATACGCGGGGGGGCAAAAGCGCATCGAGGAGGAGATCGGCCTCGAAAGAGACACCGATGTCTCGAACGGGGAGGACGCCGTGCGGCTCTGGTGGGAGTACAGGGACCGGGGAAGACCCGCCGCCCGCCGCCGGGAGGCCTTGAGGGAGCTCATCAACTACAACCACCTCGACGTCGAGGGCATGAAGCACGTCTTCGAGGCCGCGGTGGCCCGCTTCTCCCGCGACGGGACCCTGCCCCGGGGGGTCGACTTCGGCGGCCGCTTCTCCTCGCTGGTCCAGGAGCCTTTCACGGACCCGGAGACCTTCCCCTTCAGTCTCGAGACTTTCTAGCCCGATGAAATTCGACCGGGCCGGAAGACAATCGGCCGGGCCCGGGGACGGTCGGCAATCCGACAGGGCGCGGCGGGACGGCCCGCGCGCCCCCCGCCCGTCCGGTCCCCCGCCCGCGCTGCGGCGCGGCCGGCCTCGGCGAAAAAAACGCCGGCCCGACGCCCCGGTGATTGACAGCCCGCAAATCAGAACCGTTTTCAGGAGGCTCAAAATGAAAAAGACACTGTTTCCGCTCGCCCTGCTGGCCGCCCTGGCCTTCATGACCGCCGCCCCGGACCAGGCCGCGGCCCAAAACGCCGGAGGCGGCTTCCAGGGGGAGACCCGGGCCGGCGGCGGCTTCGTCGGCCCGGCCTCGCAGGCCATGACCGTCGCCGACGCCAAGAACCTGGCCGACGACCGCTGGGTGGTGCTGACCGGCAAGATCGAAAGGCAGGTGGGCCGCGAGGAATATCTGTTCTCCGACGCCACGGGCACCGTGACGGTCGAGATCGACGACAAGGTCTGGCGGGGTCTGACCGTGGGGCCGGAGGACGTCGTCAAGATCGAGGGCGAGGTGGACAGGGACTTCACCAACTTCGAGATCGAGGTCAAGAACATCGGCAAGGCGCCGGCCTGACGGGAGGGCGGGACACCCGGGGCGCGGCCGGCGTCGGGTTCCCGCCCTTGACGCCCGGGCGCCCCGTCCGCGCCAACGGCCGCCCCGACACCCGTCCGGGGCGGCCCCCCTCGTTTTTTAACCCCGCCCCCGGCGGGCCCCGCCGCTTTTTTCACCCGCGGTTAATTCTCCCGAAGCCGCCCCCGCCGGGTCATTTTCCAGCGGCCGAGACAACTCCTTATGATCATTGTCTTTTCGCCAAAATCCTGAAATTCGTTTCGGCGCTCCTTTCCGAGGAAAGCCCCGCGGGGCGCCCGGCGGAGCTATTTTTGGCCGGCCTCCGCCTTGGTGAAATAAAATTTCCAGGCTCGAGCCGCCGCTCCCGGAATCCGCCGACGAGGCTGACGGCGGCGGGGCTGGCCGGCGACGAAAGGACCAGGCTTGCCCGGGGCGTGAATCCGAGGGCCGGGAGGTTCGAGCCGTCGGCGCCGACAGGGGCGCGGGAGCCGGGGCCCGGGAGCGAGGGATCGGGAGCCCGGGGAGCGCCGGCCCGGCTCGGACCGGCTCCGGCGCGGGGAAAAGCAACAAATTTCGCGCCCGGGCCGGACGTTTTCGAGGCCTCCTTTTTCCGACCGCCGCAAAAAAATTTTTGGCCCGTTCCATACCATTCGTATTTACCGTCATTTTTTCGCGGCAGGCCGCCCGCGGGCCCGCCGGGGAAAACCGGCCGGATTCGCCACCCGCGGGGGACGAATATTGAAGCCCGGGGGAAAAAATGATCGGAATGTCTCCGAGGAATTAATCGAGGACAGCCGGGAGGGTTCAGGCGCGGGGACGGCCCCGATAATTTTGGGCGGGTCCGCGACAGTCGTTTTTGTCCGGGCTTTTTTCCGACCCCGGCCGGGAAAAATTCAGCCCAAACATTATCGATCGTTTCGGACGGCATTTTTCCGCGGCGGGTTCGGGGTCGGCATAGGCGCGGGGACGGCCGCCGGAAGAGTCCGAAAGCAGGGCGGGGAAGTCACGGGCGCCCGTCCCCGGCAGGCTCTTTCCCAAACCCCGCGGGCGGGCGGCGCTTCTTGGGACGGAGGCGGAAACATAAGCGGCCAAGGCGATGACAAACCGGCCGGCCGAGGGCTTGCCGACGGGGGCGCCAAGGCCGGCAAGGGGGCCGCGAACGGCGACGTTCGGACGGCCGGACAAACAGCGGTCGAAAAAATCGCCGCCGCCGAAAATTCCCCGGCGCTTATTGGCCGGCCGCATGCGGGCCGGAGAAAACGCGCCCCCGAAAACCGCGGCGGCGAAAATAACGGCGGCGATGACAGCGGTCCCGAAAGTCGCGGCCGCAATAATCGCGGCCGGCGACCCGGGAATTAAAACCGGGGGGGCGGCGGGGGCCCGCATGATCCAGCCGAACTGAAAATATGCCGCCTGACCGGCCATAAGCCCTCCTTTCGTTTTTTCCAGCCGAAGCCCGGCCAAGTCTTCCCGGCGCCTTTTTAACGCGCCGGACTGACCCGGCCGCCATTGGAAGCCCCGCGCCGAAAAACGGCGCGCTGTCATACTAATCGTTTTGACCCGCGTTTTTCCGCGACGGAGCCGGCGGGTCCGCCGTCCTTTTTTCAGGCCGAGTCGCGGTCCGGCCGCCCGGCGCCGTTTGCGGCCCCCCCGGCCCGGCGACGGGGATCCCGTCGGCGGCGGAAACGGGGGGGCCGGCCTGTCGGCCCGTTTATCGATCCTCCAAATATTCCCTGGTCACGCAGACATAAACGCCGTTTTCGTCAAGGTCGCATTTTGTTTCCGTGACTTTCACCTTTGGCCTGACGTTCTCGCGCGCCCTTGGCGGCTCGTAAACCCGGTAGAAAGGCCGCGCGGTGGTCAACTCGGGCTCCCAATGGCTCACGGCGTAACTTTTTGTGTCTATCAATATGGCGGCGCCGACAAACAACAACAAGCAGAAGAGAAATGATATTCTATCGAACATTTTTTTCACCTTTGAATTGGAAAGGAAAAAGGTAACTAAAAGACGGAACCAACCAAGCCGCCAAAATTAACCGGCGGCCGGCGTCCGACGACGCCTAAAAATTAGGCCATGTTTTCAGGCGGTCGCTTGTCCGACCGACGGGCCGGTTTTCTTCCCGGCCCGGATCCTGGTCGCCCGTCCGCCGCCCCTCCGGCGACAGGCCCGGCCGGTCACGTTTTGGGAGATTCCTTGCCCAGTTTGATCACAAGAATCAGAAAAACAACGAATTCAATAAACATAAACAACATAGTTTGTGATGTATAAGATTCGTATTCTGTAGCAATTTGAAAGGCTATGTCAGCTTTATTATCACCATATAATCCATCAATTATACGATGAAAACTGGATAGTGATGAAATAATAGAAATTAAACGAATAACTCTAAGAACACCATATGTGATATATGTATATGTATTTTTATAAAGCAAAATAGTAACTATTAAAAATACATAAAAACATAAACTTGCAACATGTAAATCAGCAATTTCAGTTATATAATTTGAATATTCATCTTTTGATAGTGTAAAAATAAGTATAAGTACGATAATTATAAAATAAATCAAAACAGCTATGTTTGGAGATATTTCTTTTCTTTTCTTCATTTTTAACCTCTACTAAATAAGATATTATCTTCTTTAGTGAAAAAGAAAACAGCCGCGGCTTCAGTCAGCCGGACCAATGGTCTTGAGCCTCCGAAAGCCGCCATTCATGGCGACCCGACGCCTTGGAGCTTTCCGCTCTCCCGAAGCCGGGCGGCACGTCCCCCTGCGAATTAGTCGTCACCCCCCGTCAAATTCGGACGCCGAAAAGGCCCGGGGCCGGGGCCGCAGGGCCAAAATAACTAGCCGTCCTCGACGCCGGACACTCTCGACCGCCTGCAAGGCCGCCAGGACGGCCCGGGCGCCCCAAGTCGAAAAAAGGGCATCCTTATACTAATCGTTTCTCATGTCCTTTTTCCGCGGCAAGTTCCCCCGGACGCCCCAAGTCGAAAAAAGGGCCTCCTTATATTAATCGTTTCTCATGTCCTTTTTCCGCGGCGAGTTCCCCCGGACGCCCCAAGTCGAAAAAAGGCATCCTTATATTAATCGTTTCTCATGTCCCTTTTCCGCGGCAAGTTCCCGCGGGCGCCCCCCGCGACGACCGGGGGAAAAAAACAGAGCTTCAGGAATTTGTGCGGGCGGGCCGGACGCAATGGTCGGCGGACCCTGACAAAAAAATCGCCCGAAAATGGGGCCGAAAAACCTTCCTCGACCGCCGAACGCCCGCGGCCCCCGGCGAGGCGGCCAGGACGGCCCGGAAGCCCCGGGCCGAAAAAAAGGCGCGCCCGAGGCGCCAGCCGCTTCCGACCGCCTTTTTTGGCCGCCGCCGCGGGCGTAGTGACGCGGCCGAGAAAAAAAGGGCTCCCGACTCGCCCGGGCCGAAAAAATCGTCGGCCGCGGTCGAGGGGAGCCCTATGTTTTTTAGGGGGGCGGTTCTTGGGGAATGCCTGGAGGGGCGCCTTCAGGGGGCTATTTGGGCCACTTGCGGGCGAAGCCGGCAGCCAGGGCGGCGCAGGCCAGCCGCAGAAACCCGGCGACATCTTGGTAACGGCAGTAAGGGGAGAGCTTTTCCAGACAGTCGGGCGGGAGGCCCTCCCCTCCCCCGGCGGCCCGGGCCAGGACGGCGGCCTGGGCGGCCATGATCTCGGGCTGGACCGAGCGGGGCAGTATCCCGGCGGCCAGCTTGTCCTCCACGGCCGCCATGGCGGCGACGGCGGAGACGGTCAGGGGGTCGTGGAAGACGGCCTTGTAATTGTCCCTGAAAAGGACGGCCGCCCCGGGGTCCAAAAACCTCGAGACCAAAGAGACAAACTCGCCGGCGTCCAGGCCGTAGGTCCCGTCGCCTCTGGCGTGGAAGCGCTCCAGAAGTATCTTCACCGAGCACTGCCGGTCGACGGTCAGGCCCGTCTGTCTGATCAGGACCTCCTTGGTGGCCTCCAAAACCGCGAGCCCCATGAGCTCCCCCAGCTTGGCGTGCTTGCCGGCCCCGGTCAGGGCGCGCCCCCCGGGCTCCGGCAGAGGGGCCGCGACGGCTATCTGGTCGGTGCCCGTCCCCGTGGCCAGGGAGGGGCTGAAGCGGGAGTTGACGTTTATTTCGACCAGGGCCGCAGTCTTGGCCTCCGCGGCCGTCATGACGCTTCTGGTCAGCGCCCCGGGCGAGAGCGGCCGGTTGACAAACAGCAGGGTGTTGATGGTGCCGCCGAAGGGGTTGGTCTGGCCGCGGCTGGCCCCGTCGCCGAACCCGGGCCCGCCCTGCCCCCCGGCCGGTCCTCCCCCGACTTTGTTGCGCTCGTCAGCCCCGACGGTCTCGAAGCCGTCCGGGCCCTCAAATATCCCCGCCGGGTCTCCCGCCCGGCCGGCGTTGCCCTCGACCCCGCCGGTGACCACGGCCATGACCGAGAGGTCCCTGAAGCCGATCTCTTTGACGACGGCCAGGCGCATGTTGGCGGCGGTGCCCAAAAGGACCGTCCCCCCGGGGTCCAGCCCGTGGCGGCCGCAGACCCTCTCGTGGTAGCCCGCGGGGTCGGAGACGGCCAGCAGGGTGTCCGGGGTCTCGTGGCCGACCGACTCGCAGCTCTGGTGGTTGGCCACGAATTTTAAGTCGCCCCTGAGCCCCCCGTTAATCCTGCAGGTGGAGAGGACCAGCCTGGGGGCCAGGAAGCGGGCGTAGATGATCCTCTCCCCGCGGACAAGCTCCAGAGAGTCGAAAGACGCGGACAACAGCATGCCGACCTCCAAACGACAACCCCGGCCGGAAAACCCAGGGACTCGGCAAAACCCGCGGGCAAAACATGCGGGCCCGGCCGACGGCGACGGCTGAAAACCGCCCGCCCGCCGCCTGGTCAAACCATGGTCAAACCGGGCGCGAGCCGGCCCGCCCCGGCCGCCGCCCGCCGGAAAAGACTAATCCCGCGGCAAAACCCGGACGAAAAAAATCCCGGTCAAACGGCGGTCCGGGATTTTAATTTCCAACGGGGCGGACGATCGCCCGCGTTTTTCTGTTCTCTGTCTTTGCCCGGACTCTTCTCCGTCTTTGCCCGGATTCTTCTCTGTCTTTGTCCGGACTCTTCTCCGTCTTTGTCCAGACTCTTCTCTGTCTTTGTCTGGACTCTTCTCCGTCTCCGTCCGGACTATTCCCTGTCCCCGTCCGGGCCCCGCGCATGCCGCGGGCGGGTTTTTCCAGTCCCGGCCGGGACTTGTCCCTATTATTCCGCCCCGGCCCGGGTCGCGGCGGCCGGATTGGGGTTGTCCCCGGCCAGGACGGCGGTCATCTGCCGGAAGACGGGCGGGTCGACGCGGGCGCCGTTGATGTAGAGGCCGTAGTGCAGATGGGCGCCGCTGACCCGTCCGGTCTTGCCGACCAGGCCCAGCGTCTCGCCTTTTTTAATGTCCCGGCCGGAGACGGCGTCTATCCGCGAGAGGTGGAAAAACATGCTGACAAGACCCTGGCCGTGGTCGATGTAGACGGAGTTGCCGGCGAAGAAATGGTCCCCGGTCAGGATGACCCGGCCGTCGGCCGGGGCGGAGACGGGGGTGCCCTCGGCGACCAGATAGTCGGCCCCGGCGTGGGGCCTGGGGTTTAGGACGCCGTTGAACCTGGTCTGGCGCCCGAAGGAGCTGTTGATCCGGCCGTTGACCGGCTCCAGAAACTCCCCGCTCCACAGTCTCTCGGGGCTCCTGGTGGCCAGGGCTTTGGAGGTCTGCTCCCGCTCGACCCTGGCCCTCTCCAGGTCCTCGGCCGAGAGCTCCACCTGGCTCTGGGGCACCTTGACGTCCCTGACCCCGTAGGACTTGTCGACCACGGTGACGTCCAGCCTCTCGGTCCCGCCGGCCCCCGCCGCGGTCTTCCAGGCGACCGAGAGGGGGTGGGAACCGGGCTTGATCATGACGTCGGCCCCGAACAGGCCCACCAGGACGCCCTTGTTGTCATAAAAGAAGATGGGTTTGCCGTCGAATGTCCCGGAGACGCCGGCGCCGGGGGGCAGGCCCTCGGCCATGACCCGGCCCGGGTTCCCCCGCGGCAGGGGATCCGGCAGCACCCTGAACACCGGGGCCGGCTCCGGCGCGAAGACGGGCGCCGCCGCCTGCTGGGCCGAGCAGCCCTGGGCGAAGACGAGGCAGGCGAGCAGGCTGACGAGCAGGACGCAGGATAATTTCCGCAGCATGGGGACCTTTGTCCCTCCTTGTGGGCGTGGGTTTCCGGGGGGAGGAAAAAATTTGGGGCGGGGAAAAAGAAAGGCCCGGGGCTCTCCCGCCGGGGCGCCCTCCGCGGGCCCGCCGGTTCCGCCCGCCCCCGGGGGCGGGCTACAAGTTCCGGGAAGAGTTGGCGGGGGGCTCCCGGACGAAGAGCTCGTGGTACTCCTCGGAGCTCAGGTGGCGCCTGAGCGTCCCGCCGACGAGCTGAAAAAAGGCGGAGATCTCGCCCGCCTCCAGCCTGGGCAGAAGGCGCTCCATGAGGTCGTCGTCGGAGAGTTTCTGGAGGTAGACCTGCAGGGTGGCCAGGTCGGTCTCCCGGTCGAAGCCCTCGGCCAGGGGGCCGGTCCAGTTCTCGACGAAGTCGTGCCTGTGCCGGGCGCCGGTCACTTGGACCACCAGCCGGTCTTCTTGGAGGCGCCGGCGCCGCCCTTGGAGCCGGAGGAGCCCAGCGGGGACCTGGGGGCCGCCGGCTTGGGCGGGGCCAGGAGGTTGTCGAGCTTCTGCCGGAGCTGGCGGTACTTCTTCTCGCCCTGCTCCACGTAGAGCCAGTTGGAGCCGGAGACGACCTCCACGGGAAACTTCTCCCTGATGCCGGTCAGGCCGAAGGCGTCGTCCAGCAGCACCATCTCGACCACCTGCCCGCCCACCTTCAACGTCGCCCAAAAGTTGCGGTATTCCGCGACCTTGGCCGTGCTGCCGGTGCCGATGATGTTCTTCTTCGTCTCCAGGTAGATGCCCTCCGACAGCCCGGCCGGGGCCCCGGGCGCCTCCGCCGCCAACTTCTCGTCCGTCAACTTGTCGTCCGCCATGCTGTGTCTCCGTCAGTGTCCTCGCCAAAGGCCCGAAAAAAAAACCGAGCGGCCCCGAAGCCCGCCCGCCGGAAATCGTCGCCGCCGGAAAACCCGAGCCGGACCGCAAAGGCCGCCGCGCGGCCTCCCTAAGACCCACCCTTATTATAATTTTGCGGCGCGGTTATGTAAAGAAATTAGAGAATGCCGCAATTTTTGTCCGTCGCCCGGGAGCCCGGGAGCCGTCCCGCGCGGCGGGCCAAAGGGGACCGGCGCCGGACGCCGACCCGGCGGTCGTCCGGCCCGGGCGGTCATCTGACCTCGGCGAACTGGGGGCTGATCTCGCTGAAGACGTCGACGACCCCGGGGTCGAAGACGGTGCCCCTGCCGGAGATGACGATCTCGCAGGCCTCGCGGTGGGTGTAGGCGGGCCTGTAGGTCTTGTCGGTGACCAGGGAGTCGTAGACGTTGACCACGCCCATGATGCGGTTGGAGAGGTCGATCCTGGCCCCGGAGAGGCCCCGGGGGTAGCCCCGCCCGTCGTAGCGCTCGTGGTGGCCCTCGGCGATGGTGATGGCGTATTGCAGGTAGGTCTGGCTGGGGGTGCTCTCGTAGATGACTTTCAGGACCTCGGCGCCGATGACGGTGTGCATCTTGACCTTCTCATACTCCTCGAAGGTCAGCTGGCCCTTTTTCATCAGAAGCAAGTCGCTGATGCCGATCTTGCCGATGTCGAACAGGGGGGCCGCCCGGGACAACAGGCCCAGGCCCCGGCCGTCCAGCTCGCCCTGGTAGAGCCCCCGGTCCAAAAGAGCCTGGCCCAGGAGGCTCGTGTAGATCTTGGCGCGCTGGACGTGGCCGCCGGCGTTCTCGTCGCGGCACTCCACCAGCTCGGAAAAAGAGGTGACGATGATGTCCTCGAGGTCCCTGATGGTCTGCTCGAGGCCCGTCTGGTACAAAGACAGCCTCAGGTGCAGCTCCACCCTGTGTCGCAAAAGGCGCCTCTCCACCGGCCAGGCCAGGTAGTCCACGGCGCCCTCGGCCAGGGCCCTGCTCTCGAGGTCCTGGTCCCGGGAGTCGGACATGAGGATGAAGGGCGTCCGGGAAAGCCCCGGGCTCCCGCGCATCTCCCCCATGGTCCGGAAGCCGTCGGCGCCGGGCAGGTTGATCCCCATCAGCACCAGGTCGGGGGAGAGCTTCCCCAGCATGGACAGGGCCTGGGCCCCGCTCTTGGCCAGCCGGACGTCGTGCGCCGCGCCCAGTTCCCGGGCGATGTATCTAAGGTTTTCCAGGTTGTCGTCGACAACCAGTATCTGGCTCATGGCCTCCCACCCGGCCTCCGAGGCTCCCTGGGCCCGGGCGAGAGCCGGGCGGGGGGAGTCCGGGACGGAAGTTGAAAAGTCAATCCGGCGTGAAACCAATTCTTCGTCAAGATCAATCCGGCATTAATCTCTGTCTTAAGATAGCAAAGAAAGAAATTAAAGGCAACAATAGCTTCCGCCGCGGCCAAGCCATGGCAATTGGAATAAAATTACTAGAATTTAGACTCCTTTTAAACCGGCCTCAATTTAAGACGCAAACGGCGCGCCAGTCTAATTGATCAATCGGTAAAAACCCCCTCATTTTTCCAGAAAGATATAGCGCATACCAGATATAGCCATTATTTCTAAAATTAACCTCAACATATGGTAGCAAAATCCCTCTTAAATGGCCATACTGGAGTTTTTACCGGCTGATCCTAATTGATATATGGATATTTTTGAACCTCCCCTCCCGCGGCCCCCCGGGGGGGGGAAACCCCCGCGCCCCCGGGGCCTCCGGAAAAAGCGGCCCGCCGGGAAAAATCCTCATCCTCTTCGCGGCGGGGAGCGCTCTTTCGAGCGGCCCCCGCGCGGACCCCGGCGGGCGCCGCCGACGCGCCGGGATCCTCCGTTGGATAATACCGCTTTGAGCCATATTAGTATAAGTTTTACAGTGCTGGTAAGTAATTCGCGGTGTCAGTGACAAAAATATGACATTCCTTATAGGCGGACGGCCTGGAACATCAAATTGAAAACCGGACTTACTGACTTGTCATCTCTCGCCAGGTTGAAACATGGCCTTTTGTCTTCAGGACTTTCCTTGGTTCCGAACGACTCGCCTGACGCCGTCCAAAGTGTCGCCTTCCGCTCTTTCCGACGGCGCCGGCGCTCCGATTGGTTCTTTCGGCGCCCGACGCCAGGCCCGCGTTTCCGCCGCCGACGCCATCCCGCGACCCACGCGGTCGGGCCCGCGACCGGCCGGGGCGGGACATGGCCCGCGCTCGATGCGGATCGCCGCCCCTTCCATCGGAGGGACTTGCCTCTATGTTAGCTACCAACGTTAGCAACAATAACGACTTGCCCGCGCGACTGGCCGCCTCACGCGGCCTGAATACTATAATTAATTGTCGCCAAGGGCCAAATCGTTGACTTAAGCCGGCCGGGCGTCAAAAACAGCGGCGGGAGGGGGTGGGAACATATCGGGCGGTCCTTATTGTCAGCGGACCAGTCCGTGTCGCGGCGTCACCAAAAGCTTCGAATCGGCGGCGGAGCGCCCGCCCTCAATTCCGACGCGGTTTATGCGTTCGCATCACAAAAAAAAACGACCCCAACCGACGGGCCGCCGCTGGCCGCTCCGACCGATCAAGCCGGCCTCCCGCCCGGGGGCGGTTTTGACAAGGAAAGGCCGGATTCGGCCTTTCTTCAGTTCAATTGTAGTTGCTTTCGACTGAAAAAACAACTCAAGGGCCCCGTCCCCACAGACCGGGTCAGGGGATTTTGACGGCCTGGCGCGGCCGTCGTCGTTGGCAAAATCAGGCCGGACATTTTTGATCAATCGGTAAAAACCCCCTCCCAAAAATTTAGGGCTTGGCTGGTGGTGGAAAATTATAACTGAAATACCTACATTAATCTATTTTTTTATGCCGCAGGCTATTTTTTTTCTTGATATGAATCATTTGTAATTATATATTTATCTTGCTGAAATATTATTATATGTCTCGTGAGAACTATAAATATACCAAATAACACTTGAATCATTCCCAACACATCGTTTGAGGAGGATTTTCCCCAGATGATTAAAATGAGAACTAAGGCTTGGGCTCACAATTTTGAGAATCATATTTATCTATCATTACCTATTGTGGGGATACAAGAGTTATATTGTCATAATAATGGGAGACCCACTAAGAACTTACGCACCATGACGAGCCTTTTAGTTATTCAAGAGTTGCATAATTTAACTAACCAGCAATTATGCCGACCGCTAGATTTTCAACCCCCCATCGTCCAGGTCGGCTGAAAACAACAGGTGGTTTTAACAACTTGATTTTCTATGAAATAGCAGAATTAAGCATTTCATCTGTCGAGGCAAGGGGGGGCGGCCAACATTATGAGCCGTTTTTTTAAAAATAGTATTTTTTGAACTTTATTTACAAAAATGTGTGAATTTTCGGTTTACTATCAGGTATATTTAATTTTTTTGTTTCATCGACTTTTGGAGGCAACTCCTGAGTTAAGGTAGATATTATCTGATATTATTACTTTTCATAAATACATATAAAATTTATTATTATGAAAATAAAATATAAAAGTCTCAAATTAAGTCTAATATAAGTAAAATAAGTTAACTAATTTTTTAAAAAATTTAAATAAAATTTAAGCTTTATAAATAATGATATAGTTATATTTAAATAACTTTAAACAATTTAAATCAACTTAAACATATAAAAATTAAATAATGATTTTAATAATAAATTTTATAGCTAAATAAATATATTAAACTAGTTTTAACATTGGCTTTTGACTTCTATTAAACTAAAAAACAATAAGTATCCAAGTTAAAATATCAAAAATTTACTTATAGCTACATTTAACTTTAACCATTAACTATAAATATAATATTAACAAATTTTAACAAGATTTTAAGTCTCCTAATCTATTCCCGACCACCTTAGAAATTTCCCTTGCCTAAGTTTAGAAAAAAGTTTTGCAAACAGGCTAAGTTTTTGTATACTTATATTGGCAGCCTCTTACGGCCGGGATCTGTTTTCAGTTCCACAGCCGGGCAAAGCCCCGCAATTTTGTCCTCCCGCCGGAAAAATTTGACAGGCGGGGGGCGGCGGAAGCGCCGGAGGACCGGTTTTTTCCGGCTTTTTCCCCGGCTAGACTTTAGGGCAATTATGCTGTAATATTACGGCGTCTAGACGCTGGAAAATTCCGGGGGGCGGGGCGCCCATTTCCGGCCCTCATCGTCCCCGGAAGAGTCTTTTTAGATATTTCCGCCTTAATTTTCTTGCTTTTTGCTCTCAAATTAGCTATTTTGTTTGGAGAAATAGTCTCAGTTCTCCGGCTGACGACGGCTCGAGTTTTGCAGACGCGGTTTCTTTTCCAGGTTTTTTCCAGCCGGGCGGGGACTTTGGCCCGCCCGAGCCTAGGTTCCAGGCTAAAGCCGGCCGGGCGGCGACCATGGCCTGACGACCTGGAAGGGGAGGCGGCCTGGCGGCCCAGTTTTTTTGACCGGCCCGCTGCCCGCGGGGACCGGCCGTCTGAACGAGACGCTTAAGCCTTCCCTTATAACGACTTAAGGTGGCCCTGATGGCTGAAACTAAAATAACTAAGTGGCCTATTGACCGGTTGTTAAGACCCAACATGAGGATCGACCTCATCTTGGACATCGACCTGATCAACGACCGCATTGATGTCCGCAACGGAGTCGTCTACGACATCACCGATCAGAACGTCATCATCTCACAAACCGACCCCCTGATGACCCGCTCCATGGTGGGTCGGGAAATACAGGTCACTTTTGTCGGACGCGAGCCGGTCAGCGGCGAGATACTGCGCTGGGGCTGGACCGGCAAGATCATGAAGATCGACAATTTTAAGTTCAACGAGAATGAAAACGTTCAGGCCGTCTATCTGTCCACCCCGGCCATGGGCCAGATCAACGAGACCAACGCCAGGATGGACTACCGCCTGACCATCGTCTCCAACGACCACATCAGCATCCAGACCCACCCCTCCTTCGGGCGGGTCGTCCTCTTCGACTTTTCTGCGGGCGGCGTTTTGATCGGCGTCCCGGCCCCGCCCCAGGCCACCCTGGGCATGAGGCTGTGGTTCACCCTCTTCTTCCCCAATTTTCAGGCGCAGGGGGGCCAGACCACCATCAACGGGGAGGCGGAGGTCGTCCGCATCGGCTACACCCCGGGCGACCAGATGGCCAAGCTGGGGCTGAAGTTCCACGAGCTGGACATGAACGCCACCAGGGCACTGCAGAAAGCCATCAACTATTACATGCTCGAGGAGCAGCGCCTGCGCAACAGAACCGAGTCCTGAGCGCCCCCCGGCCATTCAACGTCCGACATTCAACGTTCGACGCAGGCATAATTTATTCCCCGGCCGCCGCCCCGCGCGGCGGCAGGCATTTCGGGGGCCGGAAAATGCCGCCCCCGCGCCTTGTCACCCCGCCGTCCCTCCGTCCTGCCGGCGCCCCGTTTTAGCGCCCGTTGTTTCCAGAATCCCCCGCCTTGACTAATCTTGACCCGTCGGCTTCAAAAATCTTGACCCGTGGGCTTTAATAATCTTGCCGCCCGCCCGCGGAAAAGTAAACCGCCCGTCGCCGAGGGTTTCCTCGTCACATGTCGCGCCGAGGCCGGGCCGGCCGGCCGAACGCCGGCCGGCCGTCCCCGCCCTTCGAAATCCGCGCGCCCCGCGGCCGCTGAAGGCCGGTCACTCCCCGGACGCCATGGGCGGCTGGGGGGACTGGGAGTAGTCCGTCTCCATGCCAACGGCGAAATGCACGTAATAGTCGGGATGGCCCTCGACCGGAATCCAAAAGACGGTGACGTCGCCCTTGGGCCCCGGCTTCCGCACCCAGACCGTCCGGCCCGACGCCAGGGCCTTGTTGGCCAGACAGCCCTTGTGGGCGGCCTCGCCGCCTTGCTTGACGCAGAGCATGCCCACGGAGCGCCCGCGGGCGGACAGCCTGTCGTTCAAGGCCACGATGCGGCGGGACTTGTGAGTCAGCTGGACGCCTTCCGGGAAATTGTCGTACATGAGATGAAAGGCCCCGGCCAGCCTCTCCTCCAACTGCTTGGTGTCTTCCTCCATCTAAATGCCCCCACAAAAAAAGAAAAAACGGACAAAGGAAAAAATGAAAATATCAATGCGAAAATGAAAAAGTCAAAGTGAGAAGGAACGCGAAAAAAAAGAAAAAAGAGAAGAGGCAAAAGAAACAAAAAGACTGACGCCGTCCGGCGCGCCGGGAGTCCCGGACCACGGACGTCAAAGTATCAACTGAACGTCTGAAACTCGAGACTCCAAACTACAAATATAAAACCAAAAACTCCGAATAAAAAAAACTCAAGACCAAAATTCCCGGCTCCGTTCCGGCTACTGCTTGTAGAGCTGCCTGTCCAGGGGGACGTACCATTTGGGAAAGTCGTGGAACAAGCCGGCCGGGGCGGGGTTGGGGCCGACGAAGCGCTTGTTCAGGGCGATCAGCGACTCGGGGACGTAGAGGAAGACGTAGGGGACCTCCTCGCGGAAGATCTCCTGGATGCGGTCGTAGGCCTTCTTGCGGATTTCCTGGTCGACGTTGAAGCGGCCCGCGTCGATGAGCTCGTCCACCTCCTCGTTGGCGTAGCTGGCAAAGTTGAGCTCGCCGGGGTTGGTCTTCTTGGAGTTCCAGACGTCGAACAAGTCCGGGTCCAGGGGGATGGTCCAGCCCATGATGATGGCCTCGAAGTCGTGCTTGTCGAGGTATTCCTTGAGGAAGGCCGCCCACTCGACTATCTTGGGCCTGACCTCGATGCCCACGTCCTTGAGCCGCGCCTGGATGACCAGAAGCGTCATCTCCCTGACCCGATTGCCCTGGTTGGTCATGATGGTCAGAACGAACTTCTCGCCGTTTTTCTCCACCACCCCGTCGCCGTCGGCGTCCGTCCAGCCGGCCTCGGCCAGCAACGCTTTGGCCCTGTCCGGCTCGAAGGGGATGGGCGGGACGTTTTTGTTGTTGGCCCACATCTCCGGCCTGAACGGTCCGTTGGCTTTCTGACCGAAGCCCAGCAGGACCCCCTCGATGATCTCGTCCTTGTCGATGGCGTAGGCTATGGCCTGCCGCACCCGGACGTCCGTAAACCTGGGGTCCCTCAGGTTGAAGCCCAGGTAGGCGTAGGAGAAAGAGGGCTGCGTGTAGAAATCGTAGCTTTGCTTGAGGTTCTTGTTGTTCTGGGCGTCGACCCACTGGTCGGGCTCCATGATCATGAGGTCGATGCCGCCGGTGGCCAGCTCCATCATCTGGGTGGTCATGTCGGGGATGATCTTGGTGATCTGGCGGTCGATATGCGGGCGCCCGTCATAATAGCCGGGGTTGGCGCGGGTGACGATCCTCTGGGCCGTCTCCCAGCTCTCCAGCTGGTAGGGGCCGGTGCCGACCGTCGTCCGGGCCAGGGGGCTCTCGTCGAAGTCGACGCCGTCCAAAAGATGCTTCGGCATGATGCTGAAGCTCCAGGTGGTCAGCTCCGAGGCCATGACCCGCTTGTAGGTCACCCGGAAAGTGAGCTCGTCCACGGCCTCCGCCGACTCTATCTGGGCGAAATGCTCTCCGTAGGCCGTGGGGGTGTCCGGGTCGCTCATCAGTTTCCAGGTGAAGACGCAGTCCTCGGCGGTGAACGGCGCCCCGTCGAACCATTTGACGCCCGGCCGCAGCTTGAAGGTGACGATCCTCTGGTCCTCCCCGAACTCCCAGCTCTCGGCCAGGTCGCCAGCGAGGTTCAGGTCCTTGTCGAACTTGACCAGGCCCGGGTAGGCGTCGTTGACCACCGCCGAGGAGGCCGTGTCCGAGGAGAAGGCCGGGATGAAGTTGGAGGCGTCGCCGATGGAGGCCCCCACCATGCTGTCGCCGTCGACCGGACCCTGGGCGGACAGGCCGCCGGGAAAAAGCACGGCCAGGGCCAGAAAAACAAGCGCGCCGAACAGCCTGCCGGACCGGCCGGCCATGACGACGCGGCCCGCGGAAAAAACCCCGCCGGAAATAATTCTCACTTTGCAGCCTCTCTGACAATGTCGACAGATCTTGCGCGGACCATGCGGGCCCCCGATGGAAAAAGAGCGCGGAAAAAAACGGATGACAAAAACGCCGAAAAGCCAAGGCGCCAGAAAAAATACCGAAAAACTTAAACGCCGGAAAATCGGAGGACAAAAAAATCCCCGTCCCGGGACGGCGGCGGCGCGAAAAACAGAAACGTCGGCGGCTCGAAAAAACCGGACGCCTAGGCGTCGGAAAAACCAGAAAAATCAGAGGAAGGTTGCCAGAAGAAAAACCGTCGGGTAAAATCTTCCGACGTCCCGAGATTTTCCGCCGAGACTTTTCCCCCGCTTTTCGCCGCGCTTTTCGGGCGCGCCAAAACCAACTGGCGCGCGGCGCCGAAATATTTCGCCCGCGGGACGACAGACAAGCGGCCTCGCCCGGAAAGCGGAATCAATTATACCTCCGCCCAAACCTGTTTGGCAAACTGGCGGCGGGACTTGCGACGCCGCCGGGGCCGTCCCGGACCCGCCCCCCGTCCGGCCCGGGCCCGGCCAGGCCCCGCGGCCCGGCCGACGTTCGACAAATATTGAGGAGTTCGCGATGGCCCCGCCCGCCGGTGAGGAAAAACGCTACACGCCGTCCCAGCTGACTTTGAGGATCAGGGACAATTTCGACGCCCATTTCGGCGACATCGTCGTGGACGGCGAGGCCGGCGGCATCACCAGGGCGGCCTCGGGCCACGTCTACCTGCAGATCAAGGACGCCGAGAGCAACCTCAAGGCCGTCGTCTGGCGCTCCAACGCGCTGCGCTCGGGGATCGGGCCCGTCAGGCAGGGCATGATGGTCTCGGCCCGGGGCGCCCTCTCGGTCTACGGGCTCAGAAGCGAGTACCAGCTGGTCGTCTCGCAGATCATGCCCATGGGCCAGGGCTCTTTGATGCAGGCCTACGAGAACCTCAAGAAGAAGCTCGCGGCCGAGGGCCTCTTCGAGCCCGGCAACAAGCGCCCCGCCCCTGTCCCGCCCAGGCGCGTGGCCCTGATCGCCGCCAAGGGCTCCGCCGCGGCCAGCGACTTCGTGACCACGGCGGTCAAACGAATGGCCGGGGCCTGGGTGACCCTGTGTCCGGCCCGGGTCCAGGGCAAGGGGGCTGCCGAGGAGATGGCGGCGGCCCTGGAGTTCGTCAACGGCCTGAGAGATTTCGACCTGGTGGTCATGACCCGCGGCGGGGGCTCCCTGGAGGACCTGTGGTCCTTCAACGAGGAGGTCCTGGTCCGGGCGGTGGCCAGAAGCCGCCTGCCGGTCCTGGCCGCCGTCGGGCACTCGACGGACCTGTCCCTGGTCGAGATGGCCGCCGACCAGCAGGCCATCACCCCCACGGCCGCGGCCGAGGCCGTCTTCCCCAAGGACTCGGACAGGGTTCTGGAGATCCGGGGCCTGGCCAGGGAGCTCGGGAACCTGGCCGTCTCCGCCGTCCGGGGCTGGCGGGGCGAGTGGCAGAGGGCCACGGCCAGGCTGGGGCAGCTCGCCTACATGCTCAAGAACTACGCCCAGCTGATCGACAACACCGTCTTCCAGCTCAGAAGCGCCGTCGGGGCCCTCCTCTCCCGCCGCCGGGCCGAGCTCGGGCGCCTGGACAAGGACCTGGCCTACCTCTCCCCCCGCCGGGACCTGGCCGAGAAGCGGGCGAGGCTGGCCGACCTGACGGAGGCTTTGCAAAAGCTGGCCGGCCCGGTCGTCGCCGAAAAAACCAGGGAGCTGGCCGCCCTCAGGGAGTCCCTGGAGCTGGTCTCGCCGCTGGCCGTCCTCCGGCGGGGCTACGGGGTGGTCACCGACGAGCGGGGGCTGGTGGTGGCCTCGGTCAGGGGCCTGGCCCCCGGGCGGGGGCTCGGGGTGCGCCTCCAGGACGGGCGTTTTTCGGCCAGAGTGGAGGGTCCGGTCAACTCCGATTAGAGAACAAAAATTATAGTGATTTTACTTTTTTTTTACCAGGCTAACCAGTTTTGTTAGAGATTTTTCACTGCATACAAATTGTTATAACCAATATAAGGAACTATAGTTAAATGTAATAGTAGATTCAATCTTATAATTATAACGACATCAAATAAAATTACCGATAGAACAAGTGCTATCAACTGACTTTGAGTAATATTTTTCTTCTTAAGGAAATTAGAGTCCAAGCGAAATGACCGTTATTGAGAATACTCTTTCAATAAGGAGTTCAATCAAAAAGTTTCCCCTAAAACACTGGACCTCCCGACCGGGGAAAATCCGGGTCCGGCCGCCAGTCAGAAAAAGGTCCAAAAGGGGGGAAGCCGAGGTCACAAGACGGGAAGTCATGACTTTTTTGTCAATGATTTTCCCTAGTTAACCCTACACTGGCCCCCCGTACAGGCTTGTTTTTTTTTGGGAACCCCGATTGTCGGGGCTCCCGCCCTGTGGTATTTTTTCCCTCGTTTCAAGCCTCTCGAAGACGCTAGACACGACGAAAAAAAAGCGCCAAATTTCCATTTTTCGCACTTCCATTCTAATCATGCTTTTTTGGAGACTTTCATGGTTATCCTGACCCCTTGCCAGGGTGGGGACGATGCGTCCTTTTTTTCCAAAATCTGGGAGACCGCCCGCTTGGAGATCGCCAAAGCGGTCCCGGCCGACCAGATGGAGACCTGGATCGCGCCCCTTAAAGCCAACTTTGTCGACCGTCAGCTCGTCCTGCTGGCCCCGGACCACTTTTTTAAGAAATTCGTGGACAAATACTTCCTGAAGACCATCTCCGGGGCCGTGGCCGCCGCCTGCGGCCAGTCGGGCCTCGAGCCCCCCCCGGTCAGGGTCTGCACCCCGGACGCCCCGGACCTGGCCCCCGTGCGCGCCGAGGCGGCCCCCCGGGCGGCGGCAGACATCAGGACCGTCGAGCCGGACCTCTTCGCCGCCCAGGACGAGACGCGCCGCTACCGGCAGCCCCTCAACCCCTGGAACACCTTCCCCAACTTCGTCGTCGCCTCCTCCAACCGCATGGCCTTCGAATGCTGCCAGGAGATGGCCTACAGCGCCAGCGGGGACAATAATTTCCTCCTGATCGTCTCGGGCTCGGGCCTGGGCAAGACGCACCTGGTCCAGTCCGTGGCCGAGGCGGCCGCCAAGAGCGGCAAGCGGGTCTGCTGCCTGACCGCCCAGGACTTCGCCCGGCACTTCGTCGACTCCATCAAGGCCCAGAACTACCGCTTCTTCGCCGAGGCATACAAGGACTTCGACATCCTGGTGGTGGAGTGCATCCCCTTCTTCGCCTCCCGGCCCAAGTTTGAAAGCGAGATCTGCGAGACCCTGGACTACCTGCACAACAAGGGCTCCCAAGTCATCCTGACCTCGACCCAGCCGCTGAGGAACATCCCCGGCCTCTCCAGCCAGTGCCGCTCCAGGTTCTCCCTGGCCCTCAGCTGCAACATCGGCCAGCCCGACTTCGACACCAGGATGAGCATCATGAGCCGGGTCAACAGCGCCAGGGGATATCGGCTGCCCGCCGAGGTCCTCGAGCTCATCTCGGCCACCTGCCCCCCCGACGTGCGCACCCTCTACAGCACCATGCAGTCCCTGTTCGCCTGCGGCAAGTCGGAGAAGCGCCCCGTCGACGTCCGGATGGCCAAGGAATTTCTGGACTACACCACCGCCTCCGACCCGAGCCTGGCCAGCCTGGAGAACCTCAAAAGGCTCATCGTCCGGGCCTACAACATCGACGAGCAGGCCCTGCTCTCCGCCTCCAAGAAGGTGGCCGTCATCGAGGCCAGAAGCGTGGGCATCTACCTGGCCCGCCATCTGTTCAACCACTCCTTCCCCCAGATCGGGGCCGCCTTCAACCGCAGGCACTCCACGGCCATCTACAATTACAACAAGATCGCGGCCACTCTCCCCCGCGACGAGAGGCTGCGCAAGCACGTCGAATACCTCTGCCAGCAGATGGGCCGCCGCGTCCCCGTGACGCCCGCCCCCGCCGGCCCGGGAGGCCCCGACTTTTCCGAGGCGTCCTCCGAACGCCCGGAGGCCGCCGCCACCGAAACTTCAGGCGCGGCCGCGCCCTGGGGAACCCAGCGGAATATCTAGCCCCGCGGGCCCGTCGTCTTTTTTTTTGCCCGGGTCCGACCCCGGGCCTCCCCCCGCCGCGTCGGGGCCTGACGGCCAGACGGGCGGCAAACGACGCGCGATGACGGCGGCGGCGAAAGCAAAAACCTCCCTCGGACAGGCCGGCGGCGATAAAAAAACCGCCGGACGGACCCGGTCGTCGTCGGAAGCAAATCAGAGTCTGATAAAACCCCCGGCCCCCCCGAGCAACCCCAACTCCAAAAAAGAAGACGCAATATGACCGAACCCACCGAACGGCTGATCCCCGGGCACGTGCGCGGCCTGGCCCGCTACCAGCCCGGCAAACTCATCGAGGACGTTTTGGACGAGATGGGCCTGACCTCGGCGGTCAAGCTCGCCTCCAACGAGAACAGCCTGGGGCCGTCCCCCAAGGCGCTGGAGGCCGCGCGGGCGGCTCTGTCCGGTCTCGCCCGCTACGGCGACGCCGACAGCCGCAGGCTCCGGGAGAAAATCTCGGCCAAGCTCGGCTTCCCGGCGGCCCGGATCGTCGCGGGCAACGGGAGCTCCGAGATCATCCTAACCCTGTGCCACACGGTCCTGGACAGGGGCCTCAGGGCCGTCATGTCCCGGCCCAGCTTCACCCTCTACGCCAAGAACACGCAGGCGGCCGGCGCCGAGGCAGTCGAGGTCCCGCTGACCAAGGAGTTCGGGCACGACCTGGCCGCCGTCAGAAAAAACCTCGGCGCGAACGCCAGGCTGGTCTTTCTCGACAACCCCCTGAACCCCTCGGGGAGCTACCTGCAGCCCCGCGAGATTGAAGGCCTGGCCGCCGACCTCCCCGAGGCCTGCGCCCTGGTTTTGGACGAGGCCTACGCGGACTTCGCCAGGGACCCGCGGCCGGACTACCAAAAGCTCATGGCCACCGGAAAGGTGATCGTCCTGCGGACCTTCTCCAAGGTCATGGGACTCGCCGGACTCAGGGCCGCCTACGCCCTGGCCCCCGCCCCCCTGGCCGAGGCCCTGAACAAGACCAGGCAGCCCTTCAACCTCAACACCCTGGCCCAGCTGGGGGCCATGGCCGCCCTGGACGACGACGAGCACGTCGCAAGAACCCTGGCCATGACCTGGGAGTCCCTGGACGAGTATTACGACGTTCTCCCGCGCCTGGGCCTGACCGTCCGCCCCACCCAGGCCAACTTCCTGATGGCCGGCCTCCCCGCCGGTCTTTCGGCCGACGAGGTGACCAAAAGAATGCTCCGCGACGGCGTCATCATCCGCTCGCTGAGCTCCTTCGGCCTGCCGGGGCACGTGCGCGTCAACGCCGGCCAGAAGTTCGAGCGCGAGGCCCTGTACAAGTCCCTCGAGAAGGCCCTCGCCTAAAGCCAGATGAAAAGCCAAGCCTGCCTGATGTCAATGAAAAACGGAATTGACAAGCGGAAGACGGAAGACAAAAGACAAAAGATAAAAGGCGGAAATAAAAAGCGAAGGACAGGGGACGGAAGGCGGAAGGCGGAAAACGGAAGGCGTCCTTCATAAACCGGAAGCTGACGGACGGTCGACGGACAATTGACGGACAGAAAACATACGGACAGAAAATAGACGGACAGAAAATAGAATAGAAAAGAATAGAACAATAAAAAATAACCGGGTTCCGTCCGAACAATTCGGCGCCCTCGGAACCCGGCCGACGCTTGTCAGAGCCTCTCATAAATCCGCCCGGAGTCAACGGCGGCCACGCGGCCGCCCGACGACCTTGGAGCTGTGGACGGCCGCGGCCAGTTTTATTTAACAGGCCCGCGGCCAGCACCCCCCAGGCGAAAACCCCCTCCCGAAATCTTGGTCCCGGCCCCGCCCGACCCCCCGCCCCTCATGGACTCCGGAGGCCGGGGAGGCCCGGACGGTCACTCTGCAACTATGAAACGATCTTTATCAGCCACCGTGAACCCCAAGGCCAGCAGCAGCTTTCTAAAGGTAAGGAGTTTAATGTCTCCACCGCTCTCCATTCTGTAAATGGATTTAGAGGACACGCCAGCTAGCTGGGCCAAAGCAGTGATACTTAAGAGACGCTCTTCGCGGACCTTCTTGAAGGCCTTGGCATCTACTTTCATTTGTTTCTCCCAAAACATAACCCGTAAGCCCACGGGTCGTATATGTTGGCCTCCGGAACGAGGGTCCCGGAGGCGGTGAACGCCGTGCACGACGGCCGATAAAGACCAGTCCGAGTCTCCCGAGGGAAACCTTTTCTCCACCCATCCGGGGAGCGTCCAGCGAACGGCCAGCGTCGGGCTAAGTTCACTGGAAGAGCTTAGCCCCTTTTCCCGAAAAGAAAACTTTTAATTGCCAAATTAGGGTAAGTTACAATAAATTATAACTTGTCTGTCCCCTTTTCAGCCCGGCCCGGCGGTCAGGTCCCTTCCTCCCCGGGAAACCCAAGCCGCCCGGGGCCGCGTGCGGGCGGCGCCCGGGAGGCTTCGGGAAATTTGGCGGCGCGGCCTTTAGGGGGGCCGCGGATATGCGCGGCAGCCGAAGACAATCCGGCGTCATGCCGTTATTGATAGTCCGTTGTCTCAAACACTGACTGATCAAATAGCAACAATTAGATCTTCCAATTTCTGCCTAAGAGTACGGTTGTGATTATGTGTACATCCAACGTAAATATTTTCTTGACTTACTATAATACAAGTATGCCAGATAAGCAAGATAAAAATGAACATCTCCAATCTATATCCATCTAAAGAAATCTAACAGGTTAATTTTACTTAGATTATTGATGTTCAATACGCTGAAAAAAAGACCGGCTGGAGGACGATTTGCTGGCCAAGGACATTCGGACGTCTCTTAATAACCAGGAGAATCCCGGTGACAGCCAGACTTCCTGGCGGATGAAAAAAAACCAAAAGCGAGGTCCGCGGGGCGGGACGTCGTCGGTCGTGACCATAAAGGACTGTAAATACAGGGCCCAGCATTTTTTAGCGTCACCCGACAAGTCGCTATATCCATGCTTGAGACACTATTCTATCACATATTTTAGGCAATGGTAGTTTTTTTCTTGTCTCGGAAAAAATTTCTCTATGTTTAAGAGGAACAGGAATAGAAAGAATATAGTAGAATCGTCTAAGCTTCCGTAATTACTGACGCCTGGCTACCGAACTCTAGTCGAAAAAGTCTAATTAGACTGATAGTTTATGTTTGTCGACCCCCCAACTCTAAAAATTGAAACACATTTCCTGCCTTATGATCACAATAGCAAATTAATCAGATATTGTTGATATATCAGTTCAACGTCATAAAAGCAATTGCAAGATTAATTGCAAAATCTTCAGGAACTCACAATTGACACAGCTTTCACACTTCGGCCCGCTTTGGAGAATTACTAAAAATATGTAAATCCCGGCCCGGGGGGCACCGGCCCCGTTGCATTTTTCCCCGAAACCGGCCCCCCGGGCGGCCCCGGGTGACCAGGCCCCCCGCCCGGACCCGGAAGTCGGCTCCCCCGGCCCGAGCCGGCGGGGGCGCGGGAGACGGAAACACGCTTTTCCGTCAACGGGCACGGGAATCCGGCGGGCGTCTTGTCGTCAAAGGACCATAAGTTCGCAAGTCGACCCGCCGGTCAAAGGCCCGGAACGACAAGAACTTGTCCCCTTGTCCAAGAATTGGGGAAGAAAAGCGCCTCTTGGTGTCGCGGGGGCCTCAAAAAGACCCGGGAGGCGAGAAATATGGGTCGCCAAATATGTTTGCCTATATAATTATTAGAAAATTTGCATATATATTTTTTTTATTACTAAACAAGGTAAATTTTATCTAAGATGTGCAGTCTTGTCAACCATCGGGGCGATCCCTACCCCCCGGCCATTAAAAGAAATTAAAAGCAACTCCGAAAATATTACAACATCTAATCATAATTATATATAAGATCGAGTGGTAAAAACCACATTAAGATTATCTTAGGAAATTAAAAGAGCTTCCCCCGCCGTTTTCATAAATTGACAAGACCAAAGGAAATTCCGAACCGCGCCGGGCCTTAAAGGGAGCCGGAGGAAGGCGGGGGGACTTGGGAGAAATCGCGGGGAAACCGAGGGGGGCTTGGGGCCGCCGGGACGACTTAAGACAAGTTATGAGAATTTGACGGACGCGGGGAGACGTCGAAGGACGTCGACATAAATTAATGGCATTTATGAGAGCCAAAAACCAGTCCGGATGACTGGGCGCCTGTCCGGCGAGCATTCCCGCCCGCCGACGACAAGGCCGGCGACGGCGGCGGCAACGACAACAGTGACAACATCGGCAACATCCTCAACAACATCATCAACATCAGCAACAGGGAGGAAGGTCCCCATCATGAAGACGGAATTTATCGTCGCCACGCCCGCCGAGGGCCTGGTGGACGTGACGGACCTGGTCAGGCGGGCGGCCTCGGAAGCCGGGGTCAACTCTGGCCTGGCGGTGGTCTTCTGCCCGCACACCACGGCCGGGCTGACCATCAACGAGAACGCCGACCCCGACGTCGTCACCGACATCCTCCTGGGCCTGCGCCAGGCCTACCCGGACCGGCCCGAGTTCCGGCACCGGGAGGGCAACAGCGCCGCCCACCTCAAGGCCGCGGCCATGGGGTCCTCTCTTTCGATCATCGTCGAAAACGGGGCGCCGGTCCTGGGGACCTGGCAGGGCGTCTATCTCTGCGAGTTCGACGGCCCGAGAAGGCGCAGGCTCCTGGTCGGGATCATCCCCGGCTGAGACGACGGCGGCCCGGCCGGCGGACGGCGGACGCGCCGGCGAGGCCGAAAATGAAAAAGCCCGGAGGCCTTGGCCCCGGGTGTTTTCATTTCATATGTATGCGCGGTCGGACGTTTGTCCGGGCGGGCGCTTCCGCGGCCCGAGTCCCCGTCGTCAGACTTCCCTGTTCTCCAGGGCGAACCGTCCGGCCTTCTCCCTTAGGGGAAGGATCCTCTCCCGCAGCAGGCCCGGCCAGGCGGCGGTCCAGCCGGAAAAGTGGTCGAGGGGGAGCCCTATGCGGGTCAGATCCGCGAAGCCGGCCAG
>JAISET010000083.1 GCA_031264015.1 Deltaproteobacteria bacterium | reverse complement strand
GACAATTAAATCTTCGTCTGTTCCAATACGACAAACTAGAAAACCAGGAAAGAGTCTAAAGAACCCGCGGCCCCTCCGGGTGTCTCGTCGGCCGCGCCATTATGTGACCCGCCGGACGAGCCGCCCGGGCGGGGCGGGAGATTTGCTCGCCCGGCCGGGCGGTTCTTTTCCCTCCGTCCCGACGGGCCGGTGGGCTTTTTCCGACGTTTTCGGGCCCCTTTTTGCGCCGCCATCGGGGAGGGGGCCTATTTTCCAGCCGTCCCGGGCAGGGGGGCTTTTCCGCCGTCATGAGGACTCGGCGTCTTCGGGTCTGGGGATTTTCCGGCGGGGGGCTTCCGCCGACATGGCCCAAAAGCCCGACTTTTTTAATTTTTTGTCAGTTGAAACGAGGAGTTGGTTCCGACCGGACAATCGGCCCGCCGCCGGGGCAGGACGGCCCGGGCATGGGGAGGCGCTCCCGCGCGGGCTTTCCGCCAGTTTATTGTTTGTCAGGAGTGAAAAGGAGCATCCATGTCGACCGCCGCTCTGGCCTTCGCGGCCTTGATTCCAATCCTAGTGGCCCTGGTGCTGATGGTCGGGCTGCGCATGGGGGCCATGAAGGCCATGCCGCTGGCCTGGCTTTCCTGCGTCATCGCCGCCCTCGCGGTCTGGGGTCTTCCCGTCAGCTACGTCGTCGCCCTGAGCCTCCAGGGCGCGGTCAGCGCCGCGGGCGTTCTGATCATTGTTTTCGGCGCCCTGCTGATCCTCCACACGCTCCAGTATTCCGGGGGCATGGAGACGATCCAGTTCGGCATGCAGTCGGTGAGCCGCGACATGCGCGTCCAGGGCATCATCATCGGCTACATGTTCGGGGCCTTCATCGAGGGGGCGGCCGGCTTCGGCACCCCCGCCGCCCTGGCCGCGCCCCTCCTGCTGTCCCTGGGCTTCCCCCCCATGGCCGCGGCCGTCCTCTGCCTGGTCTACAACTCCTTCCCCGTGACCTTCGGGGCCGTGGGCACGCCGATTCTGGTGGGCTTCGGGGCCTCCCTGAAGGAGGTCATCGGCAAGGCCGTCGCCGACGGCAACGCCGCCTCGGCGGAGGCTTTCATGAAGGAGATCGGCGAGACGGCCACCCTGATGCACGGCCCCATGGCCGTCGTCATCGGAGTCTTCATGCTGGGCTTCATCACCCGCTACTTCGGCCCCACCCGCTCCTGGAAGGAGGGCCTGGCCGCCTGGAAGTTCGCCGTCCTCTCCGCCGTCGTCTTCCTGGTCCCCTACATGATCATGGCCTGGCTGGTCGGCCCCGAGCTCCCGTCCCTTTTGGGCGGCCTCGTCGGCCTCGGCGTCATCATCGCCTGCGCCAAGAAGGGCATCTGCGTGCCCAAGGACGTCTGGACCTTCGGCTCCCACGAGAAATGGGACAAGAGCTGGACCGGGAGCATCGACTTCGCCGGCAAGACCGAGTTCAAGCCCCGCATGAGCCAGTTCATGGCCTGGCTGCCCTACGTCGTCATCGGCGGCATCCTGGTCCTCACCAGGGTCGACAGCCTGGGCCTCAAGGGCTGGCTGGGCGCCCGCGGCGTGCTGGCCTTCAACGACATTCTGGGCTACGCTGGGGTCAGCGAACGCCTGCAGTTCCTCTATCTGCCCGGGACCGTCCCCTTCATTTTGGTGGCCCTGCTGACCGTCTTCATGCATAAGATGAGCGGGGAGAAAGCGTCCAAGGCCTGGATCGACACCCTGAGGAAAATGAAGGCGCCGACCATATCCTTGATCTCCGCCGTGGCCCTGGTGAAAATCTTCCAAGGCTCCGGCGTCAACCCCGGCCTGACCCCCGAGGCCGTCGCCGGCGGCGCCGTCGTCCTCGACTCCATGCCCCTGACCATGGCCAAGACCATGGCCGCGGCCATCGGCGGCGCCTGGCCCTTCTTCGCCTCCTACGCGGGCGGCCTGGGCGCCTTCATCACCGGCTCCAACACCGTCTCCGACATGCTCTTCGGCCTCTTCCAGTGGGATCTGGCCGCCCAGCTGCATATGCCCAAGCTGGTCATCGTCGCCGCCCAGGCCGCCGGCGGGGCCATGGGGAACATGATCTGCATCCACAACATCGTGGCCGTCTGCACCGTCGTCGGTCTCAACAACAGGGAGGGCGACATCATCAAAAGGACCTTCTGGCCCTTCGCCCTCTACGGAGTGGTGGTGGGAATTATTTCCTTCATCCTCATCCAGGCGGGCGGCTACCCGGTCTTCTAAGACCTCCCCGGCCGGGCGGCCTGTCGGGAACGACGCCCCGCCGGTCTTCCCGGGCCGCCCCCCGCCTGTTTGAGCGGGAGCCTCCGGCCGCCGTCATGGCGGCCGGAGGATTCTTGGAAAATTGCCGCGGCCCCGGCGTCGGAAGCGCCGGGCCCGCCGGAATGGACAACTTTGGCATAGGAAGGGAGGACGCTCAAAAATGGCCGTGAGCGCGGGCTTAATCGCCGAGTTCAAGAAGCTGCTGGGCGACCAGTTTGTTTTGACGGAGGAGACCGACCGCCTGTCGTACGCCTACGACGCGGCGGTTCTGGCCCAGGTCGTTCCGGCCCTGGTCGTCATGCCGGGGACGGAGGAGGAGCTGGGCAAAACGGTCGGACTGGCCTACGAGAACGACCTGCCCATCACGGTCAGGGGCGCCGGGACCAATCTGTCCGGCGCCGTCATCCCCGAGAAGGGCGGCGGGATCGTCATTCTGACGGTCAGACTCAACAGGATCCTGGAAATCAACCGGGAGGACCTCTACGCCGTGGTCGAGCCGGGGGCGCTGACGGCGGACTTCGCCGGGGCCGCGGCCGCCGAGGGGCTGTTTTATCCGCCGGACCCGGGCAGCCAGGCCGTCTCCACCCTGGGGGGCAACGTGGCCCTGAACGCCGGGGGGCTCCGGGGCCTCAAGTACGGGGTGACCAAGGACTACCTGATGGGCTTGGAGTTCTTCGACCATCGGGGCGAGCTGGTCAAGACCGGGTCGCGCACCGTCAAATGCGCGACCGGCTACAATCTGGGCGGCATGATGATCAGCTCCGAGGGGACGCTCGGCGTCTTCAGCAAGCTCGTCTTCAAGCTCGTGCCCCCGCCCAAGGCCTCCCAGGCCATGATGGCCGTCTACGACACAGTCGAGGGGGCCTCCGAGACGGTGGCCGCCGTCATCGCCGCCCACATCCTGCCCTGCACCCTGGAGTTTCTGGACCAGAAGTGCGTCCGGGTGGTCGAGGCCGACGCCAAGATCGGGCTCCCGGTCGACGCGGCGGCCATACTTTTGATCGAGGTCGACGGGAGCCACCAGGGCGGGGTCGACGAGGACGCCAGGAAAGTCAGGGAGATCTGCGGGAAGTGCGGCTCCGAAGACATCCGGGTGGCCCGGAACGCCGAGGAGAAGCTGAAAATCTGGGCGGCCAGGCGGAACGCCCTGCCCGCTCTGGCCAGGGCCCGGCCCACCACGGTTTTGGAGGACGCGACCGTCCCCCGCTCCAAGATCCCGGCCATGGTCAGGGAGCTGAACCGCATCGCTTTGAAGTACAAACTGCAGATGGGCACCTTCGGGCACGCCGGCGACGGCAACCTGCACCCCACCATCCTCTGCGACAAACGCGACGCCGAGGAGTTCGGGCGGGTGGAGGAGGCCGTGGACGAGATCTTCGACGTTGCCCTGAAGCTCCAGGGAACCTTGTCCGGGGAGCACGGCATAGGCATGGCCAAGGCCAAGTGGATGGAGAAGGAGACCAACCGGGCGACCGTCGAGTTCTCCAAGAGCCTCCGCCGCGCCCTGGACCCCAAGTATCTCTTCAACGCGGGCAAGAAAATCATCTAGGAGGCGCCGACCATGAGCGAAAAACACGCCCCGGCCGGCCTCGCGGAACTGGCCGGCATGCTGATGAGCCTGGACGACCTCCTGGTCTCCTGCATGCGCTGCGGCTTCTGCCAGTCCGTCTGCCCGGTCTACGGGGCCACTTTCAGGGAGGCCGACGTCGCCCGCGGGAAAATCGCCCTCCTGGAGGACCTGGCCCGGGAGCTGACCGAGGACGCCGACAACGTCTCCGACAGGCTCGACCGCTGCCTGCTGTGCGGGTCCTGCGAGAGCAACTGCCCCTCCGGCGTGGCCGTCATGGACATCTTCCTGCGGGCCCGCTGCATCGTGGCCGGCTGGAAGGGTCTCTCCGCCGCCAAGCGGCTGATCTTAAGAAACGTCCTGACCAGGCCGGTTCTTTTCAACCTGCTGGTCAGGTTCTCGAGCCTGGGCCAGAAGCTGGTCATGCGTAGGGCGAGCCCCAGGCAGGGGACCGGCAAGGCCCCCATGCTCGAGCGCTTCCTGGGGGACAGGCACGTCCCGGCCCTGCCGAAGACCACCTTCGCCTCCGCCCGCGGCCGGATAGATCTCGCGGGCAGGGGGCCCAAGGTGGCCTTGTTCCCCGGCTGCGTCCCGGACAAGCTCTTCGGATCCCTGGCCGAGGCGACGCTTAGGATCCTGAAAAAGCACGACTGCGGGGTCTTCTGCCCCTCGGACGAGCTGGCCTGCTGCGGCATCCCGTCTCTGGCCTCCGGGGACATGAGCTCGTTCAAGGAGCTGGTGGGCCTGAACCTCAAGGCCCTCTCCGGCCATGAGTTCGACTACCTGGTCACCCCCTGCGCCACCTGCGCCTCCAACATCAAGGAGAACTGGAGGCGCTTCAAGGGCCGCTTCGACCGCGGCGAGCGGGCGGCCGTCGAGGAGATCGGCCCCAGGACCATGGACATGACCTCGTTCCTGGTCAGGGTGCTCAAGGTCGACTTCAAGGCCGTCTCCGGCCCGGGGAAGGTGGTCACCTACCACGACCCCTGCCACCTGAAGAAGTCCCTGGGGGTCTCGGCCGAGCCCAGGACCATACTCAAAAGCCTCCCCGGCTTCAACTACAAGGAGATGCCCGAGGCCGACCGCTGCTGCGGCAACGGGGGCAGCTTCAATCTCTCCCACTACGACCTCTCCAAGGACATCGGCTCCCGCAAGCGCGCCAACATCATGTCCGTCAAACCCGACGTGGTGGCCACGGGCTGCCCGGCCTGCATGCTGCAGCTGAACGACATGCTCTCCCGGAACGGGGACCCCGTCGAGGTCAGGCACGTGGTCGAGCTCTACGCGGAGACCCTCTGAGGCCGCCGACCCGCCCGCGGGACGTCATG
>JAISET010000080.1 GCA_031264015.1 Deltaproteobacteria bacterium | reverse complement strand
AATTCGACCAGCGAGCCCGCTGTGCCGACAATGAAAAATATGCTCAAAAAGGCAAAATAATCCGGCATGAATAATATTATGGCCTGGGACAAAAAAATCATGCTCCCGATGCCGGCGACGATAAGCTTCAAATCCCCATAATGCCCGGTGTCTTTGTATCTTAACAGCCTTAAAGTTTGTTTCCCCCAGAATGACAGAGCCAAAGTCAAGAGGACATAACTTAGACAAAAAGAGACGACGCTCGATATAATATTAACAGAGTACATTACCAACACCACAAAAAATATTATCTTAAGGAGTATGGAAGATCAAAAGCAATCAGGCGACGCTTGTCAAATTTGTTCCAGGTGGACACCTTTGACATTCAAAACACAAGGCCTGCCGGTGGTTCGACTAACCGCGTCAGTGGGGTAAATCATAAATTTAATACCCCCCGAGCCGGTCAAAAAATCGGGCAGCTCCAAAATGACGTCGTCGGCCTTGATGCCGTCCGCGTTTAAAACCATTCGGCAGCGCAAAAAAAGGCATGGTCGTCGAGAAAAATATCCCCGCGCAAGCTGCTTGATAGGAGTGAAACCGGTCGGCTCCCTTTAATTTTTACCACCAAAGCCCCCTGACATCAAGGCAATTTTTTGCGGCAATATAATCACGGCCGCCCGTCTCTGTCCGTCCGAAGCCGTTCGAAACCATCTTTTCCCCCGCCCCCCCTCGCAAAATCCCCGCGGCTGACCGCCGGCCTCCCAAAGACTTGGGCCGGCCGCGGTTGATTGTTCGCGGACGCTGGAGTAGAATCTTCGGGTTCATAGCGCGGAGGGAGCAGCGGACGGGTTTTTTCGGCGGGCTGTTTATTTTGCCAGCGGCCTTTCCGGGCGGCCTTTTGTCTCTTCCGCCCCCCCCCTTCCTCCCGGCGGGGCGTCTCCGCGCCGCTTGTCTCACCCGCGCGCCTTTTTTTTGTGCTTTTCGCTCTCCAGACGTCAGTTCCGGCCGCCCCCCGTCTCCCGGGGGCGGGGAACGAACCATATCTCACCAGATTTATAAGGAGTTTGTCATGTCCAGAGACATCGTCGACGCGCTGGCCGACTCGGCCAACGACTCGTTAAATTTGCTCCAAAAGCTCATCGAAGCCGTCCCGGAGGACCTCTGGTCCGCCAAGGCGGGCTCCTGGCCCCTCTGGCAGCATGTCGCCCACGTGGTCTCGGGCGTCGCCGGCTTCTTCCTGCCCGTGGACGAGCTGCCCTTCCCGGCCCCGCTGACGGCCGAGATCGTCCAGTTCAAGGTCGCGGGATCCGGGACGGTGGACAAGAAGGTCATGTCCGACTATCTCAAGGCCTCCCAGGCCAAGTTGGAGGCCTTCGCGGCCGCGCTAACCGACGCCGACCTGGCCAGGCCCAACGAAAAGGTCCTGCCGCTCGGGATCAAATGGAACCTCGCCAGGTCCCTGACCATTCTGTCGGGTCACGCGCTCTACCACCTGGGCCACGGCGACGCCCTCCTCAGGGGCAGGGGGCTCCCCGGGATCTTCTGAGGCCGTCTCCGGGCGGGGGAACGGCTTCGGCAGGGAAATTGCATTTAAAGGGTCCGGCGACCGGCGGCGTCCTGCCGGCACGAAGAAATAAAGCCAAAACCTGGGCGGACTTACCCTTCGGCAACACAGCGGGACACCGGGGGCGGGCGTCAGAAGAAAACCCACCGAAATGTCGACAACACCTGTTATTCACCGACATTTTCGTGGGTTTTCCGCCACGGAATCGGACGCCCGAGAAAACCAAATCTGGACAACCTCCCTACTTTTCAGCATAATTTCTCCTTTCGGACCTTTGCGCGCGCTTGTTGCATAAGAAAGGTCAACAATTTTCCTTACCCAAGGAGTTCACATGTCAGCCCCCAGTCCACGCAACGCCGTCAGAGCCAGCCTGGCCACGAGCCCCCCGGTCCTGCCCGTCTTCGACAACCTGCCGCCGGCCGAACTGTTCGGCCGGGACATCTTCAGCCTGAAACTGATGCGCGAAAGGCTGCCGAAGACGGTCTTCGTCCGTCTCCTCAACACCATTGACAACGACGAGCCCATCTCCCCCGCCGACGCCGACGTCATCGCCAGCGCCATGAAGGACTGGGCCATCGAGAGGGGGGCGACGCACTTCACTCACTGGTTCCAGCCCCTGACCGGGGTGACGGCGGAGAAGCACGACGCCTTCCTGACCCCGACGCCCTCCGGCGAGATAATCAACGAGTTCAGCGGCAAGATGCTCATCAAGGGCGAGCCCGACGCCTCCTCCTTCCCCTCCGGCGGCATCCGCTCGACCTTCGAGGCCCGGGGCTACACGGCCTGGGATCCGACCAGCCCGGCTTTTCTTCTCAAAAGCGGCGGCAGGCTGACCCTCTACGTCCCCTCGATCTTCCTCTCCCACACCGGCGAGGCCCTGGACGCCAAGACCCCGCTCCTGCGCTCCCAGGAGGCCGTCTCCCGGCAGGCCATCCGCATCCTGCGCTTCTTCGGCAACGACCGGGTCTCCAGGGTCAGGGCCATGGTCGGGGCCGAGCAGGAATATTTTCTGATCGACCGGCGCCTGTTCTGCCTCAGGCCCGACCTGATCATGGCCGGCCGGACCCTCTTCGGCGCCCCCGCCCCCAAGGGCCAGGAGCTTGAGGACCACTATTTCGGGGCCATCAGCCCCAAGATCCTGGCCTTCATGAGCGAGGTGGAGAACCGTCTCTGGGCTCTGGCCATCCCCGCCCGGACCCGCCACAACGAGGTCGCGCCGGCCCAGTTCGAGCTGGCCCCCCTCTACGAGCAGATCAACATGGCCGTGGACCACAACATGCTCCTCCTCAAGGTCCTCCGGGACACCGCGGGCGAGTTCGGGCTGTCCTGCCTGCTCCACGAAAAACCATTCGCCGGGGTCAACGGCTCCGGCAAGCACAACAACTGGTCCCTCTGCGACTCCGAGGGCAACAACCTGTTCGAGCCCGGGCCCGCCCCGTGGAAGAGCAGCCAGTTCATGGTCTTCCTGGCCGCCGTCCTGCGGGCCGTCCACAAGTACGGGGTCCCCCTGCGCATCGGAGTCACCGGCGCGGGCAACGACCACCGCCTGGGCGCCAACGAGGCCCCGCCCGCCATTTTGTCGGTCTTCCTCGGCGAGCAGCTGACCGACGTCATCACCGCCTACATCGAGGGCAAGGGCGACGCCGAGAGCTGGAAGGGCGGCGCCATGACCCCCGGGGTCTCCGCCCTGGCCCCCGTGTCCAGGGACATCACCGACCGCAACCGCACCAGCCCCTTCGCCTTCACGGGCAACAAGTTCGAGTTCAGGGCCGTGGGCTCCTCGCAGTCCATCGCCCCGGCCAACATCTCCCTAAACGCGGCGGTGGCCTGCGCCCTGGACGACATCGCGGGCGAGCTGGAGAAGGTCGGCGGCTCGGACCCGGTCAAGGCGGCCCGCAAGGTCCTGACCAAAGTCTTCGCCGAGCACCTGCCCGTCATTTTCAACGGCAACAACTACTCCGCCGAGTGGGAGGCCGACGCGGCCAGGAGGGGCCTCCCCAACCACAAGGACTCCGTCGAGGCCCTGACCCACTACTCCTCCCCCGAGGTCAAGGACGTCTTCACCCGCCACGGCATCCTCACCGAGCGCGAGCTGGAGGCCAGGCAGGAGATCCTGCTGGAGAACTACATCCGCGTGGTCCACGTGGAGGTCAAGCTGGTCCAGTCCATGGGCCGGTCGACCGTCCTCCCCGTCGCCCTCAAGGCCCTGTCCGAGGCCGGGGAGCTGTCCGTCCTGACGGAGAAAATCGGCGCCGAGGGTCTCAACCCGGCCAAGGAGCAGTACAAGCGCCTCTACGAGCACAGCTCCAAGCTGGCCGGGCTGCTCGACACCCTGGACGCCGCCCATCTCAAGCTCGACTCCCTGAGCGAGCTGCTCCCCCGGGCCGCGGGCGCCAGGGACGAGCTGCTGCCGCTCCTGTTGCAAATCCGCGCCGAGGTCGACGCCCTGGAGCTGCTGGTCAACGACAACGACTGGCCGCTCCCGAAGTACGGGGAGATGCTCTGGCAGTAAGGCCGCCCGGGCCGTTCGTCCGACGCCGCCGGCCGGAAACCGGCGGCGAAGTCCTCCTAATTTGCCGCGGTCGGAAGCCTGGCGCTTTCCGACCGCGGCGGTCTAGTCTTAGGAGCCTTGATTTTCAGCCTTATTAACGGAGCTTTGGCACCGGGCGGGAACACGAAAAGATCCTCCCGGAGACCCCGCGGCGCCAAAAACTCCAGAGACGTCGACGACGTCATTGCCCCGCGGAATTCCGAGTGTCACCGCGCTTTGGACACCGAGGACTCGCCCCGCTTCTCAGAGTCGGAAAATGTTAACCGGGGAGCCGGCCGCCGCCCGTATTATCACATCCGGGAGTTCCACTATCACGCCGCCAACGTCGGAGGCCTGCCTTTTCCGGAATTTCCGCCGCATGCACGCCAGCCGCGCGGCCCCCTCAAAGACGCTCTGGAAGAGACCATTACTGCTCTAATAACACAGGAAACGGCGACAATGACAAAGAAAATGAAAAAGAAAAAAAGCAAACTCTCAAAAACAACAGAAACAAAAAAATTTAAAGTCAACCACCTCTAACGATAAAAAAAATGATGACGACTTATAAATTTAAATAAATAAATAAATTCAAATATAATCTTTAAAAATCTAAACGTTTTATTTTAATTTATTTTACAAACAATTCATTAATCACTAAACAAACAACCGTTAACTTTCAGGCTCGGTATG
>JAISET010000064.1 GCA_031264015.1 Deltaproteobacteria bacterium | reverse complement strand
GCCCTGACCGTCGCGCGGTGGACCGGCAGGCGGCCGATGGTGCTCTTGATCTGCGTGATCTTGACCTGCGGGGTCTTGATCTCTCTGTCCATTTGTCAGCTCCACTATATGTCCATGTCCGACCATGTCCGACCATGTCCGACCATGTCCGACCATGTCCGACCATGTCCGACCATGTCCGAAAGCCCGCCCGCCGGGGACGGCCGCGCCCTGGACCTTTTCGGGGGCCCTTTCGGCGCCCCCGGAGCCGGCGTCGGCGTCGGACGGGGCCCGGCCGCCGGCCCGGGACGACGGCCCCGCTGGCCGAAAGGCCGGGAAAATCAAGGGCTCGCAGGCCTCGCTAGGCCCGCAGCCTCTCCAGGGGCACGCCCCTCTCCCTGGCCACGGTCTTGCCCAGCTTCATTTTGCCGAGGGCGTCGATGGTGGCCCGGACGACGTTGTGGGGGTTGTTGGAGCCCAGGACCTTGGTCAGGATGTCCTTGACGCCCGCGGCCTCGACCACGGCCCGCACGGAGCCGCCGGCGATGACCCCGGTCCCCTTGGCGGCCGGCTTTAGGAGGACCGAGCCGCTGCCGCTGCTGCCGATGACCTGGTGGGGGACCGTCGTCCCGGCCAGGTCGACGGAGATCAGGCTCTTCTTGGCCTTCTCCATGCCCTTGCGGATGGCCTCGGGCACCTCCGCGGCCTTGCCGAGGCCGAAGCCGACCCGGCCCCGGAGGTCGCCGACGACGACGATGGCGGAGAAGGAGAACCTCCGGCCGCCTTTGACCACCTTGGCCACGCGGTTGACGTGGACCACCTTCTCTATCAATTCCTGCTCTACAGGTTCAGGTCGAAACACGTGTCACTCTCCCCCAGGGCTGGTTAAAATTTGAGGCCGGCCTCGCGGGCGCCCTCGGATAAGGCCTTGACCCGGCCGTGGTACAAAAAGCCGTTGCGGTCGAAGACCACTTTCTCCAGACCCTTGTCTTTGGCGGTCCGGGCCAGCTCCCTGCCGACCTCGGCCGCCTGCTGGATCTTCTTCAGACCGGCGAGCCTTTCCTTGACGCCGGGCGTCAGGGTCGAGGCGGCCGCCAGGGTGACGCCGCTCGCGTCGTCGATAATCTGGGCGTATATGTGGACCGCCGAGCGGAAGACGCACAGGCGGGGGCACGAGGCCGTGCCTCGGACCGTCTTGCGCACTCTGCTCTGCCTGCGCCTGCGGGCCAGCGAGCGGGGGTTTTCCTTACCCATGATGCACCTCTGCGGCCTATGGGGAGGCTGCCCGCCCCCCGACCCGGCCGTCTTGTTCGCCGCGGAAACTAGAAACTAGAGACTAAAAACTAAACACTAGCCGCGGGCGTTGTCGTCAGTCCCCGGGAAACGGGCCCCCGGGTTTAAATTCGCGCGAGGGCGGGCGGCGGCGCCGGCCCGAAACCGGCGCGGGCCCGGACCGGGGCCGCCCCGCCCCGAATCACTTGGCCTTGCCGCCGGCCTTGCTGACCTTGCGGGCGACGCGCTCGCCCTCGTACCTGACGCCCTTGCCCTTGTAGGGCTCGGGTTTGCGGTAGGCGCGGATGCGGGCGGCCGTCAGCCCCAGAAGCTCCTTGTCGGGGGAGGTCAGGGTGAACTTGGTGTTGACCTTGGGGTCGAAGACCACGTCGACGCCGTCGGGGAGCTTGAAGTTGACGGGGTTCGAGAAGCCGAGGTTCAGCTTGATGACCCGGGGCTCGGGGAACTCGACCCTCCAGCCGACGCCGACCACCTCGAGTTTCTTGGAGAACCCGGAGGAGACGCCGAGGACCATGTTGTTGACCAGGGTGCGGCTGAGGCCCCAGATGGCCCAGCCCTCGCGGCCCTCGCGGCGGGGGGTGACGGAGATCGAGGTCTCGGAGACGCTGAGGTCGACGCTCTCGTGCATGGTCCTGGACAGGGTTCCCTTGGCGCCGGTCACCCTGACCACGGGCGACTGCCAGTCGATCTTGACCCCCTTGGGCACGGGTATGGGCATTTTGCCGATTCTGGACATTTTTAACTCACCTGCTTAGTCTCGCGCCGGGCCGGCCGCCGGTCCGCGACCGGACGGCCCGCCGGGCCCGTAAAAAATCTGCGGACCGGTCGCCCTTTTTCGGGGGCCGCTTTCCCGGGGGGCCGCCCCCGGGAGACGCCCTACCAGATCTGGCAGAGGCACTCCCCGCCCAGGTTGTTGCGCCGGGCCTCCTTGTCGGTCATGACCCCCCGGGAGGTGGAGACGACCAGCACCCCCAGTCCGGAGAGGACGGGCTTGAGCTCGGAGGCTTTCTGGTAGACGCGGCGGCCGGGCTTGGAGACCCTCTGGAGGCCGTTGATGACGGGGCTGTTGCGGTCGGAGTACTTCAAAAATATCCGAATCTGGCCCTGCTTGTTGTCGCGGCTGACCTTGAAGTTCTTGATGAAGCCCTCGTCCTTGAGGATCCGCACGATGGCCACTTTGAGCCTGGAGGCGGGGATCTCCACCCGGTCGTGGCGGGCGGTCAGGGCGTTGCGGACGCGGGTCAGCAGGTCGGCGATGGGGTCGGTCATGGTCATGGAAAAACTCTCTTATAGCCGGGACTTGTCCGGTCCCGGGTCCGAGTCCTGAAGTTGTCCGCCGCCCGGCGTCCCGCGGTCCCGGACCCGGGTCGCGTCGACCGTCGACGCCTGGTATCCGGGGGGCGCCGGGGGGCGGGTTCGGCCCCTTGGGGCCGGGGCGGGCGACAAAAACGCCCGCCCGGAGTCAGCGGGTCCCTGCGGGGGGTCCCGGCGGGAGGTCCCCGGCGGGCTCCCGGAAGCTCACCAGCTGGCCTTGACCACGCCCGGGATCTCGCCCGCCAGGGCCAGGTTCCGGAAGCAGATGCGGCAGAGGTTGAACTTGCGCAGGTAGGCCCTCGGGCGGCCGCAGACGGGGCAGCGGTGGTAGGCCCGGGAGGAAAACTTGGCCGGGCGCTTGGCCTTGGCGATCATGGATGTCTTTGCCATCCGTCTAACTCCTTAATGCGGCTGTTTAGTGGGCCTGGCCGGACTTGCGGAAGGGCATGCCCAGCTCGGTCAGAAGAAAGCGCGCCTCGTCGTCGGTTTTGGCCGTGGTGACGATGGTGATGTTCAGGCCCTTGACCTTGTCGATCTTGTCGTAGTCGATCTCGGGAAAGATGATGTGCTCCTTGAGCCCCAGGGTGTAGTTGCCGCGGCCGTCGAAGGCCTTGGGGCTGACGCCGCGGAAGTCGCGGACGCGGGGCAGGACGATGTTGACGAGCTTGTCCAGGAAGTGGATCATCCTGGTCCGCCGCAGGGTCACGGTGACGCCGATGCTCATGCCCTCGCGCAGCTTGAAGGCGGCGATGGAGCGGCGGGCCTTGGTGATCACGGACTTCTGGCCGCCGATGGCCGTCAGCTCGGCGGAGGCGGAGTCGAGAATCTTGTTGTTCTGGATGGCCTCGCCCAGGCCCATGTTCAGGGTCACCTTGACGATCCTGGGCACCTGGTTGACGTTCTTATAGTTGAATTCCTTGACAAGCTTCGGAACAACCGTGTTCTTGTAGAGATCCATAAACCTTGACATGATCATCCTCGCTGTGGCGGCCGCCGCCTCGGGGTCGAGCCCCGGGAAAAACGGGGGTTTATCCCGCCCCCCCGGTCCCGCGTCTCCCGGGCGGCGTCCCTTCGGGCGCTCCCGATGGACCTTGCCGGCCTGAATGTGTTCGCCGCGCCGCCGGCCGGGGGCCGGCCGGGCTGCTACTTGTCGTCGATGAGGCCCTTGCAACGCTTGCAGACGCGGACCTTCTTTTTGCCGCCGGTCTCCTCGGACTCGACGAATCCGCGGGAGACCCTGGTGGGCTTCATGCACTTGGGGCAGACCAGCATGGCGTTGGAGACGTGCAGGGGGGCCTCCTTCTCGACCTTGCCGCCGGCCTGCTGCCGGTTGACGTCGGCCTTGGTGTGGCGGACGACCAGGTTGACGCCCTCGATGATCACGGAGGACTTTTTGAGGTCGATCGAGCGCACCGTGCCCATGGACTTCTTATTCTTGCCGGAGATCACCATCAGGCGGTCGCCCTTCTTGAAGGGGCAGATTCTTTTCAGGTCCGTGTTCAGGCCCTTTTTGCCGCGCTTGTTCAACGGTGTTGTCATTTCAGCTCCTCTTTAATGCCTTTGCGCGCCCCGGGGCCCTCCCGGGACCGTCCGCCCGACATGTTCCCGCCCGACATGTTCCCGCCAGACGCGTTCCCGCCGGACGCGTTCCCGCCGGACGTCCCCGCCCGGCCCTAGATGACCTCGGGGGCCAGGGAGACGATCTTCATGAAGCGCCGGGCGCGCAGCTCGCGGGCCACGGGTCCGAAGATGCGGGTGCCCACGGGCTCGCGGGCGTTGTTGATCAGGACGGCGGAGTTGTCGTCAAACTTGATGAAGGAGCCGTCCTGACGTCCGACCTCCTTGGCGGTCCGCACGACCACGGCCTTGAACTTGTCGCCCTTCTTGACCTTGGAGCCCGGGATGGCCTCCTTGACCGAGACGACGATGATGTCGCCAAGGGAGGCGTAGCGGCGTCGGCTGCCGCCCAGCACCTTGATGCAGTATATCTGTTTGGCCCCAGAGTTGTCGGCCACGTTCAGTCTGGTTTCCGGCTGGATCATCTCGCTCCTCCGTCGGGCCGGCCCGCCTTTTTCAAAAAAAAAGCCGCGGGGCCCGAGGCGGCCTCCTTTCGTCGTTTGGCTCCGGCGAGGGACGGTTCCGGACAGCCCCGGCGCTGGATCCGGCCGGGGCGTCCACGGGAACGGTCCCGCGGGAGCTTGCCCCCCGCCGCCCGCTGGGGGCGCCGGGGTGAAATATATGCCCGGGGGGCCGCCGCCTGGGGCGCGGCCGCCGCCCGTCGGGTCCCGCCGCTAGTTCGGTCCCGCCGCTAGTCCTGGCGGGTGACGACCCCGATCAGGCGCCACCTTTTCAGTCTCGACAGGGGCCTCGACTGGACGATCTCCACCGTGTCGCCCATGCGGGCGGCGTTGAGCTCGTCGTGGGCCATGAACTTGGAGCTGCGGCGGACGTATTTCTTATAGACGGGATGCTTGACCAGGCGGCTGACCAGGACGACCACCGTCTTGTCCATCTTGTCGGAGACCACCACGCCCGTCATGGTCTGGCTGGGACGCCTTTTATCTTCCACTGTCCTACCCCTTGCTCGCTTCGGGGGAGCCGGTCTGCCCGCGGCCCCCCATCTCGGTTAAGACCGTCTTGATCCTGGCGATGTCGCGCTTGACCTTGACGATCTCGTTCTGCACTTTGGTCCCGCCGGAGGCGGCCTTGAGCCGGAGCTCGAAGTGCCTGACCGAAAGGTCCCTGGCCTTCTGCTCCAACGCGGCGCGGTCCAGCTCCCTCAGCTCGCTGGCTTTCACAGTATCTCCCCCCTGACGATAAAGCGGGTGGCGAAGGGCAGCTTGTTGGCGGCCAGCCGGATGGCCTCCCGGGCCGTGGACTCGGAGACCCCGTCCATCTCGAAGACCACGCGTCCGGGCTTGATGAGGGCCACCCAGCCCTCGGGCGAGCCCTTGCCCTTGCCCATGCGGGTCTCGGCGGGCTTCTTGCAGACGGGCTTGTCCGGGAAGACCCGGATCCACAGCTGCCCGCCGCGCTTGACGTGGCGGTTGATGGCGATGCGGCCGGCCTCGATCTGCTGGGCCGACATGTAGCCGCGGCTCAGGGCCTGCAGGCCGAAGCGCCCGAAGTCCAAGGCCGACCCGCCCTTGGCCTGGCCGCCCCAGCGGCCCTTCTGCTGCTTGCGGTACTTGGTTCTCTTGGGGGACAACATGGTTTGGTCTCTTTCCTCCGCCCCGCCCTTCCCCGGGGCCGGGACGTTCGTTCCGGCCGGCTCGGGGGAGCCGGGTTCTCCCCGCCGGGTGGCGGACTAGGCGCCCCGGCGGATTACGCGCCCCGGACGACGTCGGGCCCGCCGGGCGGGACCGGCGGCCGCTGGCCGTCTTCCCCCGGGGGGTGTCCGGCCGGCGCCGCGTCCGGTCTAAAAGTTTGTGCCTCTGGCGGGGCCCCGGCCTACTTCAGGTTCTCCAGGGAGTTCTCGCTCATGATCTCGCCCTTGAAGATGTGGACCTTGACGCCGATGATCCCGTAGGTGGTCCTGGCCTCGGCGAAGCCGTAGTCCACGTCGGCGCGCAGCGTGTGCAGGGGGACCCGGCCCTCGCGGTACCACTCCCGGCGGGCCATCTCGGCCCCGCCCAGGCGGCCGGCGCAGTGGATCTTGATGCCCAGGGCGCCGAACTTGAAGGCCAGGGACATGCATTTCTTCATGGCCCGGCGGAAGGCGATGCGGCGCTGCAGCTGCTGGGCGACGTTCTCGGCGACCAGCTGGGCCGCTATCTCGGCCTTGCGGACTTCCTGGATGTCGATGATGACGCCCCGGCCCGGCTGCTTCTTGTCGGCCTTGCCCTCGCCCTCGGCCTGCGGCGCGGGGGCCTCGCGGCGGCCGGGGTTGAGCTTGAGCAGAAGCTTCTCGAGGTCGCGGCGCAGGTTCTCGATCTCGGCGCCCTTCTTGCCGATGACGATGCCGGGCTTGGCCGTGTGGATGCGCAGCTTGACCTGGTCGCCGAAGCGGTCGATCTCGATCTGGGCCACGCCGGCGGCCTCCAGTTTCTTCTTGACGTAGTCGCGGATCTTCTTGTCCTCGACGACGTACTGGCCGTACTCGCGGCGGGCGTACCAGCGGGAGCTCCACGTCTTGATGACGCCGAGCCTGAAGCCCAGGGGATGTGTTTTCTGACCCAAGTTGTCCTCCAAAGATGCCGGGCAGGCGGCCGGCTGGCGGCGGGCGGCAGGCGGCCTCCGGGAAGCAACCCGGCGCCCAGGCCCTCGCTGACGAAACTTTATCTGGCTCCCCCTGGCCCGCGGGGGGCTAGGGCCGCTCCTCCACGATGACGGTGACGTGGCAGGACCTTTTCAGGATGGCCTTGGCCATGCCGTGGGAGACGGGGTGGGCCCTCTTGTAGGTGCGGCCCGAGTCGACCAGGATGTTTTTGACCACCAGGCGGTCGATGTCCTTGCTGAAGTTGTGCTCGGCGTAGGAGACGGCGTTGTCCAGGACGCGGCGGACGAGGTTGGAAGTCCTGGTGGGGGCGAAGCGCAGGATCTGGAGGGCCCGGGCGACGTCCATGCCGAGGACCATGCGGGCGGCGATGCGCACCTTGTCGGGGCAGGCCCTCTCGTGGCGCACGCGGGCCTTGATGACCTGTTTGCGGGCCGTCTTCTTGTCGATTTTGTTCTGATGGCGGGAACTCATGGTCCAATCCTCCTGGCCGGGCGGCTACTTCTTGCCCTTCTTGGCCTTCTTGTCGGCGGCGTGGCTGTAAAAGGTCCTGGTGGGCGAAAACTCGCCCAGCTTGTGGCCGACCATGTTCTCGGTGACGAAGACCGGGATGAACTTCCTGCCGTTGTGGACCGCGAAGGTCAGGCCGACCATGTCCGGGATGATGGTGGAGCGGCGGCTCCAGGTCTTGATGACCCGGCGGTCGTTGGCGGCGGCCGCCGCCAGGGTCTTGGCCACCACGTGGCCGTCGACGAAGGGTCCTTTTTTTACGCTGCGGGGCATGTTGGCCTTCCTTCAAAAAATCGGCCCGCTACGGACGCCTGGGTCCGCGGGTCATCTGTCGCCTCCGGGGGCCGGGGCGGGGGCCCGTCCCGGGCCACCGTCCCATGGGCGGCCCTACTTCTTGTTCCGCTTCTTGACGATGAACTTGTTCGAGGGCTTGCTCTTCTTGCGGGTCTTGAAGCCCTTGGTGGGCATGCCCCAGGGGGAGACGGGGTGGCGCCCGCCGGAGCTGCGGCCCTCGCCGCCGCCCAGGGGGTGGTCGACGGGGTTCATGGCCACGCCGCGCACGTGGGGGCGGCGCCCCAGATAGCGGGAGCGGCCGGCCTTGCCCAGGGAGACGCTGTTGTGGTCGGTGTTGCCCACCTGGCCGATGGTGGCCCGGCAGACGGCCAGGATGAGGCGCATCTCGCCGGAGGGCAGCTTCAGAAGGGCGTACTTGCCCTCCTTGGCCATCAGCTGGGCCTGGTTGCCGGCCCCGCGGGCCAGCTGCCCGCCCTTGCCGGGCTTCATCTCCACGTTGTGGACCAGGGTGCCCAGGGGGATGACCCTGAGGGGGAGCGAGTTGCCGGGCTTGATGTCGGCGGTGTCGGAGGAGACGACCTCGTCGCCCACCTTGAGGTGCTGGGGGGCCAGGATGTAGCGCTTCTCGCCGTCCTTGTAGAACAGGAGGGCGATGCGGGCCCCGCGGTTGGGGTCGTACTCGACGCTGGCCACCCGGGCCGGGACCTCGAGCTTGTCGCGCTTGAAGTCGATGACGCGGTACTGCCTCTTGTGGCCGCCGCCTCTGAACCTGGTGGTGATGCGGCCCAGGTTGTTGCGCCCGCCGGTGGAGGGCTTGGACTCCAGCAGGGACTTCTCCGGCCTGACCTTGGTGATCTCGTCGAAGGTCGGGTACGACTGGGCCCGGCGGCCGGGGGAGGTTGGTTTGACTTCTTTGATTGCCATGATGCGTCCTATCGTGTCCGGCGGAAAAAAGCCGGGGTCCATGCGCTTGAGGCCGGCCCGTTTTCATCGTCCGGGCCTTTTCTTTCAGGCCTTTTCTTTCGGGCCTTTTCTTCGTCCGCGGGCGCCCGGAGTTTCGCGGGCGCCGGGGACGCCCCCGGGCTCAGGCCTCCTCCACCGCGTCGATGACGGCGCCCTTGACCAGGGTGACGACGGCCTTCTTATAGGAGCTGGTCGTGTAGACGTGCCTGCCGCGGCGCTTGGTCTTGCCCTTGACGTTGACGGTGTTGACGTGCAGGACCTTGTTCTTCAGCTCGAAGGCCTCCTCGACGGCGCGGCCGATCTCGATCTTGTTGGCGTCGCGGGGCACCCGGAAACAGTAGACGTTGAGCTTCTCCTTCAGCAGGGAGAGCTTCTCGGTGAAGACATGCTCCTGGAGGATCTCGTAGTAGGGTCTCATCGGGTCACCTCGTCTCTTCGTTGTCGGCGGGCCGGTCGGCGGCGGGCTGGTCGGCGGCGGGCTGGCCTGCCTCGGGGGAGAACTCGGCGGGGGCGGGGGCGGCCTCGGCGGGGGCGCCGGCGGGGCCCAGGTCGTCGAGGTAGCGGAAGTCGCGGTGGTTGCTTTTCAGCAGCCTCTCCTCGATGGCGGGCAGGCTGCCCTTCAAAATGACCACCTGCTCGTAGCGCAAAAGGTCGTAGCAGTTGAGGCCGTCGACGCGCAGGACCTTGTGGTCGGCGGCGTTGCGGCTGGCCAGCTCCACGGCGGGGATCTCGGAGGGGGTGACCACCAGGGTGCGGCGCTTGGAGAGGCCGCCGACGATGCCGACGAAATTCTTGGTCTTGGCCTCGGCCATGGGGAAGTCGTCCAGGATCAGCAGCTCCTTGTCCTGGAGCTTGGCGGTGAGGACGACGCAGAGGGCCGAGCGGCGGATGGCGGCCGGGGGACGCCAGCCGAAGTCGCGGGGCTTGGGCCCGAAGATGGTGCCGCCGCCCCGCCACAGGGGGGAGCGCCTGGAGCCCGCGCGGGCCCGGCCAGTCTTTTTCTGGCGGTAGGGCTTGCGGGTGGAGTAGGCCATCTCGCCCCGGCCCTTGGTGCAGGCCGTGCCCGCCCGCCTGGAGTTGAGCTGGGCCGTGACCACCTCGTGGACCAGGTGGGGCTTGATCGGCGCGTCGTAGATCCTGTCGGGCAGGTCCACTTCGCCAACTTTTTCGTTCGAGATGTTCACGACATCGACTAAAGGCATCTTACCACTCCCTCGATGGGCGGGCCCTGGCGGCCGCTAGTTTTTCTTCAGGAGAACCAGTCCGCCGTTGGGCCCGGGGACCGCGCCCCTGACCAGGATGACCCCGTAGTCGGGCCGCACGTCGACGACCAGAAGGTTCTTGACGGTGCTGCGGGCGGCGCCGTAGTGGCCGGCCATGCGCTTGCCCGGGAAGACCCGGCTGGGGTCCGAGGAGCAGCCGATGGAGCCGGGGCCCCTGGGGGTCAGGCAGCCGTGGGTGGCCCTGCCGCCGCCGAAGCCGTGGCGCTTCATGACGCCGGCGAAGCCGCGGCCCTTGCTGGTCCCGGTGACCGAGATCTTCTCGCCGTTTTTGAAGATGTCGAGGGTGACGATCTCGCCCGCCTCGTGGGCCGCCGCCGCGGGGAACTCTTTGAGGACCGCGTAGCCGCCGTCGAAGTCGCTCTTTTTGGCGTGGCCGAGCTCGGGCTTGTTGGGGCGGCGCTTCTGGCCGTAGCCCAGCTGCACCGAGTCGTAGCCGTCCGCCGACCTGGTCTTGACCTGGGCGATTCTGGCCGGGCCCGCCTCGATGACGGTCACGGGCACGGAGGCGCCCTCCGACTGGAACAGTCGGGTCATGCCCAGCTTCCTGCCGATTAATCCCTTGCTCACAGCTTCAGCTCCACGTCGACGCCGCCAGAGATGTCCATCTTCATCAGGGCTTCGACGGTCTGGGGCGTGGGTTCTAAGATGTCCAGAAGCCGCTTGTGGGTGCGGACTTCAAAGTGTTCCCGGCTCTTCTTGTCCACGTGCGGCGAGCGCAGCACGCAGGTGCGGCCGATGGTCGTGGGCAGGGGGACGGGCCCCGCCACCCGGGCGCCGGTGCGCCTGGCCGTGTCGACTATCTCCTGGGTCGAGCGGTCCAGGAGCTTGTGGTCGTAGGCCCGAAGGCGGATGCGGATTTTCTGGTTGTTGGGCATTATGTGTTTCCTGTCGAGGCTGCCCGCCCCCTGTTCGGTCGCCCGGGGGGGCGGGACAAAAATTCCTCTGATGGGCGGCGGGAAAACTTCGCGGGGCCCCCGGTCGGGCCCGGCCCCCCCCTCCCGGCTCCGGCTACTCCAGGATCTCCGAGATGACGCCCGCGCCGACGGTCCGGCCGCCCTCGCGGATGGCGAAGCGCAGCTCCTTCTCCATGGCGATGGGCATGATCAGGCTGATGGTGAAGGTGACGTTGTCGCCGGGCATGAC
>JAISET010000034.1 GCA_031264015.1 Deltaproteobacteria bacterium | reverse complement strand
AGAGTTTTCAGTGGATAAAATTTATTTTCATCCTGCAAGAAAATTGATGGATCTCCAATATTTTTGGTAATTAAATTGTTAATAAAGTTGACTGAAGGCCCAGTGTCAATCCAAAATTGCTCGAAATAAGACTTGCGGAAACAGTTCAAAATTGAGAAAGGGTTTAGCACTCTTGACTGGCCGTCCCAACTGTAACCATCGTACCAATGGAGGAACTTGTCCCGCAGCATGGGCACAGTCATTTCCTCAAGAAAACCGCCGTCCTTTTTCATAACTTCTAGGAGGGCAGGCAGACGGTCCTCAAAATGGAGGTCGAACTCCTCAATGGTAAAGCCGCAGATATCAGCGTATTTATTGTCAAAGGTCAAATCATTTAGGTGGTTTAGACCGGCCGACTGACCCATCATGGAGTAACGAGTCACTCCTGTCACCAGAACAAAACGCAGGTATTCATCCGAGCTTTTTATGCTTGAGTAAAAACTTTTAAGAACATTCTGAAATTGTAAGGCCAAAGGGAGCGTGCCGATGTTTTCGCTGACCAGAGCATCGTATTCGTCAATTAATACCACAACCTTTTTATTGTATTTTTTGGAAAGTAATTCAATAAGTACTGAAAGGTTAACAGTTGAAGGAGTAAAATTAATGTTCAATTTTTCTTCATTTGCTATAACATTCATTATCAAAGCTAGAGCTTCGAGTAGGGCTTCCGGGGTTAAGGCCGCGAAATTCATAAATAGGTTTATGACCGGGTATGTTTGGGAAAAATCATAATCTGAGTGCCTGCCAATCCATAGGTCCTTAAAAAGTCCCTGAGGCGGTCCGTCCGGGTCCGGTGGTCCGCTGAAAAGAGACTTCAAGGTACTTAGAAGAAGAGATTTACCAAACCGTCTGGGGCGGGACAGGAAAAAAAACCTATCCGAATCGGTCACCATTTCATAGATCGACCGGGTTTTATCCGCGTAAACATAGTTGCCTTCAATAAGCACCTGAAAGGTTGCTATTCCTGTCTGAAGTTGCTTCATAAACCGGTCCTCAATATCAAGATTTTATTTAAAATTGGTTAAAAATTACAAAAATCACTGATATAATTGTTGCCTAACTGGTTATTTTATGTCAATAATCAAATTTGGTCAGATATAGCGGTTTAGATGGTTTATCCTAATCGGTTATGAAATTTTTATTAGCCGCCGGCCGACCTCATATTTTTTTGCTTCAGACCAATCGGGTGTCAAGTTTTGACTCACATATATTTCTACCATACTTATTTTAATTTATCATAAATTTAAATTCAACCAAAAATTGTCAAGTGGTAAAAACCCTCTGTTTTTTTCAGGCGAACTGGACGAACGCCCCCGTCGTTGCCGCCCCGCCGTCAAAACGAGCGGGCGGGCCCCGGCGGACCATGAGTCCGTATGTCGCCATGACGGGGGGGGACGCCGCCGCCCCCCGGCCCGGGACGACCTCGGGCTTCCGGGAGGACAGGCATGGCCCGGGGCGACGCCCGGCCTCCGGGAGGGCGGGCAGGGAAAAACAATCGCCTTCAGGGGAATTTTTTAGTATGATAATGAATGTCACACGTCGGAAAGATGAATGTCGGCGGAGGCCCCGAACCGCCGGGCGGCGCTCCGGGAACCAGGGACCGCCCGTCCTGAAAACGCCGGAACTTCGGGCGGGGGCGCCCGCGGCGCCCTGCCCCTCGTTTGTCAACAAGCCCCTGAAAAAACAAATAAAAGGATCATGCGACATGCCCTCGCTCCCCCCGGCCCCCCCGGTCCCCGTCGTCCCCGCGGCCCCCGTCGTCTTTGGCGGCCGCCTCGTCAGGCGCGCGCCCGCCAGGCCCGCCCCGCTTCTGCCGCTGCTTCTGGCCGCCCTGCTGCTCCTCCCCGGGACTCTGGCCGCCGGGACCGTCGCGGAGACAGGGGCGCCGCCGGAGCTGGCCGCCTGGGCCCCCTGGGTCCTCTACGGCCACGAGGGGAGCCTCTGCCCCTCCAGCCCGGCCCTGGGGGTCGAGGAGTGCCTCTGGCCCCTGACGCTCAAAGTCGTCCTGGGGGAGACGGGCGGGACCTTCGAGGGGGTCTGGGAGGCCCGCGCCAAGACCGAGATCGCGCTGCCCGGGCAGCCGGGCGCCTGGCCGTCCGGGGTCAGGATCGACTCGACGGAGCCCTTGTCCGGCTCGGGCGCGGCCCCGCCGTTTCCTCTCTCGTCTCCGGCCGAGGCCGGCCGGCCCCTGGCCGTCAGCGGAGACCGCAGGCCGGTCGTCTCGGTCCCCCCCGGCAGGCACGCCGTCTCGGGCAAGTTTGACTGGGCCAAGCCGCCGCTGACGATGCTCCTGCCCCTGGGGCCGGTCCTGGACGTCACCGTGGGCGGGGTCGAGCAGGGCTTCCCCGTCCTTGACGAGATCCCGGGCCAGGGCGCGGTCATGCTCTGGCTGGGGGAGAAGCCCGTCGGCGACGCCTCCCCGCCCGAGGACCACTCCGGCGGGGAGGACTCGGCCGGGGGGACCGCCGCCCCGGCCGACGACCGGCTCTCCGTCAAGATCGACCGCCTGCTGGTCGACACCCAGCCCATGTCGGTGGTGACCAGGGTCAGGCTGACCGCCGGCGGGGCCGAGAGGTCGGAGCTCGTCAAAGACGTCCTGCTGCCGGGCCTCTCGCCCGACGGCCCGGTCGCCCTGAGGCCCACCGGCTTCATCAGCCCGCTCCCGGCCCGGCTGACCGCCGAGGGGCTGCGGGTGAGGCTGCTGCCCGGGGTCCACGACCTTTTTATCGAGAGCCGGCTCGACGGGCCCGCCGACGGCCTGGGCCCGGCTCCCCCGGGCGGGGGCGGCGAGAGCTGGACCTTCGCCCAGCAGCCGGGGCTCAGGCAGGTGGAGGTCTCGGGCGCCCCCCAGGTCGACCCCTCCCTGGTGGACCTGCCCTGGGGCCTGGGCTACCCTCCGGGCCGGGTCCGCGACGACCGGGGCCTGCCGGTGGACTTCAATCTCTCCCAGCTGCCCGTCTACGCCCTGGAGCCGGGGGGGATGCTGTATTTTCAGACCCTGCGCCGGGGCGACCCCGAGCCGGGGCCCGACCAGCTCTTTCTGACCCGCCAATGCTGGCTGGACCACGACGGCGGGGGCCTGGGCTGCCGCGACAATCTGGTCGCCAACATGAGGCGCCAGAGACACCTGGCCGCCGAGGCCCCCTTCCGGCTGGGCCAGGCCAGCGTCAACGGGCTGGACCAGGTCATCACCTGGCAGACGGACTCCCTCGGCCGGAGGGCCCCCGGGGTGCAGCTGCGCCAGGGGAGCGTCCGGGTGGAGGCCGACCTGAGGATCGACGAGTTTGACGGGACCCTGCCCGCCTCCGGCTGGGACCAGGCCCTGGGCTCCTCCGAGCAGGTCCTCAACCTGCCCCCCGGCTTCGAGCTGGTCTGGATCGGCGGGGCCTCCGCCTACGACGACGGCGGGCTGGCCGTGGCCTGGTGGGACCGCTGGAGCTATCTGGACCTCTTCGTGGTCATGGCCGTCATTCTCGCCTGCGGCAAGCTGCTGGGCGGGCGCGCCGCCGTCCTGGCCGCCCTGGCCATGGTCCTCTCCTACCACGAGTTCGCCGCCCCCAGGCTGGTCGTCCTGCACGTCCTGGGCGCCACGGCCCTGCTCTCGGTCCTCCCGGGCCGGGGCAAGGCCCGCTTTCTGGCCCGCTCCTGGCGCCTTTTGGCCTGCGTGTTTCTAGCCTACTGCGCCGTCGTCTTCGCCATCACCCAGGCCAGGGTGGCCGTCTACCCGCAGCTGGAGGACACGGGCCCCAGGTCCGGCTGGGGCTACCCCCTCGGCCGGGGTCCCCTCTTCGTGATCGGGGGGGCGGCGGCCCCGGGCCGCCACGCCCGCATGGCCGCCGAGACGGACGTCTTGATGGAGGCCTCCGACGGCTACCGGGACTGGGAGGATCTCCCGTACGAGCCCGAAGTCGACATGGCCTCCCCCGCCCCCGCCGCCAGGATGACCTCGTCCCTCGCCTCGGCGACCGCCGCCGCCAAGCTGGGGCCGCGGCGCCAGAACAGCATCGAGATGCGGCCCCCGGAGGCCATGGCCCAGAACTCCCTCCCCCGGCCCGGCTGGTCCTGGCGCTCCCTGCGGGTCGACTACAACGGCCAGGTGGCCAAGGGGCAGACGGCCCGCCTGGTCTTCCTGCACCCGGTTTTGAAGAAGGTCCTCTCCGTGGCGAGACTCGCGCTCATGCTCTGGTTCTCGCTGACCGTGCTCTTCGGCCGCGGGTCCCCGAGGCCCTCGGGGTTCCTGGGCGGGCTGCTCCCCAGACCCGACGCCGGCCGGGACGGCTCGGACGACCATAAGTCCGCGTCCGACAACAATAATAAGTCCGCCTCGGACGACCGTAAGACGGCCTCCGACGACGGCAAGGCCTCCCCCGGAACGGCGGCCTCGGCCGTCATGCTGGCGGCGGGGCTCGTCTTGTCCCTGGGGCTCGTGCTGGCCCCCGGCGCGGGCCCGGCCCGGGCGCAGGAGGACGGGCGGGCCTTCCGGGGATACCCCTCCCGGGAGCTGCTGAACGAGTTCCGGGAAAGGCTCCTGAAAAGGGACTCGGAGATCCCCCCGGGCTTCCCGGAAATGGCGGCCTCCCGCGACTCCCGGGGACGCCTCGAGCTGACCCTCAAACTGGAGGCCCCTCTGGAGGCGGTCTTCCCCCTGCCGACCATCGACCCGCTGATTTTTCAGCCGGCGGCGGTGACCCTGGACGGGGAGCCCCTGCCCCTGCTGGCCGCGGAAAACGGCCAGAAGGTCGTCCTGGCGCCCGCGGGCATCCTGGAGCTCTCCTTTTCGGGACGCCTCAAGGAGACCGGCGGCTTTCAGATCAGCTTCCACCCCTCGGCCCGGCCGCAGAAAGTCGTCCTCGAGGGCCTGCCCGGCTGGACGGCCTCCGGCCTTGACGCCGACGGCCGCCCTCTGGGCCTGAGCATCTTTCTCTCCCCGCCCGACGGGACGGCGCCCGCAGACCTCCGGCCGGAGGCCTCCCCGGCTCCCGCCGCGGCCGGCGTCCCCGGCGGGACCTCCGTCCCCGGCGGGGAGGACGCGGCGGGCCGCGACGGCGGCGGCGAGGCGGCCGACGCGGGCGGCCCGGAGCCGGGCGGGACGGAGCCGGGCGGGCCCGGGGCGGACCCTGACGGCGGGGGGCCCGCCCCCGCCCCGGGGGAGGACGGTCCCGGCGTCGTCTCCCCGGGCCCCGGGCCGCGGACGTCCGACCAGATTGTCGAGGCTTTCTTCATGGTGGACCGGGTGGTCTCCCTGGGAGTGGAGTGGAAGGTCTACACGACGGTGACGCCCCTGTACCAGCTGACGGCCCCGGCGACGCTCTCCGTCCCGCTTTTAAAGGGCGAGAGGCCCACCACCCAGGGCCTGGCCTTCGCGGGGGGCAGGGCCGTCCTGAGCTTTCCCGCCGGCGGGCAGGCCAGGAGCTACGAGTCGGAGCTGCTGGTGGACTTGGAAAACCCCCTGGAGCTGTCCGCGGACAGGGGCCCCTACGCCGAGGCCTGGAGCCTGGACGCCGCCTCCTTCTGGCGTCTGGAGATCTCCGGATTGACCCCCGTCTACAACGTCTCCCCCGAGGGCCTCTGGAACCCCAGGTGGCGCCCCTGGCCCGGGGAGTCCGTGACCATCGCGGTCTCCAGGCCCGAGCCGGTGCCCGGGGAGTACGTGGTCGTCGACCAGGCCGAGCTCTCGACCGCGCTGGGCTACAAGAGCCGGGAGAGCACCCTCTCCATGACGCTGCGCACCAGCCACGCCGGGCCCTACAACTTCAGGCTCCCCCCGGGCGCCGAGATCCAGTCGCTGACCCTCGACGGCCGGGGCCTCCCGGTCGGCTCGGGCTCGGGCTCGGGCTCGCCGGGACCGGACGGCCTGGGCCCCGAGATCAGCCTCCCCCTGAACCCCGGGGTGCACGCGGCCGCGGTCGGCTGGCAGTCGACCGAGGCCCTCGGGTCCGTCACCCGGACCCCGGCCCTGAGCCTCCCCAGCCCCGCCGCCAACATCCGCTACCGCCTCTCGCTGCCGGACGACCGCTGGACGCTTCTGACCGGGGGCCCCGTCCAGGGCCCGGCCGTCCTGTTCTGGTCGTTCGCCGGGGCGGTGCTGATATTTTCCTTGTGCCTGGGGCGCCTGGGCCTCGCGCCCCTGCGCTCCGCGTCCTGGTTTTTATTGTTCATGGGGCTCTCGCAGATGAGCGTCGTCAGCGCCTTTTCGGTCACCGGCTGGCTGCTGGTCCTGGGGGTCAGGGAGCGCTGGCCGACCGTCAAGTCGTCGCTGGTCTTCGACCTGACCCAGATCGGCTTGTTCGCCTGGACGCTGCTGGCCCTCCGCGACATCTATAAGAGCCTCCAGAACGGTCTTCTGGCCGCCCCCCACATGCGGGTGGAGGGCTTCGGCTCCTCGGAGCACTATCTCAACTGGTTCGTGGACCGCGCCGCCGGCCTCTGGCCCGGGGCCTGGGTGCTGACCGTCCCCGAGCGGGTCTACCGGGTCATCATGCTGGCCTGGGCCCTCTGGCTGGCCGTCTCCATCATCAGCTGGCTCAAGTGGGGCTGGAGGTCGTTCTCCAAGGAATGCTACTGGAAGAGGTTCCTCGTCCGCAGAACGGTCCCGGCAGGCCCCAGGCCGGCCCCGGCGGCCCCGGCGGCCATGGCGACCCCGACGACGCCCGCCGCGCCCCCCGACCCGGCGGCCGGGCAGGCCCCCCCGGCCGGGGGGACGGGCGGGACTCCCGGAAACCCGGCGCCTCCCGCCAACCCCGCGCCTCCGGCGAACCCCGCGCCTCCCGAAGGATCAGCCTGAGCGAGGCGCGGCCGGCGTCGCGCCCGGCCGGCTTTGACCGACCATGACAGACCGCGAGCCGCGGCTTTTTTCACCGGAAGCCGCGGCTCGCGGAAAACGGGACGCAGGTTTTCGAGGAGGCCGACGGCGATATTTTTTGGGGGAGTTTTAGTTGTCAAGATGTTGTCGACGCGTCGTCAAGACGTCGCCGACATGTCGTCAGGATCGCGCGACGACGTTTTGACGATATTTAGAAAATCGGAACGGCAAACTTTCGTTAATTTCACGTCGCAGGCACATCATAAGCACATTAAGAACCAACAGTCCGACGCCTCTCAACGCCATGATTCCATACAACGCAATCAAAATAGTATTTACTCAAAAGACATATTGACTGTCATCATCTTATGAAAAAATAAAGGAAAAAGAAAAAACTTCCTCATGGTCCTGACAAAAAGCGCCGTCAAGAATATAGTTAAAAATGAAGCCTGCCAAGGACGTTGGCGCGCTTTGACTTCGCGGGCGCGCGCCAACATTAATTTTCCTTGTCCGTCCCGTCCGCTGGAAAAACCGTCGGACAGACAAGCAGTCGACCGCGCAAACATATCAATAAAAAAGGGGTTCCTCGCGGAGCCCCTTTCTTTTTGTCATGCGTCGAACCGGTCAAACCGTCGGCTTTTCAGCCCCCCGGCCTCGCCGGCCCCCGGTCGCATGCCGCGGCCGGGACGCTTGGATAAGTCGTCGCGGCCAAGTCCCTATAAAAAATCTATCTGCGAGGTCAGCAAAAAAGTCCTGGGATTGCCCAGGTAGTAGCTGCTGAGCCAATATTTTTTATCGGCGACATTTTGCAGCATAAAGTTAAAACGCAGCGGATGGCCGGCCGCCTCCGTGCGATAGGAAAGACCGAGGTCAAAGAGGGTGACGCTCCGCATCAGGTCCGTGTTGAGGGCGTCCCCGAACATTTTGCCGGTGTGATAGGCCCCGCCGTTCAGGGTCAGGCCCTGGACAAAGGGCAGGTCGTATTCCATATATAACTTGGCCATGCTCTCGGCCACGTCCACGGGAATCTTGCCGACCAGGTCGCGGTCGTTGTTGTTTTTGAGCCTGGCCCGCATGACGGTCAGCCCGCCGTAGACGCGCCAATTGTCGAAAATTTTTCCCGTGCCCGTCAGCTCGAAACCCTCGTGCACCTGTCTGCCGTCCCTGGTCATGGTTCGGGAGCCGTTGGGATTGACGACGTAGATGTTGCTCGACTTGTCGATCCTGTACCAGGCCAGGGTCAGAAACATGCCGCCCAAATCGGCCTTGGCGCCTATTTCATATTGCTTGCTGACGTAGGGGTCCAAAAATTGACCGCTGTTGACGTAGCCGGCGCCGACAAAGGCGCCCGGCTCCAGAGACTCGATGTAGGTGCCGTACAAGGTGACCTTTTCCACCGGATTGTAGACCAGGGAGACGGTTGGCGAAAATTGTCTTTTTTTGTTGATCCTGGAATTTAAGATGTCGTTGACCCTGTACCTGGCAAAATTGCCGCCAAGCATCACCTTGTACTTTTCCAGAAAACTGATCTCGTCACCGACGACCATGCTGGCGTTGGTGGTTCTTTGGTCGAGAATGTCGTGATCCAGGGGGTGGGTCGCGTCGGGGGGGTCTATCATCTTCAGGTGCAGGTAATCCACGCTGAACCCGGCGGTCAGGTTGTGCGCGAAAGGCCCCGTCTCAAAGTTGTAGTCCACATAAAAGTATCCGCCCTTCTGGTCCACCGGGGTCCTGGGATGGTTTAAGCCGGCGATGTTGTACCCGGAGACGATCGACCCATCCGGCCGAAAGGTGTTGACTTTGTAGTCCCGGTAGTCGAGGTCCATGTCCGAATAGAGGAAGGCGGCCCGGACGGACAACTGCTCGCTTATCTTCCAGCTGATGTCCGTGGAGAAGTCGTTCTGCTCCCTTTTGTCCCGCGAGCCGCTGGCCAGGTCGGTCTTAGGATCGAGGGCCGCGGGCCTGACGGCTCCCGGGGCGACCCACCATTCCGCCGGGGCGTTTTCGTTTTTGTTGACGTAGTGGCTGGCGGCGAACCTCCATAAAAAGTCCTCGGTCACGTGGAAGTCGAAGGCCCCGCTGACGACGGAGCTCAGCTGCTTCTGCTCCCTGTAGGCCATGGCCCCGTTGCGCCCGGCTATGTTGAGCCTGAGGCCGTAGCGCCCTTCCGGGTCCAGCGGCCCCCCGACGTCCAGATGCCCGTAGGGCGTGCCGTTGTCCTTCACGCCCAGGAGCAGGGAGCCGGTCCGCTCCATGGTGGGCCTCTTGACCACGAAGTTTATCGCCCCCCCCACGTTGGTGGGCCCGTAAAGAAAGCCCGAAAGCCCGCTTAGGACCTCGATTCTTTCCTTGTCCTCCATGGGGATGCCGTAGAAAATTCTCCTGACCCCGTCTTGCAGGCGCCCGTTGGCCTGCCCGAGACTAAAGCCCCGAATGTTGAAAAAGGCTGTGGACCTGGCCGAGGCGTTGGGGTATTTCAGCTGGACCAGCGGGTTCATCTTGGCGATCTCGTCGAAGGAGCTGACCCCGGAGTTCTTGATTAGATCGCTCGACATGACGTTGATGGAATAAGGGGTGTCGACTATCTCGCTTTTGCCCCACGGCCCGGCCGTCCTGGTGACCACGGGTTTGAAGCCCTCCGACTCCACGGCCTCCTCGACCTCGGTCACGTAGAGGATATCCAGCATAAAATCATCGCCGGCGGGCTGGGCCCGCAGCCCGCCGGCCCCGGCCGTCAGCAAGACCAGCCCCAGAAGGGCCGCCGGGACGGCCGGGCGTCCCAAAAACAAAAAAACTCCCGCAGTTTTTTCTAATATTCGGCAAATTATTTCCATAACCCTGAAACTCCTGTCCTGCGCGTGGTCCCGTCAAGCCGACAAGACCAGTTGGGCCCGGGGACCGGCGGCCCCGGGCGTGACCAAACCAGCCTCCCGCCTGGATATTTGGCTCACGCGGGAAAGATTACCTTTAAAAATAAAAAAAGTCAATGATTTCAATATGTTATAGTTTTATCACCTGTTACGAGACAGTAACTTTTTGTTCTCATGGCCGCCGTCCCTGGCTCCCTGCCGGGGCTCCAAAGCGTCGCCGGCCCGGTTTTTGGCCGTCAAAAGACGACGCACGCTGTTTTTAGGGGGACGCGCCGGGGTCGGGAACAGCCGCATTTTTCCGCGGACCGGGAGGAATCCGGCCGAGGTTGGGAATGATCACTTTTTTCGGACCTGGAGGAATCCGGCCGAGGTTGGGAATGATCACTTTTTTCGGACCGGGAGGAATCCGGCCGAGGTTGGGAATGATCACTTTTTTCGGACCGGGAGGAATCCGGCCGAGGCAGGGACTGGGGCGGGACTCGGGCCGCGGTCGGGCCCGGCCCCCGGGGGAGTCCAGACTAAACGGTCCGGCGCGCGGCCTCGTCAGGCAGGGGCAGATGAATGGTGAACAGAAGGCCGTCCGCAAGATTTTGGGCCGTCAGGCCGCCGCCGTGGAGAGCGGCGATGCGCTCCACCAGATACAGACCCAGGCCGGAGCCCTGGATGTGGCTCTGCTCGACCCGGAAGTAGGGCAGGCAGAGTTTTTTCAGCTGCTCCTCGGTCAGGGGCGGGTGCGTGTTGTGGCAGGCCAGGATGACAAACTCCCCCTCGGCCTGGAGGCGGAGCTCGATTTTCCCGCCCGGGGAAGTGTATTTGAGGGCGTTGTCCAGAATGTTGACCAGCAGGCGGTCCAGCAGGACCTCGTCCCCCATCAGCCAGACGCCGGGCTCGGCGCGGCAGATTAATTTCAGCCGTTCCCTTAGCGCCCTCGGCTTGTGTCTGTTCAGGACCTGCCGGCACAGACTGGAAAAATCCAGAGGGTCGAGCTCCAGCTCCTCGTGCCGCAAGTCCAGCTTGCCGCCAAGCAGTCCGGAGGAGATCATGTTTCCCAGCAGATCCAGCTCCGCCTTGGCCTGCCCCAGGTTTCTGACAAATCTCTCCTTATGCCTGGTCTCCGGCAAGGAGGCCAGCATAGCCGCGGCCGCCTCCTCGGAAATTTCCAGGGAGACAGAGATGTTGGTGACGGTCGAGCGCATCTCGTGGCTCATGTTGGCCATCAGCTGCTTCATGCCGTCGATGTGCAGGGAGAGGTTTTCGGTCAGCTCGTTGACGGCCCTGGAGAGGTCGGCCACCTCCTCCTCCCCCGTCTCCTGAAGCCTGACCGTCAGGTCTCCCCTGGCAATTTTAACCACCTGGTCCCGCAGGGTCGACAGGGGTCTGGAAATTTTTTTGGCCGACCAGAAGCTCAGGAAAACACTCAGACAGATCAGCCCCAGGGCGCTTTGGACGAAGATGCCGACAAAGGAGATCAGCCTGCCGCACTGCCAGTTGAAACATAGCACCACCTCCCGGCCGCGGCTCGCGACCGGAAACATGGCCAAAAGGGACGGCTCCTTTTGTCTCAAAAGCAGCACCGTGCCCGAGGCGGAGTCATAACGTTTTTTGACCCGCCCCGCCCCGCGCTCGGACAAACTCATCCCCGGCCAGGGCTCCCCGACCAGCACCCGCCCCCCGGGGTCCTCGAGCCAGACGCGTCTGTCGTCGATGCGGTAGCCGTCGATAAATTTGACCAACTCCTCATCGCTGGCCATTTTCAGCTTGTCCGAGACCACGGACAGATAGCGGACCAGGTTGTCCACCCGCTGGTCCCTCTCGTAGGTGGTCAGATACCAGGAGAAAGTCAGCAGATGGCTTATCAGGACCATCAGAAAACTGCAGACGAATATCTTGTGCCAGAGTTTGAGCCTGGGTCTTCTCACGAGATGATCCTGAAAAGATAGCCGGAGCCCCAGACAGTGACCACGCTCCCGGGGTCGAGCTCGAGCTCCGAGAGTATCTTTCTGACGCGGTTGATATAAACCCTCAGGCTCTGGCCCTCGACCGACTCCCTGTTTTCGAACAGATACTCCAGAATCTCGTCGCGGCTCAGGATCTCGTCGGCCCGGCTCATGAACAGGTAGAAAAGCCTGAACTCCAGGTTGGTCAAATTTTTTTTCAGGGAGCGGTTTTTTTGTTCCGCGCTCAGGCGCTGCCGGCCGACGTTCAGACGCAGGGGGCCGCGGACGATCTCGCCCCCGCCCCCCTCGCCAGCCTCGGCCGGTCCGGCCGGCGCCGCCTTACTGCGGCGCAGCACGGCCCTGATCCTGGCCAGGAGCTCCCCCAGATGGAAGGGCTTGCCAAGGAAGTCGTCGGCGCCATGGTCCAGCCCCCTGACGCGGTCGGTCTTGTTGTTGCAGGCCGTCAGCATGATGACCGGGACGCTGAAGGACTCCCTCACCGAGCGGAGCACCTCGAAACCGTCCCGGCCGGGCATCATGATGTCCAGAAGCAGGAGGTCCGGCCTGTATTCGGCGATGGCGTCCTTTGCGTCGCGGCCGTCCGGCAGGCATTTGACGCCGAAGTTGTGCGACTCCAGAAAGTCCTCCAGCCGGCTCCTCAGCCTGACTGAATCGTCGACCAGAAGTATCTTGGCCTCGTGGGTTTCATTCATGGGAATAACTACCGCGACGCGATGTCCGAAATAAGCTTCGTGTCGGCCGGACGGCCCGGGACGGCGTCCATGGTTCGGAAAACTACGGGAAGCTGACTCATTATATTTAATGAGAATCAATAACATTATATAATTTTTGCCCCGCCTTGTCAATCGCCTTCGACTCCGGCCGCCGTTCGAGTCCGGGACCGAAGCCGGGTTCTAATTTTCAATACTTCGAGGCCAGGGTCATGGCGGCCAGGGTCATGGCGGCCAGGTTATGGCGGCAAGGTGGCGGCGCAGTTTAAGCGATAAATTTTCGGCGGAACTTAAATAAGTATGTTTAAAAACGAGACTAAACAGCATAAATTAAGTTTGAAAGAGCTTTTCATATCTTACAAATTCTAATTGTATGGCTTAGATGCAAAAAATTAGCCAAATCTTTATTTATCGAGTTTAAAATTAAGTTTTAATTGACAAAACTGTAAAAAATTTGCCAAGTCCCAGGGGCGCCCCGCGAGCGCCCGCAAGTCACGCCAATAAAAAAGAGGCCCGGCGCCGCCAAAATCAGGCGCGCCGGTAAATTATCAGCCAACCAAATAAAAAAGGGCCCCCCCCTCGCGGAGCCCCTTTCTTTTTGTCATGTCGTCGAACTGTCGGACTGCCGGCCTTTCAAGCCCCGGGCTTTTCCCGTCCTCTCAGGACTTGAGGTTTTGGGCCAGGAACTCGGAGAGGTGCATGACCTTGACCTTGTTGCCGCGCTTCTCCTCGCCGCCCCTGAGCTGCATGACGCAGCCGGGGCAGTCGGTGACCAGGGTGGTGGCCCCGGACTCCTCGACGCCGGCGAGCTTGCGCTCCAGGAGGACCCCGGAGATCTCCGGGAACTTGACCGAGTAGGTGCCGCCGAAGCCGCAGCAGACGTCCTCCTCGGGGGTGGGCGCGTACTCGCCCGCGAACCCTATGAGCTCCCTGGGCTCCTTGATGACGCCCAGCCCCCGGCACAGATGGCAGGGTGAGTGGTAGGCAACCATCTCGCCGGAGTTCTTGAAGTCGCCGGGCTCCAGCCTGACGACGTTTTTCATCAGGGAGCTGAAGTCGACGATCTTGCCGACGAAGGCCTCGGCCTGGGTCCTGAGGCCGGCCGGGGCGGCCAGGGCCGCGTAGTTCTCCTTGATGTGGGAGGCGCAGGAGGCGCAGAGGGTCAGGACGTGGTCGACCGGGGTCTGCCGGAAGGCCTCCACGTTGCCGGCGGCCGTCTTCTCGGCGCTCTTCCTCTCGCCCATCATCTGGAGGGGCAGGCCGCAGCAGCTCTGGCCCATGGGAAAGACCGCCTTGTAGCCCTTGCGCGCCAGAAGCTTGACGGCGGCCCTCAGGTGGTCCGGATAGACGAAGTCCTGGGCGCAGCCGGCGAAGATCCCGACGGTCTTGAGACCGGCCGACAAGGAGCCCGCCATCTCCGGCCAGGCGCCCCTGAAGGACCGGGGGCTGATGGAGGGGAGCGAGATGTTCCTCTGGGTGCCCGAGAAGACGAGCGGCAGGTGCCTGACGAACCGGCCGGACTTGACCGGGGCCTGGGCGAACTTGCCGAACTTTAAAAGCGTGTGGAAAAGACCCCGGTTGGCCAGGACCTTCGAGAGCAGCGAGCTCGCGATCGGGGATCCGTTCTCCTCGTTGAGGCGGGCCCTGAGCTCCAAGATGATGCCGGGCAGATCGATGCCGGCCGCGCAGACATCCTTGCAGGCCTGGCAGCCGATGCAGTTCTGGACCAGGTTTTTGGCCCGGTCGCGGCCGTGGAAGAAATAGGTGAGGATCAGGCCGATGGCGCCGATGTACACGTAGCCCATCTTGTGGCCGCCCACCAGGCGGTAGACCGGGCAGACGTTGGCGCAGGCCCCGCACCTGACGCAGCGCAGGACCTCCCGGCACTTGGCGTCCTTCAGCAAGTCGACGCGGCCGTTGTCCACCAGGACGATGTGGTAGGCCTTCTTCTTGTCGGCGGCGGCCTCGCAGTTGGTGGCGCCGGAGATCCAGGAGACGTAGGTGGTGATGACCTGGCCGGTGGCGTTGCGGGGCAGCACGCTGATGACCCTCAGGGCGTCGCGGATGTCGGGGCAGAGCTTGTCGATGCCCGCCACCACCACGTGGACCCGCGGCAAGGTGGTCGTCAGCCTCCCGTTGCCCTCGTTGGTGCAGATGCCGATGGTCCCGGACTCGGCGACGGCGAAGTTGGCCCCGGAGACGCCCATGTCGGCCCGGGCGAAGCGGGCCCTAAGCTCGCGCCTGGCCACCTTGACGAGTTTCCCGATGTCGCTGTCCTGCTCCTCGCCGGTCGCCTTTTTAAACTCCTCGGCCACCTGGTGGCGGCTTAAGTGGATCGCGGGCATGACCATGTGGGTGGGTCCCTCGCGGCGCAGCTGGATGATCCACTCGCCGAGATCCGTCTCGACGACCTCGACCCCGCCCGCCTCGAGGGCGCGGTTGAGGTGGATCTCCTCGGCGGTCATGGATTTGCTTTTGATGACCGACTTGACGTCGTTCTCGGCGGCGATCTGACAGACGATCTTGTTGGCCTCCCCGGCGGTCCTGGCCCGGTGGACCTTGGCGCCGCGGGCCTCGGCCTCCTTGACGAACCGGGCGTAGAGCTCCTCCAGGCGGTTCAGGGAGGCGTCCTTGGCGTCGGCGATCTGGGCGATGATCTCGCGCTCGTTCATGTCGGCGAAGACGGCCGCGCGGTTGATCTTGTACTGCACGGCGAACTTGTCCAGGGTCCGCCTGAGAAAGGAGTCGTCGAGGGCCTCTTTAAGCTGCTCGCGGTAATTTTTCATGCCCGCGTCCATTTCAACCCTCCATCAGCGTCACGTGCATGGCCAGGGGGCCGTGCACGCCCAGGGTGAGCACCCTCTCGATGTCCGCCGTGCGGCTGGGCCCGGAGATAAAGGAGGTGTAGTTGGGAACCTTGGCCAGGGCGGCTCTCAGGTAGTCCTCGGCCTCGCGGGCGGACTTGACGACGGAGGAGACCGGGAGGGCGACCACGTGGGTCTCGCAGATCATGGTGGCCAGCCTGGCGTCCTCCCGCTCGTTCTGCTGGATCAGGGTGGCCGTCTCGGCTATGCCCAGGTCGGCGATGGAGAAGGCAGCCTCGATGCCCGCCAGGCGATCCCGCAGGCCCGACCTGACCGGCTCGACCCCGGCGGCCTCCGCCTGGCGCTCCAGCTCGGCGTAGAGCTCGTCGGGGATGCCCGGGGCGGCCAGGACTTTCTTTCCGGCCGCGCCGTTCCCCTTGGGCGGCGCTCCCGTCGGCAGAACCTGGGCAGGCTCGGCCTTCCCGGCCAGACTCACCGCGTAGAGCATGGCCTCCCGTATGTTTTGCACGACGGCGACCTCGATGGTCGCCGCCTTCGCTTTGGCGCGGAACAGTTCCAAGACTGCCGGATCGACGCTGCCTGGCATGATTCCTCCTGGTTGTCGGCCGTCGCCCGGGAAAAACCCCCGGGCGGGGTCGGCCG
>JAISET010000045.1 GCA_031264015.1 Deltaproteobacteria bacterium | reverse complement strand
CCCGGGGACGGGGGCCCGGCCCTCCATTTCGCCGATTGTCCCCTCGTCTAATTTATTGACGTTTCAGCCGTCGCCGCCGTCATTATCGACGGCCGTCGCTATTCCTCGTCGTCGTCGTCATCGTCATCGTCTTCAAAATCGTCCTCGTCGTCGTCGTCATCGTCTTCAAAATCGTCCTCGTCGTCGTCGTCATCTTCCAAATCGTCCTCGTCGTCGTCCTCATTCTCCAAATCGTCGTCGCGCCCGCGGGCGTCGGCCTCGGGCCTGTCCGCCCCCCCGCTCCTGTCAGCGGGGGCCTCGTCGTTCCCGGCGGGCGGGGAGGAGGCCGGCATCACCTCGCTGAGGAGGTTGCTGATCAGCCGGGCGTGCTCCAGATTGCGGTCGAAGGCGAAGACGACCTTGGGGGTGTGCCTGAGTTTCAGGACGGAGGCCAGGTGGGAGCGGACGTAGCCGCCGGCCTTCTCCAGGGCCTTGGCCACGCCGGCCTTGTCCTCCACGTCGTCGCGGACGGTGTAGAAGAGGCGGACGGTCTTGAGGTCGTCGGAAGTCACCGAGCGGGTCACCGTCAACTTGGCCAGCCGGGGGTCGCAGCTGCGGGTCAGCAGAAGCTCGCTGACCGCCGCGCCGATGAGGCTGTTTAATCTGTCCGCGCGCTGTCGGCCCATGTGACGTTCTCTCTTGGCGTCGTCCGCCTGCCGCGCCCCCGTCCGGCCGTCCGGGAGGGGCGCCGCCCCGTCCGTCCGTCGGGGGCTGTTGGTTTGTGCGGCCGTCGTCGCGGCCGTTGATGCCAAAGCCGGCGTCGTTGTCGTCGACGCCGACCGTCTGGTCGCCCGTCTTTTCGACGCCCGCGTTTCCGTCCCCGCCGTCATTGCCGTCGAAGTCGTCGAAGTCGTCGAAGCCGTCGAAGCCGCCGCGTTAAAATGCTAGCCGGCCCCGCCGTCGTCATTGTCGGCGTCGGCGTCGGCGTCATCGCCGTCGGCGTCGTCGTCATCGTCGCCGTCGTCGGCATCGTCGTTGTCATCGTCATCGTCGTCGTCATCGTCGCCGTCGACCGCCCAGGGGAGGTCGTCCGCGGGGGGAGTCCGGCCGGGGCGCCCCTCCCCCTCGTCCTCGTCCTCAAGGTCGTCCGCGTACAGCGGGCAGATCATGCGGGCGTCGACTATCTCGGCGTCGGCCTTGTCCTCGACGAAGTTGAGGATGTGGTCGAGGACCCGGTTGAGGACGCGGGCGTCCGGGCCGATCAGCGAGAACCCCAGGACGGCGCTCTCCCTGACGTCCTGGCCGCCCACCTCGGAGCCGGCGGCGTTGAAGCGGGCGCGCACCCGGCCCAGAAGGCTCTTGACGACCCGCCGTTTCTCCTTGAGGCTGGAGTTGCCCTCCATGTACAGCGTCACCAGGAGGACGCCCACCACCGCGGCCATCTCCCGGGGGGTCAGCTGCCGGCCCCGGCCTCGCTCTGCCGGGCGGCCTCGTTTTTGGCGGCCTCGTTCTTGGCGGCCTCGTTCTTGGCGGCCTCGGCGGCGGAGCGCTCCATGGCCTCGTTGATGAGGTCGACGGTGGCGGCCGTCTCCTCGATCTGGTAGACCTCCAGGCGGTCGCCCTGCTGGACGGCGGAGTAGCCGTCCAGGCTCAGGCCGCACTCGTAGCCGGCCAGGACCTCGCGGACGTCGTTCTTCTCGCGTTTGAGAGTGGCCACGCGGCCGTCGAAGATCGTCTCCTTGTTGCGGACGAGCTTGGCCCGGGCCCCGCGGCTGACCTTGCCGTCGGTGACGTAGCAGCCGGCCACCAGGCCCACCTTGGAGATGTTGAAGACCTGGCGCACCTCCACCTGGCCGATGACCTTGACGCTCTTGACGGGGTCGAGCAGGCCGGCCATGGCCTCCTTGATGTCGTCGAGAAGCTTGTAGATGACGTCGTAGTAGCGGATCTGGACCTGCTCGCTCTCGGCCACCTCCTGGACCTTGGCGGCCGGGGGCTTGACCCCGAAGCAGATGATCAGGGCGTTGGAGGCCGAGGCCAGCATGATGTCGGTCTCGGTGACCAGGCCGATGGAGGAGTGGATGACGGTGATCTTGATCTCCGGGTTGGAGAACTTGCCCACGGCGTCGAGGATGGCCTCCAGGGAGCCCTGGACGTCGGCCTTGAGGATGAGGTTGAGCCCCTTGACGGCCCCGGCCTTGATGTGGTCGAAGAGGTTCTCGAGGGTCAGCTTGGAGGTCTTGACCAGCACGCTCTCGCGCTGCTTGAGCAGCCTGTGCTGGCTGACCTGCCGGGCCTGCTTGTCGTTCTCCATGACGATGAACTCGTCGCCGGCCAGCGGCACCCCGCTGATGCCCTGGATCTCCACGGGGATGGAGGGGCCCGCCTCCTCGATCTTGGAGCCCTGGTCGGTGAACATGGCCCTGATCTTGCCGTGGTGCACGCCGCAGACGTAGGCGTCGCCCATCTTCAGGGACCCCTCGCCCACCAGCACCGTGGCCATGGCGCCGCGGCCCTTGTCCAGGCGGGCGTCGATGATGCGGCCCCTGGCCGGGCCGTCGACCCGGGCCTTGAGGTCCAGAATGTCGGCCTGCAGGAGGATCATCTCCAGAAGCTCCTCGACGCCCTGGCCGGTCTTGGCCGAGATGTCCACGAAGACCGTGTCGCCGCCCCAGGCCTCCTGGGTGAGACCGATGTCGGTCAGCTGCCTGCGGATCCTCTCGGCGTCGGCCCCGGGCTTGTCGATCTTGTTGACGGCCACGATGATGGGCACCCTGGCCGCCTTGGCGTGGTCGGCCGCCTCCCTGGTCTGGGGCATGACCCCGTCGTCGGCGGCGACGATCAGGATGACGATGTCGGTCACCTGGGCGCCCCTGGAGCGCATGGCCGTGAAGGCCTCGTGGCCGGGGGTGTCGAGAAAGGTGATGTAGCGCCCCCCCGCCCGGACGTGGTAGGCGCCGATGTGCTGGGTGATGCCGCCGGCCTCGCCCTCCTGGATCTTGGTCTTGCGGATGTAGTCCAGGAGCGACGTCTTGCCGTGGTCGACGTGGCCCATGATGGTCACCACGGGCGAGCGGGTGGACAGCGGGTACTTCTCGTCGACGTCCGGCACGGGCAGGAACTCGCCCTCGTCGAAGGCGCTCCTCTCCACGTCGTAGCCGAACTCGGCCGCCACCAGGGTGGCCGTGTCGAAGTCCAGGGACTGGTTGAGGCCGGCCATGACCCCCATGCCCATCAGTTTTTTGATGATGTCCCCGGCCTTGAGGGACAGGCGGTGGGCCAGCTCGGAGACGGTGATGACCTCGTCGACCTTGATGCGCCTTTTGATGGCCTTGGGCGTGGTGATCTCGGTCTTGGCCTGGGACTTCTTGACCTTGGGGCGCTTGCCCCGGGCGCGTTCCCAGGAGCCCTCGGAGTAGAGGTCGGTGCGCTCGACGAGCTCCCTTTTCTTGGCCCCCCTCGCCTCCTCGTGGCCCTTGTCGGCGAAGGCGCCCCCGGGCTTCTTCTTGCGGTCGCCCCTCTTCCTGGACGGCGCGTCGCCCTGCGGCGGCGGCCCCCCGGCGTCGGGCCTGGGCCCCCTGGGCGGTCCTCCCGGCCCTCTGGGCGGGCCCCCGGGACCCCTGGGCGGGCGGTTCGGGCCCCCGGCCTCGCGGTCCTTGTCCCCGAAGGTCCTGGGCCCGCCGGGACCGCCGGAGCGGCCGACGTACGGGCGGGCCGGCCCGTTCCGGCCGTAGCCCCCGGAGTCGGGGGAGGTGTAGGGTCTGGAGCCGTCGGGCCCGGTCGAAAAGCTGGTCACCACCCCGACGACCTTGGCGGGCTCGCCGTGCGTCGAGACTTGCGAGCGCTGGCCCCTGGAGACCAGCGGCGACCCGGAGGGCTGGCCGAGCTCCCTGGTCACCTTGCCGCGCTGTCCGGGCTGGCCGGGCTGCTGGCCCTCGGCCGGGCGGCGCTCGCCCTGGGCCCTCTCGCCCTGGGGGCGCCGGTCGGCCTGCTGCCGGTCGTCCCCGGGTCCCTGCGGCCGCTGGGCCCCCGTCCGGGGCGCCTCCTCGCCGCCGCGGGCCTCCGGGCGTCCTTGTTCCGTCCGGTCCGTCCCGGGCGCCGGAGGGGTCCCGGCGGCCTCGGCGGCCGGGGCCTGCCCGGGGGCCGGGTCCGGGCCCGCGGCGGCGGTCGGGGCGGACGCCAGGGGCGGCCGCGGCCCGGCCTCGGCCTCGGGGGGCGCCGGCCGGGCCGGAGTCTCGGGCGGGGCCTGCGGGGCCGGGGGCTCGGCGGCCTGGGCCCCGGTGGGGGAGAGCCTCATGAAGTCGGGCAGCTGGGGCGCCCTCTCCTGGGAGGGGGGCCCCTGGGCGCGGGCCGGCGCGCCCCTGGCGGGATCCGGGGGCCTGGCCGGCTGCTGCTGGACGCCGACGATGGTGGCCTTGTCGTAGCGGCCCTGGGGGACCTTGACGGGCCTGGGGGCCTGCCTGGTCTCCTCCCCGCCGGCCGGGGCGGGCTCCGGGGGGGCCGCGGGGGCCTCCCCGGGCTCCGGGGCCAGGGCCCGCTCGGCGGTCCCGGCCTCCGGGAGGGGCTCGGGGGCGCCGCGGGACTCCCGCCCGTCGGAGGGAGACTGGGCCTCGGGGATGTCGTCCCCGCCCTTTTTGCGGCGCCTGATGACCGTCCTGGTGGGGGAGGCCGCCATCAGCCCGGTTATCCTGGTTCTGATCATCTCGGCGACGTCGTCGTCGATACTGTGCGAGGGCCCCAGCTTGTTGCCCGGCAGTATCCTGAGGTCGTTCATGCGCTGCAGAAGCTCGGCGCTGGTTAAGGAGAGCTCCTTGGCCAGCTCGTGAATCCTTTTCTTACCCATCCCTTTGACACCTATGTCCTGAGTTTTCGACACTAGTCGTCCGGCCCGCCGAGCCCCGGGGTCTCGCTCCCCGCCCGCCGCGGCCGGTCCCGCCAAAATACTTGCCCTCGTCCCGCCCGCCGCCCGCCCCGCCGTCCCCCGGGTCGTCCCGGCCCGTCCGGCCGGTCCCGCCTGTCCCGGAGGCCGGGGGGACGGCGTCAAAATTGTCGCCCTCCGTCCCCGCCGTCGCGTCCGTCGCCGTCGCCGCGGACGTTTTCTTCCTCTGCCCGCCGCCTCTTCCTCCTCCCGCCGCCCCCGGGGGCCGGCGGCGGGCCCGGGGGGCCCGGCTCGCCCAGGCCGGACAAGTCGGGGTCGGAGACCCTCAGGGCGTGGGCCAGCCTGTTTTTCAGGACGGCCCGGGCCAGGCATTGGGGGCTGTCGCGGCAGACCCAGGCGCCGCGGCCCGGCAGCCCTCCCCCGGGGTCCGGGACGACGGCCGGCCTCGACGTGCCCCCGGTCCTGACGACGGCCAGCCTGGCCAGCTCGGCCTTGGGCTTTCTGGCCCGGCAGCCCGCGCAGGTCCTGATCGGGCCCTTGGTTTCCCCTGGGTGCCCGGCGGGCGTCCCCGAAACGCCTCTTCTCGACACGCGGTCCTTCCGACGCCCTTTCAGAGGGCCTCCTCGGAATTGTCGGGCCCGTTCCCGGCGGCGGCCTCGGGCGGGGCGGCGGTCTCGTCGTCCGCGTCGGTCCCGGTCCCGCCGTCGGTCCCGGTCTCGTCGCCGGTTTCGGTCTCGTCGCCGGTTCCGGTCTCGTCGCCGGTTCCGGTCCCGTCGTCGGTCCCGGTCTCGTCGCCGGCTCCGGTCCCGGCGCTTTCGGGCTCGGTCCCGGCGCCAGCGGGCTCGGAGTCGGTCCCGGCGGCCTCGGCGGCGGGCTCGGGCTCGGGCTCGGCGGCGGCGGGGGCCTCAGGCGCGGGCCCGCTCTGGGCGGAGTCGGGCCTCTGGCCGAAGAAGTCCTTGGCCATGGCCTCCCGGGCGGCCTCCTCGGCGTCCTCGCGGGCGAGGTTGTCGACGTACTCCTTGGCGGAGTCCCAGATCTGCTTGGCCTTGGCTATGGGCAGGCCCTCGATCATGGCCAGCTGCTCGGGCTCGACGTCCAGCAGGTCCCGGGCCGAGCCGTAGCCGGATTCGAAGAGAAGGTCGGCGGTGATCTCGCCCACGCCGGGCAGACGCAAAAGCGACTGGTAGCCGTCCTTCAGGGCCCTCTGGTACTTGGACTCGCTCTTGACGTCGATGCGCCAGCCCACCAGGCGGGAGGCCAGGCGGACGTTCTGGCCCTTGCGGCCGATGGCCAGGGAGAGCTGGTCGTCGGGGACGACGACTTCCAGGGACCTCAGGTCCTCGTCGACCACCACCCTGATGACCCCGGCGGGGGCCAGGGCGCTGGCCACATAGTGGGCGATGTCGGAGGAGTAGGGGATGATGTCGATCTTCTCGCCCTTGAGCTCCTGGACGACGCTCTGCACCCTGGAGCCCCGGAGCCCCACGCAGGCGCCCACGGGGTCTATCTCGTTGTCGGCGGTGCTGACGGCGATCTTGGCCCGGCTGCCCGGCTCCCGCGCCACGGAGACGATCTTGACGATGCCCTCGGAGATCTCGGGCACCTCGGCGTCGAACAGGGCCGCCAGAAAGTCGGGGTGGGTGCGGGAGAGGATGATCTGGGGGCCGCGGCTGATGAGCTTGGCGTCGATGATCAGGGCCCGCATGCGCTCGCCCCGGTGGTAGTAGGTCTCCCGGGGGATCTGCTCGGAGACGGGCAGAAGCGCCTCGGCGCGGCCCAGGTTGACGACGATGCTGCCCTTGTCCACCCTCTGGATGATGCCGTTGACGATCTCGCCGACCCTGTCCTTGTACTCGTCGAAGATGAGGTCGCGCTCGGCGTCCTTCATGCGCTGGATGATGACCTGCTTGGCCGACTGGGCGGCGATGCGCCCGAAGTTGGAGGCGTCCAGCTTGACGCCCAGCTCCTCGCCGATGGCCGAGTCGGGGTCCAGCTTTCTGGCCTCCTCCAGGGCGATCTGGGTCTCGGCGTTGGTGACCTCCTCGACCACCTCCTTAAAGTGGAAGACCTCGATCTCGCCGGTCTCGTCCTTGTAGGTGACCTCGAAGTTGTCGCTCAGGCCGTGCTTGCGCTTGGCGGCGCTCTTGATGGCCTCCTCCAGGGTGATGATCAGCACCGAGCGGTCCAGGCCCTTGTCGCGGCATATTTGGTCGATAATTCTTTTCAATTCCTGGTTGTTCATGATATGTGTCGCCGGAAGACCCCCGCGGGCCGGGCGCCCCGGGGGTGGAATGGCGCCCGGACGGACCAAGCCGCCGTCGCCGGTATTGGGCCCCGGAAAAACCGGGACGATAAAAAACTCGCCTGAGGAAAACTCCCTTTAATAAAAACTCCCCCGGGGAAAAGCCGCGCGGGCCGGGCCGCGGGGCGGCGTCAGATCTCCGGGACCAGACGGGCGGAGAGCACCATGTCGCAGGTGAAGGGCACCTCGCCCGACGGGACGGCCAGGCGCAGGGGGTCCAGCAGAATGCGGCCCGTGTGGGCGCCGACCCGGCCGTCCCTCCTCAGCCTGACCTTGGCCAGGCAGCCGGCGAAACGCCGGAAATCCCGCTCGCCGTTCAGCGGGCGGTCCAGGCCGGGGGAGGAGACCTCCAGGACGTACTCGGGCCCGTCGTCGCCGGGGTCCAGCTCGTCCAGCAGGGCCGAGACCAGCTCGGAGGCGGCGGCGCAGTCGTCCAAAGTGACCGGCGAGCCGGGGTTTCCGCGGGGCCCGGCGGCCGGGGAGCCGGCGCGGACGGGCGGCGCGCCGGCTCCGCCGTCAATTTCCGGGCCGGCCTCCGGGTCGGGCGGGACGGTTTGTCCCGGCTCCCAGGGCTTGTCCACGGTCAGCCGCAAGGTCAGGCGGCCCTCGGACACGACCACGGCCAGGCCCGCGGACTGCAGGCCCAGGGCGGCCAGCCGGGGCTCCAGCGCGGGCCCGGCCTTCGCCAGGAGGGCGCCGAGAACCCGCCTGTCGGCGGGCCCGGGGCCGGCCTTGGCCTTGCTGGCGGCGCGCCGGGGGCCGCGCGGGTTTGTCTGCATGGGCGGGGACCGATCGGCGGGAGGGCGAAAAACCCGGCCGCCCGGGCGGGGGTTAGAAAAACCCGCCCCAAAGGAGGGGGGCCGAAAAACCGGGCCCCAATAAACAAAGAAAGCGGGCGGAGGCCCACTTTGGTGAAAGAGGGTTTGGTTGTGGGGCCGCCGGCCGAGACGGGGTCTCGAGGCCGATCAAAGGGTTCGACACCAGGGGGGTGGTCACCAGGGGGGTGGACACCAGGGGGGTGGACACCAGGGGGGTGGACACCGGCGGGGTGGTCCCCGGGGGGTTGGTCACCGTGGTCCCGATTCCTTTTCGAGCGTCCGGGCCGCGGCCCGGGTCCCTCGACATGCGGCGGGGGCGGGCCGTGAAAAAACGGCCTAAGAAAAAACCCTCCAAAAGACCTTTCGGAGGGTGCGAGCCCCGGCTTTCCTGTCGGCGGGCCGCGGCCGTAACGGGCCCGGGGCCGCCTGTCGAAAAGCTTTCGCTACCTTACACGATGGCCCCGGGGATGTCAAGGGTAAAATCGAACTTGTCAAAATTTATTTGCGCGGCGGGGGGGCGCGCGGCCGGTGCCCCGGCGGCCGGACGGCCGACGGCCCCCGGAATTGTCAAGACGCGGCCGGGAGGGGGGCGGAAAGGGGGCGGGGCCCCGAAAAAACCCGGCCCCGAAAACGACCGACGCGCAAAACCGCGGAGATTTTGCGCGTCGGAGAAAAGTTTGAAACCGGGGCGGAGGGGGAGGGCTAGAGCACCTCGACCTTGATGTCGCCGGCCTCCTCGTAGTTCATGGCCAGGGTGGCCTCGCGGGCCTGGATGAGCATGGGGGTCCCGCGGCCGGACTGCTTGATCGAGACCCTGGTGCCGGGGGTCAGGCCCTGGGCGAGAAGACGCGACATGAACCGCGGCTCGCAGCGATACTCGCGGATGACGCACTGCTGCCCCTGCTTGACGTCGCGCATGCTGGTGTACATGTCCCACCTCCCGGTTGGAAGCCCCGGCGGCCAATTGGCGCCGTCCCGACCTTGGTCGCCGCGGCCGCCCGCGGGCGGGCATGTCGACAACCGCCGGGTCAGGATCATCTTATCGAAACTTGGTCGCAATTGCAAGAATAATTTTTCTCCGCGGGACCCCCGGGGCGGTTGTCCCCCGACCGCCAAAAGACGGTCATAACCGACGTTTGGCGGACGCGTTGGTTGCGGCCGGCGGTTTGTCGGGGGAAATGTTATGGAAAAGACAAGAAAAAGTTCAGAAAAAAAAACCTCCGGGAATTTTTTTTCGCCGGAGGGAGATTATTTTCGGCCCGGGGCGATTTTTTGGCCTCCGGGGGCAATTTTTCCGGCAGGCGACGGAAGGGGGGTTTGGAGACGGGGACGCGGAGGGCGGCCGGCTTCGAAAACCTTCGGCTTCAGGCCGCGACTTGTTTCCTCGGGTTGTCGGCTGGCGGCGGGCGGAGGGGGAGGCCGGGCGGGGAGGAGGACGCGCCGGCGGGACGGCCGGCCGCGCCCTCCCCGCCAAAAGAAAAGGCGCCCTGAAAAGAGCGCCTTGGAAAGGGAGTCGCCGGGCGGCCCCGCCTGGGATCATCGGGTGTTGGCCCGCTCCTCGCCCAGGCTGGGACGGACGGCCCAGGGGACGCCTATGCGGCTGGCGGGGAGGCCGGCGGCCGCGGCCAGGCTCTTTCCGGCGGCCTCGGCCTCGGCCCGGGAGCCGAAAAAGCCCAGGCGGATGCGGTGCTGGACGCCGCCCTGGACGGTGGTCTCGGAGCGGTAGAGGCCCGGGGACCCGCCGCTTTCAGAAGCGCCGACCCCCGCCAGAGCCTCCCGGGCCGGCCCCCCGTTCAGGGCGGTCCAGAGGGCGTCGGACTCGGCCTTGTCCGGGGTGGAGGAGATGTTGACGGCCCAGAGGTCGGAGAGGGGCTGGACGTTGTGCTGGCGCTCCTCGGCCAGGTTCGGCCTGGCCGTCCAGGGCGCGGGCAGACCCAGTCCGGAGGCCACCGCCCCGGCCTCGGCGCGCGCCTCGTCGTCGGTCTGATAGAAGCCCAGGCGGATCCTGTGCTGCAGGGTGCCGTTGACCTCGGTGTCGTAGCGGTAGAGCTGCCTGCCGTCCGGAGTCGCCCCCCGCAGCCTGCCCCAGGCCGCGTCGGCCTCGGTCTGGCTCGGGGTGGAGACGAGGTTGGCCACCCAGAGGGCGGACAACTCGTCGCTGCCGGCCGGGGCGGAGGTTGTCCCGGCAGGGGCGGCGGGAGTCGGGGCCGTCTCCGAAGTCTCGGCCGCGGGGGCCGACGGCGCCTGCGATGACGCCGCCGCCGCCGGCGCGGTTGACGCCAGCGATGATGACGTCGCGGCCGGTGTTGCGGTCGGGGCCGGGGTTGACGACGCCTGCGACGATGACGCTGCCGGCGGTGTTGACGCCTGCGACGACGCCGCCGGCGGGGCGGCCGGGGCCGGGGTTGGCGACGCCTGCGACGACGACGCCGGCGGGGCGGCGGGGGTCGCCTGCGGCCCGCCCAGGTCCAGCTCCACGGCGGAGCCGGAGGGTTCGGAGGAGCGGGAGTTGTCGGCGGACAGGGCGGGGACGTCTATCTGGACGCCGCCGGAGCCGCCCGCCCTGGGGGAGTCGGCGCCCAGGCCGGAGGGAGTCTCCTCCCCGGGCGACACCACCTCGCTGACCAGGGGCAGGCCGTCCTCGGGAGTCCCGCCCGGCCGCGGCCCCGCGTCGGCGACGGGCGGCGGGGGGGCGTCGGAGGCGGCCGGGCCGGCGTCGGTCGGGGCGGCGGCTTCCGGCGGGGGGCCGCCGGCCGCGGCGTCATTGGAGTCGGAAACTTCCGGGGTCGTCGGGGCGGCTCCGGGCGGGGGGCCGTCGGGGGGCGCGAAGCTCCAGCCTCCGGGGACGGTGGAGTCGGGGTGCACCTGGGTGAACAAAATCTGCTCGTCCTCGTCCGGGGTCCCCCCGGGGGAGGTCGTCCCGGCCGGTCCGGCCTGATCCGTCTGCCAGGACTGTCCCGGCCGCCCGGCGGCGCCCACCGGGCCCACCTCCACCGGCGCCCAGGTGATGTCCTCCCGAGGCTCCAGGGGGACGTCCTCGACGGCGGCCTCCCGGGCGGGCGCGGGCGTCGCGGCGGGCGGGGCGTGGTCGTTTTTGGAGTCGGAGAAGAAAAGATAGCCTATGAAGACCGCCAGGGCGGCGGCCAGGACGACCAGCGCCCCCTTGACCGCCGGGCTGGAGCGCCCCCGTCCGGGGAGGCGGACCTCCTCCTCGAGGTCGTCCCCGCGCCCGCGCCCGGCCTCCGGGTCGCCGTCCCCCTCCCACTGCTGGCCCAGGGAGAGCGGGCCGGGGTCCCGCTCCTCCGACGACCCCACGGCCAGGCCGGGCTCGTCGTCCGGAAACCTCGGCTCGTCCGAGGGGTTCAGGGAGTCTCGGGAGTCGTCCTCCGCCAGATCCCCCAAATGCTGCTCTTCCTGGGTGTCGTCTGTCTTGTCGGCCATTGTTAGCGGACCTCGGTTCGACGGGTTGAAAGGCTCGTTCTTCCGGCTTGACAACCGCTACTCGGCGGCCGGGGCCTCCTCGGCCGCGGCGTCGTCGGCGGTCGCGGGCGCGTCACCATCGGCCGGAGCGGCGTCGTCACCGGCGGTGGCGGCCGCGTCATCATCGGCGGCGGGCGCGTCGGCGGCGGCCGGGGCGTCGTCATCGGTCGCGGGCGCGTCACCATCGGCCGGAGCGGCGTCATCATCGGCGGGCGCGTCGGCGGCCGGAGCGGCGTCATCATCGGCGGGCGCGTCGGCGGCGGCGGCAGGGGCGTCGTTCTCGGCGGGGGCGTCGTTCTCGGCGGGGGGCTCGGGGGCCAGGGCGGCCAGTTTAACTTGGGCGGAGTAGGCCCTGGCGGTGTCCGGGGAGCGGAAGACGATGTTCTCCAGGGCGCGGCGGGCCTCGTCGATCTGCCCGGCGGAGATGGCCGCCCGGCTGACGGAGGAATAGAGCTCGTTGAGGTAGGCGGCCGAGGCAGCCCCGCCGTCGGGAAGGGAGGCCAGGGGCTCGACCAGGGCCGCGGCGTCCTTGTACCGGTTGAGGGCCTCGGTGTGCTGGCCTTTCTCCTCGTGGAGGCCGCCCATGGTCTCCAAAAGAAACGGCCTGATCTGCTCCTCTCCTTTGGGGAGGGTCCGCAGAAGCTCCTCGTTGAGCTCCAGGGCCTCGTCGTAGGAGCCGGCGTTCATGGCCAGGTCGAAGAGGGCGTAGGCGGCCTGACGGTCGGCGGGGGTGCCGGGGTACGCCGTCCGGACCCGCCTCAGGGCCTCCAGGCGGGGCTCGCCGCTCATGGCCCGGGCCTCGTGGAAGGCCTCCAGGGCGTTCTCCAGGTTGTTGTCGTGGACGGCCTTGACAATCAGCACGACCGCGAGGGCCAGGACGACGGCCGAGGCCCACATGACGATCTTTTTCTTGTTGGCCAGGACGTAGTTCCAGATCTTGTCGGAGGTGGACAGGAAGGCGTCGTCCGTGCGGAGAAGTTTTTTGATTGAGACCTTTTTTGCCATTTCTCACTATCGCTGGCCGACCGTCGAACCGGGCGACTGCCGGGGGCTGGGGTTGATCGGCGGGGTCCGCCATAAATAAATTTGTCCCGCGCCCGTCTTTCCGGCCGGACCCCGCCGGTCGCGGGCGGACGGGACCCTTGGCAAGTTACCAAGAAAAGGCCGGCGAAAGCAAATTTTTTTTACATTTTTTCGCCCCGCCCCCGGCCGCCGGGGCCGAAATCGGCCAATTTTATCCGGCCGCGACGCCGGCCCCGCTTGCGTGCGGGCGGCAAAAAACCGGCCGGCCGAGGCCCGCGGGCGTCGGTCGGCGTTAGTTAATGGCGTCAGGCGCGCGCAAGACAGCCTGAGGCGCCATAAAGGAGAATAATTTTCCCTAACGGCCCATGTCATGACGGCCGCATGTCATGAGGCCGCGCGTCCGGACGGCTGTTTGTCCCGACGGCTACTTGTCGGGGCGACCCTTGCCCAAGGCCCTGGACACGGCCGCCTCGACCAGGCGCTCGAGCTCGCCCGCGGTCAGCTCGGAGACAAGCCTGTCGTCCCGGGCGGGGGCGGGGGCGTCCGCGCGGGTCGTCTCGTCGAACTCGTCCACCAGGTCGATGATCTCGCCCCCCGTCCCGTCCCCGAAGGGCAGGTCCAGGCGGTCGGTCAGCACCAGGGTGGAGGAGGCGTCGGGGTGTCCCAGGCCCGGCTCCCTGGGCACGGGCACGGGGCTGCGGGCCGTCAGCACCGGCGCGGGCCCCCGGGCGGCCTGGACCTGCGGGCGGGTCTCCGGGACGGCTTGGGCCCCGCGCGGGCCCCCGGCGTTCCGGAGGCCGGGGGGCAAAGCCGGCGGGCCGTCGTCGCCCAGGTCGGGGAAGAGCTCGATCTCGGCCTCCGGGTCCTCCGGGAGGTCGTCGAAGAGGTCGTCGTCGTCCCCCGCGTCCCGCCGGACGAACGACTGGCCGCGGCCGGGACGAGACTGGCCGCCGGGCTGATAATTTTGATTCGGGGAGGCGGGGGTCTGGTCGGCGCGGCCCCGTCCGCCGCTCTGATAATCCTGGCCGGGGTAGTCCCGGTCCTGCCGGTAGTCCTGGTCCTGAAAGTCCTGCCCGGGGCGGCTCGCGCTTCGCTGGTCCCGGCCCCGATGGTCCCGGTCCTGAAAGTCGCGGCCCGGCTCCGGCCAGCCGAGGTCCCGGTCGCCCCCGCGGTCCTGGTCCCGGTAGTCCGCGGGCTGGCGGCCCCGGCTTTGATAGTTCTGGTCGGGGCGTCCCCCCCCCTGCCCTGAGCGGTCCGGGGCGTCGCCGTCCAGGTCGAGGTCCGCGGGCAGGCCGTCGAGGCCGGCGGTCACGGAGTCGAGCTCCCTGATGATCTTCCGCATCTCCCGGTCGAGGTCGCGGTCGTCCAGAAGGGGGTCCGGTGAGAGCCTGTTCTGGCCGGGGGCCGGGGGACGGTTGTTTCTGCTGTCAGAGTCGCTGGCCGACATGGCCGTTCACCAGGGGGGGCGGGCCAGGCGGACGGAGGTCGGTCCCCCGGGCCGGCCCGCGGATAAAAGCGCGCCCCGCGGCAAACGGGGGGCGGCCTGACTGGCGGGGCCCGCTAAAAAAAGCGTCTCGGGCGTCGCGCGCCAGGCTGAGAAAATTAAAAGAGGGGGCGCGAAAAAGAACTGTCGTCAAAAGGTCCGCGGGAAAACTAAAGGAAAACTAAAGGAAAACCAACAGAAAACTAATTTGGAGAAAACGTCGTTTAAGAAAGCGGGCCGCCGAGGAACGAGACTCCTTTGGCCGCCGGCCGTCGTCGCCTCCCGTCGTCACAGGGGGACCATCCGGAAGCCGGCGGGCACCGCGGTGGAGAAGGCGCCCGCGGGGGGGGCGAAGCCCAGCGCCACCTCGTCGTAGCGGACGGCGAGGCTCCGGCCCGCGCCCCAGTCGACGACCACGGTCCGGGGGAAACTAACCGACTCCCCGGTGTCCTGGCTGACGACGCTCTCAAACCTGGAATAGGAGCCCGAGAAAGCCTCGCCGTCGGAGCCCAGGACCGCGAACCTCTCCAGCCTGGGGCCGTCGGGCCCGGAGCCGGTCCCCACGGTCCAGGTCGACCCCGACCAGAAGCCCGCCCCCGCGACGCGCAGCTTTCCGGAGGCGTAGGTCGCCCCGGCCGGCTCGGGGACCAGCACCCCGGACAGGATGGCCAGAAAATCCTCCGGCCTGAGCCCCAGGGGCAGGAAGCGTCCCAGGGTCTCGGGGACGGCCTCGCCCGCGGAGGCGAGCCTGGGGCCGTACTCCAGGGACAGAAAATCGCCCCCGGCCACCGCGACCCTGGCGGCCGGGCGCCCCAGGGGGTCCATGACGGTGAAGACGAAGTCCCCGGGCTTTCTGGCCGTCAGCTCGAAGCGGAAATAATGGGTCGAGCCGTCCCGGCGCAGGTTGAGCTCCCCGCGGGCGGCCATGGTGGTCACGCGCCGCCCCGCCCGCCCGAGCTCGAGGGCGTCGGACAGGGCCCGCCCGGGGTCGGCGCCGGCCGCCCCCCCGGTCCCGGACGCGCAGCCGGCCAGCACGAGGCAGGCCAGGAGGCCGGCCAGTGCGGCGGACAGGACGCGTCCCGTCTCAGTCGGCGATGTTCTGAAGCTTCTCATTGATGACACCCGGCTTGTCGTGGCCGCGCTCGATGGCCCTGGCGTAGGCCTGCCTGGCCTCGCTCTGGAGGCCCGACTTCAGCAGGACGTCGCCCAGGTGCTCCAGGACGACCGGGTCCCCGTTGGAGAGCAGGGCGGCCTGCTTCAAAAGCGGCAGGGACTTCTTCAAGTCCCCCATGTTGAAATAAATCCAGGCCACCGTGTCGACGATGTGGCCGTTGTTGGGCTTGAGGGCGTTGGCCTTGAGGGCCATGACCAGCGCCTCGTCGAGGTTGACCCCCTGCTCGGCCCAGGTGTAGGCCAGGTAGTTCAGGGCCTCGGCGTGGCCGGGGTCCAGGTCGATGGTCTGGCGCAGGTTTTTGACGGCCGCGCTCTTGTTGCCCAGCATGTCCTCGACGTAGGCCAGCCGGAAATAGATCTCCGCCGCCTTGGGGAAGTCAGGGAGGGCCTTGACGTAGATCTCCCTGGCCTCGGGGAAGCGCCCCCGCTCCTCGAAGACGGTCCCCTGGGCCAGGACCAGCTGCGGGGCGTCCGGGGCCACCGTCCGCGCCCGGGCGATCATCGAGGCGGCCTGGTCCGGCTGGTCGTCGGAGAGCATGACGGAGCACAGCAAAAGCTTGGAGTCGACGAAGTACTGGCTGGTGTCGGGGATGCCGTCCAGGAGCGTCCTGGCCCGGCGGCGGTCGCCCAATTCGGCCAGCACCGACGCGAGCAGGTATTTGAGCGTGTCGTTGTCGGGGTTGGTGCGCAGGGCCCCCTCGAACTCGTCCCCGGCCTCCCGGAGCATGCCCTCGTCTATGTAGGCCAGGCCCACGATGACGGCGGCGTGGACGGCGTCGTTGGACTGCGGGTAGCGCTGGGAGAGCTGCTTCAAAATCTCCACCGCCTGGTCCTTGCGGCCGGTTTTCAGCATGATGTGGGCCAGCCGGGCCTGGGGGACGGTCGAGTCGGGCTGCAGGGCGATCAGTTTGCGGTAGGCCTCCTCGGCCCGCCCGAGCTTGTTCTGGACCTCGTAGATGTAGGCGGTCTCGGTCAGGGCCGGGGCGAAGTAGGGGTTTTTCTTCAGCGACTGGCGGTAGTGGCGCAGGGCCCCCTCGGCGTCTTCGCGCCTCTGGGCGAGCCTGCCGAGATAATAGTCGGGCAGGTAGAGGTCGGGGGCCTGCCTGGCCAGCCGGCGGAAGGTCTCCTCGGCCAGGTCCATGCGGCCGTTCTCGGCGTAGAGCGCCCCCAGGTAGGAGAGGGCCTCCTCGTTGTAGGGGTCGATCTTCAGGACGCCCGCGTACTGCTCCTCGGCCTCCTCCCACTGGGCCTCGGTGGCCGCCAGCCAGGCCCCCAGGAGTCTGGCGTCGACGTTGCGGGGGTCCTGCTCCACGGCCCGGGCCGCCCGCTGGGCGGCGAGCTCCGAGCGTCCGGTGCGGCTGTAGAGCTTGGCGGCCTCGACGTTGAGGTAGGGGGACCCGGGCGCGGCGGCGACGGCCTTCTCCATGGACTCCATCGCCTCCTTGTCCCGGGAGAGCAGCTCGTCGTACTGGGAGCGCAGGAAGAAGTAGTAGCTGTCGGCCAGGGCGGAGCCCGCCCCGCCCCCGCCCGCGCAGCCCGCGAGCAGGAGGCCCGCGGCGGCCAGGACGGCGGCCAAGACGGGGGCCAGGACGGCGGGCCGCGGTTTGTCAGAGGGGGCAGTCGGGTTGGGGACCATTTGTCTCCGCCAGAAGCCCCGGCCTTGGTCGCCGGGGCGTGATCGCCGTCCCCCCCGGGGGCTGGGAGGGAGCGGACATTATACCCGGGCGGGGCCCCGGGGGCAAGAAAGTCAGGCGTAGTCCTCCGTCAGCTCGGGGAGGGCTTTTTTGAGGTATTTCTTCAGGTTTTTCCTCAGTTTGTCCTCGATCTGCCTGATCCTCTCCCGGCTGACCTCGAAGCGCTCGGCCAGCTCCTGGAGGGTCTCCGGCTCCTCGGCGAGCAGCCTGTGCTCGAAGACGTAGGCGTCCCGGGGCTTGAGGGCCCCCTGGAAGCGCCTCATGTGCTCGGAGAGAAGGGAGCTCGCCTGCATGTCCCCCAGCCGCAGGTCGTTGGGCTCCTCCGGGCTGGGCAGCACCGTGACCAGGGTCTGGTTGGAGTCGGGGCCCGTCGGGGAGTCCAGGGAGACCTCCCGGCCCGTCGACAGCCTGGCGTCCATGTCGACCACGTCCTGGGCCGTCACCCCCAGGCGGTCGGCGATGACCTCGGGCAGGAGCTCGAGGCCCTGCCTGGTGAGGATCTCCTGCTCCTTTTTCAGCCTGAAGAAAAGCTTGCGCTGGGCCTGGGTGGTCCCGATTTTGACCAGGCGCCAGTTGTCCATGATGTACTTGAGCATGTGGGCCTTGATCCAGTAGCCCGAGTAGTAGCTGAACTTGACCCCCTTGGCCGGGTCGAATTTTTTCAGGGCGTGCATGAGGCCCATGTTGCCCTCCTGGACGAGGTCCAGGATGTTGTCGAGCCAGTAGGAGTGCAGCTCCCTGGCGATCTTGACCACCAGCCTGAGGTTGGAGAGGATGATCTTCTGGGCCGCCTCGGGGTCGCCGTCGAGCTTGTAGCGGCGGATGAGCTCCGTCTCCTCGGCCGGGGCCAGCAGCTTGAAGCGCCTGATCTCGCTCATGTAGGCGTTGAAGGAGTTGGGGGAGACGGCCGTCCCGGGTTGGACGACCGGGAGCGTCCTCTTGTCGGGGACGTACCTTTTGGCCGGGGGCGGGGCCGGGTGCCTCCTGGCGGCGGGCGGCGGGGCGGGGGGCGTCCCCCCGTCGGGGCCGGCGGGGTCCGGGCCTCCCCCCGGGGTCCCGGAGGCGGCGCCAAAGTCCATGTTCAGGTCGTCTCCGCTCAAGTTGCTCTTCCCCGCCCGGGATCGCCGCCCCGCGCCAGACTGTCGGGCCGGGCCCGCGCCAATTTTCCGAACGCCCGCCCCCCCCGGCCGAAAAACCGGCCCCCGTCCCGGGAGGTCCGGGACAAGCCGGGCGGGACCGGACGCGGCCGCCGGTCGTCTAGGAAAAAAAAGCGCCGATTCCGGGCCCGCCCGACCGCAAAAAGCTATTAAAGGCCCGATTATCTTACATCAGCCCCCGGGCAAAGTCCACCCTGGCCGGGGGAGGGGGAGGGCGGGGGGGGCGCGCGGTGCCCGCGGTGCCCGCGGGCGCGGCCTGGGACCGTTCGGGAAAAAAGAGCGGGCGTTTGGGCCGGAAGCGTCTGAAACCGGACGGCGGGGAGGGGAGGCGGGGAGGCCATTGGGAGACCGCCGGGCTGTCCCGGGGAAGGCGGCTAGAAAAATTTTCAGCATTGTTTAAGAATTCTTTGAGACGGCTGACAGCTAGTTGCTATTTTATTAGCATCTGACAGAATTAATTGTTTTATTTTTACTGTCTTGAATCAGCCAAAATGTTCTTTTATCCCATAGGTTGGCATATTTTTTGAAAATCATCGGCCGGCCTTCAGGCGGCAAGGCTTTGTTCATATCTTCAAATAGTTGCTCCAGGCTCTCCCCCCGGCGTCCCGCTCCAAGAATTGTCGGCTCCAGGGGGTGGTTTCGGCTTTAGCGGCCGGAGCTGTCGTCGGCTCCCCGCGCCTGAAGGACAGGTCGCCGTCGGACGCGGCCGACTTTCCAGTTCGGGACCGGAGGCGCGGTGTTTTAGTCCGAACAAAAAGGTGTCAACATCCGACAACGTGAATAATTTTATCCATGTATTCTTGAGTTTCCCAAAAAATTTTTTTACTCCAAGGTTTAGTGAAATCTTTATCAAAAACTACCAGCCAACCTTCCGGCGCCAATGATTTATTCATATATTCATACAGTTGCTTCAGGCTTTCCTCCCGGCTTTTCGCTCCATGAATTTTTAATTCGACCGGATAGTCCCGGTCTTTGTAACTGACACAGACATTGGCTCTTAGCGTTCCCAGAGCATATTCCCTGCCGATGTAATCAGCTCCTCCATTCAAGACTCTTTGCAAAAAGGCGAAGAGAACCAAATGAGTTAAAGCTTCATTAGTTAGGTTAATTAAACCGTCAGTAATATTTTCAACAATTTCTTGGCTGATATTTTTTGCTTCCGATTTAGAGAATTTGGCATGATCAAGGGCCCTGTTTATACTGTAAATTATCATGCTTTCATATTGATTATTTTTGAGATACATCTCCGAATTTTTACACCAATATTTTTGAAAAGCCTTAAGCAAGCCGCTCATGTCAAGAGTTGTTCCATTCATAAATCTATTGGATGAATAGGCCAATATTTCTTTATCTTTAATTGAACCGCCAATGTTTTCGGAAAGCGTTCTTATAATTATTTCTTTATATATCTGGTTGGCTGGAAGAAAAATTTCATCGTCGGAGTTGTCAGGTTTTAATAGTCCCAGGTCAACTGTGTATTGGATGTCGTCGCTTGGGATACCAATAGTAAATTCAGATGCTCCTATCACCACTGCTTCTATCACCCTTCTCACTCTCGGTTCTTTAAGCCTTGTTTTGAGAGATTCGAAATGAGTGTCGTTATGTAAAATCAGGGAATGAGCCGCATGGTCTATATCGGCGCCGTCAATAGTTTTTTTAAAATCATTTTTAAACAGCTTGACAACAGTTTCATAGGCCAGGGCGTTGACTAACCAAGGCTGACCTTCAGTCCAATTCCAGGCTTGGGACACGGCCGCTTCGGAAAATATCTGTCCTGTGGCGTCTGTATGTTGGTCGTAAAGGGACCGGATTTCATCGAAGGTAAAATTGCTCATGGTCAGAGATTCTTTTTTAATGTTGAAAGGGCTGGCCAACCCTGCTGATTGTTCCTCAGGTCGAACCAGGGTCAGGTAATCCCCAATATCTCTCATGCCGATTAAGGCCAAGGATCTGGGAAATTTTGAGAACTCGGAATCAAAACGATTGTTGTAGCCAACACGAATTTGACGTAAAAATGTAATCAGAGGTCCTGAACTGGCCAGAGAGTCAGCTTCATCAAAAAAAATGATGAGTTCCTTATCAAGGTCATTTGAGAGTTTATTTAAAAGAAATCTTATATTTCTTGTTGGTTGATTCATGCCAGGTATTGTATCATAAAAAAATGCTTTGTCTCGCAATAGTTGTTCTGTAGACTCTCCAAGTGCCATATTTATGTTATAAAAAATGCTGGTCATGGCGTCTCTAGGATCTGAAAATTGGCCTGCTTCCTCTATCGAGCAATAGAGCGCATAATAACTTCCTCTATTATTTATGTCATTTGTCAAAGCTTTCAAGAACGTGGTCTTGCCTGACTGCCTTGGAGCATGGATTACAAAATAAAAACGGCCTTCCAACATATCGTTTATGTCTGGAATACGAGGCAATACGGGAAGCATATAGTGTTGTTCCGGAGAACAAACGCCAACTGTGTTAAAGGTTTTTTGTATTGTATTGCTCACAGAATTACCCTTGGTGATAGTTGAAAATTGTGATGAAAAACTGAAAGTAACTTTTAAAACTCAAAAAACATGTCTTGCGCGCCAGTCTTTCGAATTAGTTTATAAATATAGTACTTAAATCTGATTTTGTCAATTGATGTGATTGGCTGCTGGAGTATTGGCTAGGGGGGATGGATGAGAAATGATGTTGCAAGTTGGTTGAATTATTTGCATTATTTATAGGTATAATATATATTCTAGGAAATGTTACTCTTCTTAGGGTTTCATAAGTTATAATAAATAGAAATTTTCTATAATAATATTTAATAATTAATATTTAAATAAAAATAATTATAATAATAATATAATATTAATTATAAAAATTATTATACATATTGTTATGATAAATCAAAGTGAAATGACTAATTATAGGCTGATTCAGATTAGTCATAGCCCTTTGATAACGATTAGACTGTGTGGAAATTTGCGGGAAAAATTTGTGATTTTTGTTTTCAGGCGACGGCGTTGACCATGTTGCCGGAGGGGTTCTGGAAGGCGGGGCTGAACTGGGCGTAGTTCGGCCGGGCGGCCACGTAGCTCTGATAGAGCCTGGCCTGGGGGGAGGTGTTGCGGGGGTCGGCGACGTTCTGGAAGACGGGGCCGTTCTGAGAGACGGGGTCGTCCCAGGTCTCGTTTTGGTCGTCCCGAGGGTCGGAGACGGCTTGGTCGAGGGTCCTCCTGGCCCTCTCCAGCTCCTGGTAGGCCCGGGGGTTGGCCGTGGAGGCTTCGGCCGTCTCGGCGAAGAAGGTGGTGGCCGCGAGCTCCAGGGGGTCGCCGTCGGACGCCAGTTTCCGGTCGGCGGCGGCCAGGATCTTGTTCATGAACTCGTTGGCCTTGGCCTGGCCCATGGCCCCGCCGATCTCGACGGCCGTCTGGACCAGCTGCTCGGCCTTGACGGAGGCGGCCACCGGGTCCATCTGGGCCGACTTCTCCAGGCGGTCCTTGACCCCGTCGCTGAAGCGCTCCAGGACGCTCTTTTTCCGCTCGGCGACGGCCTCGGGCTCGGTCTCCCGCTCGGCCGGGCGGACGGGCTCGATCCCGCCGACCAGGCTTTCGGTCCCCCGGGTCTCGCCGACGCCTCCGATCTCGCCAGACTGCCCCTTGTCGGCCGCCTGCGCCCGGACGGACTGTGCCCTCTGGACCAGGAGGCCCTGGGAGTAGCTGCCGAGCAGAAGATTGAGGCCGATGGCGGTCATGGGAGATCCTTGGGGTTAAGATTGGGACGCCCGGGGGCGGGAGTCTCATGGTTCTTATCGGCGGGCCGGCCTCCCGACTTTAACGTTTTTTCGTAAGCGTTCACGGGGTCCCTGGTGACCCCTGCCAGGGTTGGGGCTGGACCCGAGTCCAGGACCTACCCTGGGATGAAAATTGCCATCAAGATTTCTGTCTCCAGGGTTAA
>JAISET010000264.1 GCA_031264015.1 Deltaproteobacteria bacterium | reverse complement strand
ATCTCCCCAGTATTGAGCAATATTTACCTCACAAAGTTTGACAGAATGCTTGAGAGCAGGGGTCTCAAGTTCGTGAGGTATGCCGACGACTGCAACATCTACGTGAAATCCAGAAGGGCGGCCGATAGGGTGATGAAAAGCGCCACAAGCTTCCTGGAGGGAACTCTGAAACTCAAGGTCAACCAGGACAAAAGTAAGGTTGGCTCCCCAATGAGGTTGAAGTTCCTGGGATTCGCCATGTGGAAGATTAATGGGAAGTCCGGGATAAGAGTTCACGAGAAGAGCCTTAAGCGGTTCAAGGACAAGGTGAGACGGATCACCAGAAGGAACCGGGGCAGGTCGGTGGAGACCGTCTTCAAAGAGTTCGAAACCTATGCGAAAGGGTGGCTGGGATATTACCGGCTGGCCTCGCTAGGGTCTAGGCTTGGAAAGTTGGACGGATGGGTGCGGGCCAGGTCCAGGGCCTACATCTGGAAACAGTGGAAGAGGACGAGGACCAAGGCCAAGAATCTGCGGAAGCTGGGGATAGATAGGGAAACAGCTTGGATGTGGGCGAATACCCGCAAGGGATATTGGAGAATAGCTCACAGCCAGGTGCTGTCCAAATCTTTGACCAATAAATATCTTGAGGAGCTCGGGCTGTTCTGTATGCTCAAGCACTTTGAGAAGGTAAAGCTGGTTAGTTAGACTATACACATGCTAGCGAACCGCCGCCTGCCGAACGGCACGGGCGGTGATGTGGGAGGGGGCAGGGTGAGCCTGCCCTCTACCCGATCACATTTATTTTTACCGAAGTAGTGCTAAAAAGCCCGGCTTTTTTTGACCGGGTTGGCGCCGGCCGTCCGGGCTCAGACCTCGGGCTCGGAGGCCGGCGGGATTCTTCTTTTGTATTTGCCGCTCAAAAGGCCGGCTTTCAGGACGCCGTCGAAGGTTATCTCCAGGACCTCGCCGTCATACGCGTAGGCCCATTCCTCCCTCATTTTTTGTCCGCCGATGTCCCAGACGACGGTAAGCGAGTCGGCGTCGAAGTGAAGCTCGCCATGCCTGGGGGCCGGCCTGCCGAAAAAGAGGACCTTCTCGGGGGTGTAGGTTATGCGGTCGCCCGCGATCTCGATGAGCGCCGTCTCGTCGCCGGAGGTGGCGAGTTTGAGGACGACGTTGGTGTCGATCTGCTGCCAGACCCCGTCCAGGACTCCCGGGTTCTCCCGGGAGTAGGCCAGGTAGTCCTCCCTGGCGGCGGTTTGGTTCCTGATGTCGTCGAAGTACTTGGCCTTGTGCAGTTCGGCTTCGGCCAGCAGGGCCGGGTCGGTGACGGGGGTCAGGACCATGTCGTCTACTTTGCCGGACGCCCCCTGCTCGTAGGTGTAGGTCCGGCCGCTTAGAAAATCATAGGTGACGTCCTTCCTGGGCACCGCGGCCGTCGTCTGGACCACGGCCATCCCGACCGAGACCGGCCCGCCCGTGGAGACGACGAAGGGGGCGCTGTTGACGAGCATCTCGGAGTAGTGGACGGAGGAGATGGTGTGCCGCCCCGCCTCCAGGACGACGACGTCGGTCCCGGGGACCGTGTGGCCGGCGGCCGGATTCCCGTCCACCTTGGTCACCTCCAGGCCGCCCAGGGGCATCAGGACCACCGGGTCGCCGACCGGCCTGAGCCCCCTGTCCTGTTCGAACTCCACCGCCGCGGCCCGGTTCATGGACTCGCGGGCCGCCCCGCCCGCGCACCCGCAGACGACCGCCAAAGCCAGACAAAAGATTGACGCGGCGATGTTTTTCATGATTCCTGCCCTCCGGGGACTATAAAATTTCACTGCCCCCCCGGTCCCTGGCGGGGCGGGGGAAAAATTGACTGGTGCCGACGCCTCCGATTATAGCCAATTCGCTCTCCGGCTGGCAAGGATCCTTGAATCCTGGATTTTACCAATTTTACCAGATTTCCCCCGATTTTTTCCCCGATTCCGGGCGGGCCGGGCCGCCGCAGGCCCGCCCGGAATCAGGCCCCCCGGGGCGTCGAATTTATTCTTGACAGGGTGAAATTTTTTTGCTAATTTCGTTTGAATCATCTGGCCCCGGACTGGTCGGGCTTCCCCCGTCCAGGCTTCGGTCCCCTGGCCGAGGCTTTTCCCGCCGGGTGTTTTTGTCTCAAAGGCCTTGTCAGCGCGCTCGTAGCTCAGCTGGATAGAGCGACGGACTACGAATCCGTAGGTCGCAGGTTCGAATCCTGCCGGGCGCGCCATCCGCCTTCTTAAATACTTTTCAAAGCAAAAATATCAGCCTCATAAACAGTCAAACCCCTGAAGGCGCGAACTTTCAAGGGTTTTTTTATTGCCGTCTTTTTGCCTGTCGGCCGGACGTTTAAATTCTTTTTCCCGGCCCCGTTCCGCCGTGCTATACTCATGCCAGGCCCTGGCCGTCCGCCGGGCCGTTTTATTTTCCGCCTCTTTGCCAACCCGCCTTGGCGGCTCCTTATCAGGCCCCCTCGGGCGGCCGTCTTATGGGATGACGTCATGGAGCACACTGTCGAGGCCGAGGGCATCTGCCCGGAAGTATTTTCGTTCACCCTGGAGGACGGCGTCCTGCGCGGGGTGAATTTTCAGGGGGGCTGCTCCGGCAACCTCCAGGGGCTTTCCCGCCTGGTGGAGGGCCGGGACGCCCGGGAGGTCGTCAGGATTCTCTCCGGGATCTCCTGCGGCGAGAACCCCACCTCCTGCCCCAACGAGCTGGCCAAAGCCCTGGCGAGGGCCCTGGAAAAAGAGGCCGGCTGAGAGGCCCGGCCGGGCCCGGCCGTCCTGGCGGCCGTCCTGACAGCCGTCCGTCAAAACTGTTTTCCGAAGCGGGCGCCCCCGGCCGCTTCGGAAAACGCTTTCCAACTTTCTTCAGTCATTATATCCTTATTCCGTCCTCGGCAACCCTCCTCAGTTGACAATCCGTCATAAATTTCCAAAATAATCTTTGATAGACGCAAAGGGGCGGTCCCTCGTTTAGAAGGGAAAGTCCTCCTCCGGCACGACGTCCTCGTATTCCCCGACCACCCTGGCGACGGCTGTCTGCTGGATCGAGAGCCCGTCCACCACGATGGCGGCCGCCGGCCTCACCGGGCAGGCGTTCTGGCAGGCCCCGCAGCCGATGCAGTACTCCGTCGACATGGTGGGCTCGTCGCGTCCGGAGGGTCCCGGGCCCATGGCCACGCCGCCGGTGGGGCACAACTCGGCGCAGGCCCCGCAGCTGGTCCCGTTCTTGACCACCACGCACTCCTCGCGGTCCAGTCTGGCCACGCCCAGGCGGCTGACCACCTTGCTCTCGACCGAGAGTCTGGTCAGCGCCCCCGTGGGGCAGACCTCCGTGCAGACCACGCACTCGTACTGGCAGAAGCCCTCGTAGGGCTCCACCACCGGCTTGGAGGCCAGGATGGCATGGGGGGACCGGGACGGCCGCAGGGCCCGGTTGGGGCAGGCCTTTATGCAGGTGTGGCAAAGGGAGCACTTGCCGTTCAGGCGGGCGACCGAGAGGGCCCCAGGGGGCAGAATGGGCGCGGGGGAGGGCTCGTCGTCCGCCCCGGCCGTCCGCCACTCGGACTTGGTCAGCCAGGCCCCGGCCGTCAGGACCCCGACGCCGGTCAGCCGCAAAAAATCGCGTCTTCCGTAGTCGGAGACCGGCCCGGGGACGGGGCCGTATTTCAGCGAGCCGTTGGGGCAGACGGGCAGGCACTCCAGGCACATGAGACACCGGCCGGAGTCGATCGTTCTGTTCTCGAGGTCCACGCAGGAGGCCGGGCAGGCCCTCTGGCAGCTCCCGCAGCCCAGACATTTTTCCCGGTTGAAATGGAGGGCGATTTTCGGCTTCCAGGCCAAAAATCTCAAAACCAGGCCCGTCGGGCACCAGCCGTTGCAGAAGGCCCGCCCCCGCCGGACGGTCAGCGCCATGACGAGGGCCAAGATGACAAAATGGCCGCTGGCGACGACGCTGTAGGGCTCGAAACGCCCCCAGAGGTGCCCCGAGCCCAGCCAGAAGAGGGCGAGCATGACGGCCGGGAAGACCGCCAGACGTTTTTTCCCGGAGGGGACGAAGCCGAACCCGCGCCTTTTGATCTTTTGCCTAAAGAAATTAGTCAGATCCAGAAGCGCCCCCAGGGGGCAGACGAACCCGCAGAAGAGGCGCCCGAGGACGACCGAGAGCAGGGCCAGCGCGACAAAGGTGACGACAAATGAGACCGCCCCGCGGGAAAACACCCCGGCCAGCTGCTGCCCGAACTGGATCTTGGGCAGCCGGGCCAGGACCTGGTGCAGGGCGCCGGGGTTGAAAAAAGAAGCCAGAAGCAGGGCCAGAAGACCCCAGGAGACAAGCCTTCTCAGCCGCAGGGCCTGAAGGCGGGGTTTTTTTGACGCCATGGGAGGATGTCCATCTGAAAAAAGACCCGCGGTCCGGGAGGGGGGGCGCGGAAAAGGCCCGGGGGGGCCGGTCCCGCCCGCCGCGGGGACGCCCTCAATTTTTCCCGGCCCTCCCCCGGCCCCCTGGGGGGGGGAGGGGTTTCGGACCGGTTTGTTTGTCGGGCGCGGATCGGCCGGCCGGGGGGCGCGGCCGGCGGCCTGGCGAGGGGGGCGGCTGGGGCCGGGCGGTCTGACTGGCCGGCTCGTCCGGCCGTTCAGACTGGCTGGCCGTCACGCCGTCAGTCGCTGGACGTTCAAAAGGCTCAGGTCGTTTTGTCCCAGGCCCAGGGAGGCGGCCTGGCTGATGTAGCCGGGCTCGGAGATGCCGGCGTCGGCGACTATCCTGGCCGAGGCGGCGTCCGCGGCCACGGGGTCGGTGGAGGCCAGGAGCATGTGGGCCGCCAGGTATTTGGAGTTCACCCGGCCGCTGGGGCCCCCGGTCAGCATGACCCTCTGGGCCTCGACTATGTGCAGGGTCGGCTTCTTGTAGAGGCTCAGCTCGGGGATGCACCGGTCGAGCCCGCCCCAGTGGAGGTCCCCCCTGTCCCAGATGGTCCCCATCATGTTTTTCAGGGCGGCGGTCATCTTGGCCCCGCCGTGGTGCTTTAAGACCGGCACGTTGATGACGACGTCCGCCTCCAGGAAGAGCTCGTGGTAGGAGGTCTCCCCCAGCTTGGTGGTCCCGGGGATGGTCACCTTCTGGAAGTATCTCTCCTGGTTGGCCGGGGCCACCTCGGCCCCCGCCGCCCTGGCCGCCTCCTCCAGCCCGGACCGGCCGTAGGCGCTCTTCCAGTTGTCGCAGGTGTTGTCGAAGACCGAGACCTTGCCCGCCCCCAGGGCCAGGCAGTTCTTGACGATGTGGGAGAGGAGCTCCGGGCTGGTGTTGGCGGCCCTCTCCGGCTCCACCGCCCAGCCCATGTTCGGCTTCAAAAGGACTTTCTGGCCCTTGAAGACAAAGCGTCCCAGCCCGCCCAGGGCCTCCAGGGCCCGCTCGTACATGAGGGTCACGGACTCGCCCCTGACCGCCACCAGGTCGGGGTAGTCCTGGGCCAGCAAAGGCCTGGCGGACGGCGCGGCCACCCGGCCGAGGCCCAGGACGGCCGCCCCCCCGGCGATTGTTTTCAGAAAGGATCTTCTATCCATGGACATGGCTCCCTTCGCTGCCGCCCCCGGAAAAGGGGTGGGGTTGTGACAAGAAGTCCGCGGCCTGGCGGAGAGGCTGCAAAACCGGACGGCCGCGGTCAAAAAAACATCGTGATGCGTCTAAACCGGCGAACGCCCGTCCTCCCGGATTAAACGCAAGGCCGGAGGCTCCGGCCGCCAAAAAACGGGCGGCCGGAAGGGGGCGTCTTTTCTTTTTTTCGCCGCTGAAAAATAAGGCCGGCCGGCGGGCGCCGGGCCTGCCGGAGGAAGAAAGAGGAGTCAGGGACAAATTGGGCGGCCGGACAGGACCGGCATGGAGCGACTGAATAATTACCGGGCATTATACCATGACTTGACGGAGGAAAAGACAAAATTTTACCGGTTGTTTTCGCGGGGGGAGAATCAGGCGCCCCGGGACAAGACGCCGGTTTTTCCCGTTCCCCCCGCCGCTTCATTCCTTCCTCTCTTCCTTCCTCCCGCGCTTCCTTCCGCCGGCTCTCGGGACTCTGTTTTTGACCGCCGCCGTTCCCCGGTCCGGGGGGAGTCGGGACGAATTCCCCGCGCGGCGCGCGGGGAGACTCCTCGGACGAGGCCCGGCCGGCCTTCGGCGCCCGGCGCGGGGGGGGCCGGCGGGGCCCGAAAATACTTGGAGGGTGTCGGAAAGCGCGGACGAGGCGCGGGTTTTTTCGGGGCGGCGAAAGAAAAATCGACGGGGCGGCGTTTTTTTTCGGGGCTCTTTCCTGGCTTTCTCCGGGGTTGCTCGGAGGAGGAGCCGGGTTAGGGGGGGACGGGGGACTTAATAATTAGCGATATCATTATAAATTTTATTGTAATATTTCTATAATAATAAAATAAAATCTTAAAAAAGTAAATAATATTATTAGAAACATATCTATTTAATCTAATAAATTTTTTAAGTATCTTTTATATGGTAAAAACATAATATTTTAAACTACATACCCTCTAGCGCTCGCTTGAACGGCCTGGCCGGCGGGTGCTATAATTCAGGCGGGTTTGAGGTGTTAAACTTAAATCCAATTTACTTAGACTTCCGTAGATATTGAGATCAAGGTTAATTTAACTTGTAAATTCGCATACTTTTCTGCTACGATGCTTCCCGGGTCGACTGTCCCTTACGCGTCCTTCCCGCGAAAAGTCATCACCGCCGGGTCGGCCGGGCGTTCGTTCGCCGGCCGCGGGGTCCTCGCCGCCCCGGGGGCGACCTTTCGCCGGTGAAAAAAAGATCGTCTCGCCGCCCAAAAAGGCGTCCGTCGGGTCCCGGCAGAAACATATGCCTCCAACATAACGCTTTTCGCACCCCGCGTCCCGCCTCGGGTCGTCTCCGGCGTTCCCGGACGGACCGGCGCCCGCCGCGCCCGGACGGATTTGCCGCCCCGGGCCCCGGCCTGTTTTTTTTGGCGCGTGAAACAATAAAATAGTCGACGCGGCTGCCAGAACATGACTTTCCGACGCGGCGCTTCCCCCGCCGCGATTTTGGGGATTTTTATGACTCAATACGATCTTCTGATCATCGGCGCCGGTCCGGCCGGACTCACCGCGGCCATGTACGGGCGGCGGGCCGGACTTTCCGTGGGCATTTTCGAGCAGCTGACTCCGGGAGGCCAGATGCGGCTGACCGGCGACATAGAAAACTGGCCGGGGCTGGCCGTGACCACCGGGGACGAGCTCTCCGAGGCCATGCGCGCCCAGGCCGCCTCCTTCGGGGCCGAGTTCATGGAGGAGACGGTCTCGGGCCTGATTCCGGCGGGCCGGTCCGGGGGGCCGGACCACATTGTCAAAGTCAGGGACAAGGAGCTGGCCGCCCCCGCCGTCATCATCGCCTCGGGCGCCTACCACAAGGGCCTCGACGCCCCCGGGGCCAGGGAGTTCAACGGGCGGGGCGTCAGCTACTGCGCCATCTGCGACGCGGGCTTCTTCCGCAACCAGGAGGTGGCCGTGGTCGGCGGCGGCAACACGGCCCTCGACCAGGCCTTGTACCTGACCAACCACGCCTCCAAGGTCCACCTGGTCCACCGCCGCGAGGAGTTCCGGGCTCACAAGCTGGTCCAGGACCGCCTCGAGGGGCACCCCAAGATCGTCAAGCACCTGGGCTACGACGTGGCCAGGATCGAGGGGGCCGACTCGGTGGAGAAGCTTCATCTGGTCCACAAAAAGACCGGCGAGGTCAAGATCCTGGACGTGCCCGGCATCTTTTTATTCGTCGGCTCCGCCCCCCACGGCGAGTTTCTGCCGGAGGAGATCAAGACCTCCGAGGGCGGCTGGGTGGTCACCGACCGCAGCCTGCAGACCTCCGTCCCCGGCGTCTTCGCGGCCGGCGACGTGCGCGACACCGACTTGAGGCAGATCATCACCGCCGCCGGCGACGGCGCCCTGGCCGCCATGAACGCCTACGGCTACCTGGCCAAAAGGCAGTAGCCCGCCGTTTGAACAAAACGGCCGCCGCGATAAAAATCGTCTTCGGACTCTTCCTCAGACTCGTCTTCGGACATGAGAAGGCCCGAAAAGCGGGGACGCCGTCCTCTCTTTTCGGGCCTTGGTTATTTCGCGTCGCCGGCGTCGCCGGCCCAGTTTTCTTTTCCTGTCTCCCTTTCCCTTCCGTTTCCCCCGTCGTCCGCGTCCCGGCTTAGAAGTTGGGGTCGCCCCCGCGGGAGGCGGGGCCCTGGCCGGGGACGTTCTCGACGGCGGCGTAGGAGCCGACCACCTTGCATTTGACCGTCTCGGCCTCCAGGGCCCTGATGGCGGCGACGACTTTCTCGTTTAGGAAGTGGCCCTCCAGCTCCAGAAAGAAGAGGTACTCCCAGGGGGACTCCACGTTGGGGCGGCTGTGCAGCCTGGTCATGTTGACCCGGGCGTCGGCCAGGGGCTGGAGGCACTTGTAGAGCGACCCCGAGTTGTGGGGGGCGGCGAACCACAGAAGAGTCCGGTCGTTTCCGTTGGGGATGCTGTCCTCCCGGCTGAAGATCAGAAAGCAGGTCTGGTTGTGCTGGAAGTCCTGCAGGTCCCCGCTCATGACGGTCAGGTTGTAAAAAGCGGCCAGGGACGGGTGCCCGATGACGGCCACGGACTCGTCGGAGAGGGCCAGGGTGGCGCCGGCCGCGCTGGAGACCGTCGGCCGGAGCTCGACGCCGGGCATGTTCAGGGCCAGCCAGTTGCGGCACTGGGCCAGGGCCTGGGGGTGGGAGCTGATGGCCTTGACGCGGCCCAGCTCCCCGTGGACGGACATCAAAGTCAGGCTCACCTTGAGGTTGAGCATGGCCTGGACTCTGAGGTCGGTTTTGGAGACCAGGTCCAGGGTCTGGCCGACGATGCCCTCGGTGGTGTTCTCGAAGGGCGCCAGGGCGAACTCGGCCCCCCCGTCCTCGACGGTCTGGAAGACCTGGGCCAGGTCGTCGCAGGGGACGAACTGGGCCAGGCGCCCGAACTGCTGCAGGGCGGCCGCGTGGCTGAAGGTGCCGGCGGGCCCCAGAAAGGCCACCTTGGTGGGGGACTGGGCGGCGCGGCAGGCCTTGATGATCTCGGCGAAGACGGCCATGACGGCCTCCTTGCCGAGTCCCCGGCCGGGCTCGACGGCGTTGGCGGTCAGCCGGTCGATGACCTGGCGCTCCCGGGTCAGGTCCATGATGGGGAAGGCGTATTTCTTTTTCAGGCCCCCCAGGGCGATGGCCGCCCGGGCCCGCTCCTGGACGAGGCTGAGGATGTCCGCGTCGAGACGGTCGATCTCCTTGCGCAGGGGGCTCAGGACCCGCTCCATCTCCTGGCGCATGTTGGCCGTGATCATGAGTCCGTCCTCCCCGCCGCCAGTTTGAGGTCGGGGCGCCCGGCCAGGGTGGAGATCTCGCGGCCGAAGGCCGGGGCGAGCCCGGCCAGCTCCTCCATGAGGTTTTTAAACTCCTCGGGCTTCAGGGACTCGTCCCCGTCGCAGAGGGCCAGCTCGGGGGCGCAGTGGACCTCGATCATCAGCCCGTCCGCCCCCACGGCCAGGGCGGCCTTGGACAGCGGCGCCACGTAGCCGGCCTTGCCGCTGGCGTGGCTGGGGTCGACGATGACCGGCAGGTGCGAGCGCTCCTTGATGGCCAGGACCGACGAGAGGTCCAGGGTGTTGCGGGTGGAGGTCTCGAAGGTGCGGATGCCCCTCTCGCACAGGATGACGTTCTCGTTGCCCCCCGCCAGCAGGTACTCGGCCGAGCAGAGGAACTCCTCGACGGTGTTCATGAGCCCGCGCTTTAATAAGACGGGTTTCCGGCAGCGCGACAGGCGCTTTAAAAGCGAGAAGTTCTGGGAGTTGCGGGCGCCCACCTGGAGGATGTCGGCGTAGGACTCCACCAGGTCGACGTCGGCCGAGTCCATGACCTCGGTGACGACGCCCAGGCCGGTCAGCTCCCGGGCCTTGGCCAGCATCTTCAGGCCCTCCTCGGCCAGCCCCTGGAAGCTGTAGGGCGAGCTGCGGGGCTTGAAGGCGCCGCCCCTGATGATGTGGGCCCCCGCCATGCGGACGTCCCAGGCCGTGCCGAGCATCTGGGGGTCGGCCTCGACGGAGCAGGGGCCGGCCATGACCACGAACTCGGGTCCGCCGACGGCGTGGTTTCCGAGCTTGACGACCGTGTTCTCGGGGTGGGTCAGGCGGCTGGCCTGCTTGTAGGGCGGGAGCTTTTTCGGGGGCATGGCGCTTTCCTCCGCTTTTCCGGCCGTCCGGCCGGGCGCCGACGGGGCCGCCGGCCCGGGCGCGGGCGTCGGGGCCGACGGTTGGGTTGAGGTTTGCAGGGACACTTTCGACTCCTAAATGATCGCGGCGTTATGCGCGGCCGCTTGTCCGACCGTCGGACGAGGATCGGACCGGGCGTTAAAAAATCTGTCCGGCCCTCTGAAAAATAAAATTTCCCGGCCGGGCCGTCCGGCCAAAAAAAAGCCGCCGGAGGGGGTTCCACCGGCGGCCCGAAGTGATGCGAAACTCACCTTACGCGCTCTGGCGGCACCCGGGGGAAAAGCCGTAAAAATAAAAATAAAAGTAGCCGGGAAAAGGACGGAGAGGGGGCGTGGGGGCCGGCGCGCGCCAGCGGTTGGAAACTTGCCGCCCGAAACGCGGGGCTGGAAGGCTCTGCTTCATGATCGGCTAGGCTATCCCAAAAAAATGGCGGTGTCAAGGACTGGGGAAAAAAAATTTAAAAAATCCCGGGGCGTTCCCCCCCGGCGGGCCGGAGCGGACCCTATCTCTGGGTCGAGGTGGTCATGTAGGTCTGGTCGGAGAGGTTGACCACCTCCACCCGCCTGTTGCGGCCGTCCTCGGGGTCGATGTTGGGGAGCGGCCTGGACTCCCCCAGGCCGTCGAAGGGCAGCTGGGCGGCGGTCAGGCCGAAGTTGTCCATCAGGTAGCCCTGGACCGAGAGGGCCCTGCGGCGGGAAAGGTCGATGTTGTACTCGAAGGTCCCCTTGGAGTCGGTGTGGCCCTCCAGCCTGAAGCGGCTCCCGGCCAGCTCCGGGGAGGTGACGGCCCGGCCCAGGGTGTCGAGGACGTCCCGGGCCTCGGAGGTCAAAACGTCCTTGTCGAACTCGAAGAGGATGTTCAGGGCCAGGCGGGGCAGGTCGTCGCCCCCGGGCTCGTTGACGTACTCCTCGGGGGGAGGGGTGCCGCCCCTGGCGATGGTCAGAGCCGCTCTCTGCTCGGGGGTGTAGGCGGGCCGTCTGGGGCGCCCGCCCGGGGAGAGGGCGTCGATCATCTGGGTGGCCGAGGGGTCCCGGACGGCGGTCAGATCGGTGAGCCTGCGGCTGTTGACGTACTGGAAGGGGTAGTTGATGAAGGTCCAGCGGGGCAGGGGAAAGTCCGAGAAAGGCGGCTCCTTGCTCTCGAAGGCGCCGCTGCCGTCGTAGTCCACCACCTGGTAGTCCCAGGGGTCCTCGAGGTCGTGGTCGGCCACGTAGCAGAAGACCCGGCCGTTGTGGCTGAGGCGCAGGGCCCGGCCCTCGTCGTCCCGCAGGACGAACTCCTCGCGCCTGGTCTCCTCCCCCTCCACCGTGATGTCGAAGTCGATCATCTCGTCCGAGGTGCGCAGGGCGCCGTAGAGGGCCGGCTTCTCCCACCCGTAGGGGTAGTAGTCGTGGTGGTTGGTCATGGCCCCGGCGTCCCCGACCCCGAGGGCCAGGAGGGCCCCGAGGCAGAGGGGAAGAAAAAAGAAGACCGGCTTGCGGTGGGGTTGCCTGCTCATGGTCGGCTCGCGCTGAAAAAATGCCCCGGCATGGTCGCGGGCGGAAAAAAAGGAAAAGCCGCTGGAAAAACACCCGGGGCCCGGCCTCCCCGGCGGTCGGGGCCGGTCCGGACAAAACGCGCCCGGGCCGGGCGGAGCCCTGTTTAACTTATCGGCCGAAGCCGGCTGTCTCATGAGCCCCGGCTCCCCCGCCCCGGTGTTTACGGAGGGAGGGGAGATCGAAAAGCCGAAAATCCGAAAAGCCGAAAATCCCGGCCGCCTTGCCAGGCGCCCGCCGCCGGGCTAGAATAAGAGCGCCTTACTTTTCATGCCGGAAAAAACAGCCGGCCGCGTTCGGGCGTCGCCCCGGGTTTGAAAAAATTGGATCGGAAAAAATCGGACCGGGCCAGTTGGTCGCTGATTATGCGAAGACCGGCGTTCCCGCGGGAGGGGCGTCGGTTTTTTTATTTTTTGCCGCGGGGCGCCCCTAAAAATTCCGGGGCGCCGGTTCGGGAGGGCGGTCGTGACGCTGACAAGCATCGGGGAGCTGGATCTTCTTTTGGCCGGGGGGGGCCGGGTGGCGGTCTTCGACGTGCGGGAGAGGGGGGCGTTCTCCCGGGAGCATTTTCTCTCGAGCTCGTCGCTCCCGCTGAGCGTTCTGGAAATCGACGTTGGCCTTCTGGCGCCGAATAAAAACGTCCGGGTCGTCCTGATCGACGGGGGAGGGGGCGAGGCCGGCCCCGCCGGGGTCGCCCGCGGGCGCCTAAGGGAGCTCGGCTACCAAAACGTCGCCGTTCTGGAGGGCGGTCTCGCCGGTCTGAAATCGCGGGGCCGGGAATTGTTCGAGGGCGTCGGGGCCCGCAGCAAGGCCTTCGGGGAGTGGGTGGCCGAGGCCCGCGGGACGCCTTTTATCACGCCGGAAGATTATAATTTGGCTCTCGGGAGCGGCAAAAAGATACTTTTACTGGACGTGCGGCCTCTGTCCGAGCATCGGATGATGACGGTGCCGGGGAGCCTCTCGGCGACCGGCGTCGACGTCCTGGCCAAGGCTTACGAGTCCCTGCGGGGCCATGACCTGGTGGTCGTCCACTGCGCCGGCCGGACCAGGAGCATCATCGCCGCCCAGTCCCTGGTCGACGCCGGGCTGCCCGCGCCGGTCGCAGCCTTAAAAAACGGGACCATGGCCTGGGAGACGGCCGGATACGAGCTCGAGAGGGGGGCCTGCCGCGTCGCCCCGGACCCCGGCCCGGAGGCCCTGGCTCTGGCCAGGCGGGCGGCCCTGGGCCTCGCGGACCGTTTCGGCGTCCGGGGGATAAGTCTTCGGGAGGCCGAGGCGCGGCTCGAGGACCCCGGGGAGACGGTTTATTTTTTCGACGTCAGGAGCGAGGCGGAATATTTAAACGGGCACCTCGAGGGCTCGGCCAGCGCCCCCGGCGGCCAGCTGGTCCAGGCCGCGGACGAGCGGGTCGGGGTGTTCGGAGCGACGATCGTTTTAGTCGACGACGACGAGGTCCGGGCCAGGCTGGCCGCCTCCTGGCTGGTCCGGCTGGGCTGGGAAAAGACGTTTTATTTAATCGGGGGCCTGGGGGGCCGCCCCCTGGTCGCCGGCGCGCCAAGCCGGCCGCCTTTGGCCCTGAATTTGTCCGGGACCGCGTTTGTGACGCCCGACGAGGCGGGGAGGCTTTTGGCCGAGCCCGGCAGCCTGGTCGCGGATTTCAGCCCGAGCTCCATTTATGGGAACGGCCATGTCGCCGGCGCGCGATGGCTGACCAGGGCGGCCCTGACTCCCCCCGCCGGGGGCCGGGCGGGAGCCGTGCGAGATTTTTTCAACGACGTTTCGAAAGGCGCCGGGCCGCTTCTTTTCACCTCGGAGGACGGTCTGGCCGCCGCCCTGGCCGCGCGCGACCTGGCCTCGTTTTTGCCGGGGGCGTCGGCGTCGGTAATTTCCGGCGGCAACAAGGCCTGGGCGGAGTCCGGGCGCGCGTTGGTTCGGGACGGGGGCGAATATCTGGCCGAGCCTCATGACGAGTGGCGCATGCCCTACATGGACCCCGACGCCTCGACGGAGGAGCGGGAGGCTTATTTTCAGTGGGAGCACGGCCTCGTCTCCCAGCTGAAAAGGGAGGGCGTCTCCTTTAAAATTTATCCCTGAGAAATATTGGCCCCCGCGGCCCGGGCGACGCTTTTCCTGGAGACGGCGCCGTCCCGGCCCGCCCGGCTTTTCTGCCTGGTTTTTATTTTGCGCGGCCGGCATCTTTTTATTCGTCGGCGAAATTGGAACGGATTTTTATTCGGAGAAATTGCTCGGATTTTAATTTCGTGAAATTGGCAAAAATTTTGTTCTCTGAAGCCGGCCCGGATTTTTATTCCGCGGCGCAGCAGATGCGTCCTGTCCCGCGAAACCGGCTTCCCGCCATGATTTTTCGGGCGGGAAAAAAATTTTTTTTAGAAAGTCTCACCCCAGGCCCTTGTATTTTCTAAATAATGTCTTATTTTCACTAGAGGACGGCAATTTACAATTCGGGCTTTGAACGACGCCGCCCGGGCGCCCCGGTTTGGGGCGGGGTTTGAAAACGACCCCGCCACTTTGCTAAGATGTCCGACGTGGCCGGCAGATTGTCTTTGACGAAATCAAATGAAAAGTCTTTGCTTAAGTTATTGAAAAGCATTTACGGATGCTTTTTTGGCGCGTCTCCTCCGAAAAAGTATAAAGAAGATCCAAAAATCCCGATTTTTCCAAAGCGGGGCAAATTAAAAAAATTCCGGATCCGTCCGCGACCGGGGGGCCGCGTCGTCCGCCCGGCGGTTTGGCCCGTCATTTGCAAGGTCACGCGCGTTTTTTGCGAGTTCCGGCCCGTCGTCCGACCGGTCCGCGTCCGCCTATTTGACAAACGGCCGCCTCCGTCCGGCGGGGAGCGGGCCGTCGTCGGTCCTTGAGCGTTTATGAAAAAAAGTGTTTGTTTAACTGGCGGTCTGGGGGTCAAGTGAGGTTTTCCGACGAGTTCATACAGGAGGTCAGCCGGCACACAAACCTGGTCGATCTCGCCCGCAATCACGTGGAGCTCAGAAGAGCCGGGGACGGCGACTGGTGGGGGCTGTGTCCTTTTCACACGGAGAAGACCCCCTCGTTCAAAATCAGCTCCTCGAGGAACTCGTACCATTGTTTCGGCTGCGGGGCGGGCGGCGGGCCCATCAAGTTCATGATGGAGATCACCGGCCAGGGCTTCGTGGACAGCGTCAAGGACCTGGCGGCCAGGGCCAACATCCCCGTCCCCGTCTCGGACCCCAGGGACGAGAAGCGGGCCGCCAGCAAGAGGACCCTGCTCGCGATCCTGGCCGACGCCCAGGAGTACTACTCGAAATATCTTTTTTCCTCGGCCGGGGAGCCGGCCCTCAGATACCTGGCCGAGCGCGGCATCAGCCGGGAGGTGGTCAAGGAGTTCGGCGTCGGGCTGGCCCCGCCCGTCTGGGACGGCGTTTTGAACTATCTGAGCCGGGAGAAAAAGTTCGCCAAGGCCACAATTCTGGAGGCCGGGCTGGTCAAGGCGGGCAAAAGCGAGGACCACTACTACGACGTCTTCCGGGACAGGATCATGATCCCCGTGACCGACGGGACCAGGAACGTGGTGGCCTTCGGCGGCCGCACCTTCGGGCCCAACCCCGACCCCGAGGCCGCCAAGTACATCAACTCCCCGACGACCGCGGTCTACGACAAGGGGCGCCTTTTGTTCGGCCTCCCCCAGGCCCGGCCCCACATCAAGTCCGGGGGCATCGCCTACCTGGTGGAGGGGTATTTCGACCTGATCGCCATGTCCGCGGCCGGGGTCAAGCCGGTGGTGGCCACCATGGGGACGGCCCTGACCCAGGGCCAGGTCAACCTGCTGATAGGCTGCGCCAAGGAGATCCAGCTGGTCTTCGACGGCGACGAGGCCGGGGCCAGGGCCTCCAAGCGGGCTTTTCCTTTCATGGTCAACGCCGAGCTGGAGAGCCGGGTCATCAGGCTCCCCGACCAGAACGACCCCGACAGCTTCGTGCGCGCTTTCGGGACCTCCGCCTTCTACGACCTCTCCGACAAGGCCCAGGACCTCTTCGACTTCTGGTTCCAGTCCCTGGCCTCGCAGCAGGCCAAGACCATCAGCGGCCAGGGGAGGATCCTGACCGAGGTCAAGGACGTGCTGGCCCAGATCCCCGACCCCGCCAAGAAACAGTTCGTCCGCAACCAGGTGGCCGCCCGGCTGAACATCTCCCCGGAGCTGCTGACGGCCTCCACCCGCGTCTGGAACGAGGGCGGGGAGGACAAGGGGGACGGCCAGGCCCGGGCGCCCAGGGTGGCCCCCAACGACCTGCCGGTGGACTACAATAAAATTTCCGCCGGGTTTTTGTCCTTCGTCATCACCCATCGGGAGTGCCTGAGGCTTCTGGACAAGTCCCTTCTCTCGTACTGGCCCGAGGACAGGACCAAGCCGGTCGCGCGGGCCTTCGTGGAGCAGTACGAGACCAGGCGCGACATTTTTCCAGAGGAGATCCGCCTGGAGGAGGACCCGCTTATGTCCAATGTCATTTACGGGGCCCTGATGGGCGCCAGGCAGTACATGGCCCCCGAGTCCCTCAACCAGGCCAGAAACATGCTTTTAAAACTCTCCGACGCGGCCGGCCAGAAGACCAAGCAGGAGTACACCAAGGCCATCAAGCAGGCCGCGGCCGCCGGCGACACGGCCCTGGTCGAGACGCTCATGCGCGCCAAGCAGGGCTGAAAAAATAGCCGGAAAAAAAGCGTCCGGAATAAAATTAACCGCCTGGTGAAAAAAATAACCGCCGGGTTAAAAAAAATAATCGCCGGGCGAAAAAATCAACCGCCGGATGAATAAAAACAACCGTCGAATGAATAAAATAACGGCCGTCTGAAAAAAATAATGTCGGGGCGGAAAAAATAACCGCGAGGCCATAAAAATAGACCATTCCGGTCAAGTTTGGGCGAAAAAAGTTTTTGAGAAAAAAACCCGGCAGCCGGGACGAAAAAATAATTTTAAAACCCATTGACAAGAAAACCCGGCCGCCAAGGCGAAGAAAAAAAAATCTAAACGGCCCCGGCAAAAAAAAACGGGCCGGCCGGGCGGGAAAAATCCCCGGCATGACATTTGAAGAAAACAAAGTTTTTGTCGGGCAAAAAATCGCCCGCCGAAAACCGGCCCGGCCGGGCGGGACGCGGCGAAAAAAAAGCCTCCCCGGCCGGGCCCCCGGCTCTGAAAAAAATTTTTTTGAAGGCGCCCTCGGCTGGCGCCCGGCGGCGGCCCGAAATTTAAAAAAACCCGGTCCGGCGCGATCGGGGCCGAATTTTTGGTTTGGTCTCTTTTTTTCGGGGTTTGGGGGGCGATTTTCGCCTTGCCCGGGCCGATATCGGGCCGGCTCCCGGGTGGGACGCCCCCGGTCTGATTTTTATTAACCCGCCCCCGGCGGGCCCGTAAATGAGCCGAAACAGACAAAAAACTCTTCGGCCTTGCTTTTTTTTGGCCCGTCCTGTGTGGTAAGATTACCAGAATATTTGAAGCAAGAGGTCGCTGGGTCTTTTTTTCGGAGAATTTCGCCATGCCGGGGGACCGCGCCCCCCCGGCGGACGCCCCCCCGTGTTGTGACTGGGCCCCGCGGGGCCCCCAGGCCAGGAGGAGGTTTCTGTGGTCAAAGATAACCGTACCAAAGGCAGGTCGTCGGGAAGCCGGTCCAAAGACAAGATCGACTACAATTCCCTGAGCGAGGCCATGGCTTCCGACATCGACGAGTCGGACAGCATACAGGCGGTCATAGCCGTCTTCGACGACCTCAGCCTGCAGTTGGTCGAGGACCTGGACATCGTCAAGGACGACAAAAAATTTGACGGCACCGTGGCCCCCGAGGAGCGGGAGCCCGACCTCAGCCTGGACTCCTCCGACGTGGCCGAGTCCAGGTACACCGACCCGGTCAAGCTCTACCTAAGGGAGATGGGCCAGGTGAGCCTGCTCAACCGGGAGACCGAGGTCGAGGTGGCCAAGCGCATCGAGGAGGGCGAGAGGACCGTCATCCGCGCCGTCATGCGCACCTGCGTGGGCCTCGAGGGCGTCATGGAGATCAGGAACAAGCTCGTCTCCGGGGAGCTCCGGCTGCGGGACGTCGTCAAGGACTTCGAGGAGGACGACACCACCGAGGAGGGGGTCAGGAGGCGCGAGGAGTTCATGGGGGTCGTCGAGGCCATCGGGCACCTGGCCCACAACCAGGGCCGCTACAACCGCAAGGTCGAGGCCGAGCTCAAGGGGGCCGGGGCCGGGGCCGAGCGCAGGAGGAAGATCCTCGAGCACAAGGAGAAGTACAACACCGACATCGAGGAGCTCTTCCAGCAGCTGCGGCTCGACCGGCGCCAGTACGACCTGATGGTCAGCCGCCTCAAGGACTGGGACAGGCGCCACGGGGAGATCTCGGGAGAGATAGCCGCCAACTGCGCCGCCGTCAAGGCCGACAGCCCGACTGGCCTGCGCCGCTTCTGCCAGCAGCTTAAAAAAAGCCCCCAGACCATGATCCGCAAGATCAGAAACCTGGGCATGACCGCCGCCCAGGTCGAGGCCCTCGGCCAGAGGACGACCGCCCTGCAAAACCAGCTCAAGGAGCTCGAGCGCGAGACCAGCCTGAATATCGACGAGCTGCGGGCCATCCTGACCAACATCACCAACGCCGAGCTCCAGTCCTCCGAGGCCAAGAGCCATCTGATCGAGGCCAACCTCAGGCTGGTGGTCAGCATCGCCAAGAAGTACACCAACCGGGGCCTCCAGTTTCTCGACCTCATCCAGGAGGGCAACATCGGCCTGATGAAGGCCGTCGACAAGTTCGAGTACCAGCGCGGCTACAAGTTCTCCACCTACGCCACCTGGTGGATCCGCCAGGCCATCACCAGGGCCATCGCCGACCAGGCCCGGACCATCCGCATCCCCGTCCACATGATCGAGACCATCAACAAGCTCATCCGGGCCTCCCGCTACCTGGTCCAGGAGTTCGGGCGCGAGGCCACCCCCGAGGAGATCGCCACCAAGATGGAGCTCCCCTTGGAGAAGGTCCGCAAGGTCCTGAAAATCGCCAAGGAGCCCATCAGCCTCGAGACCCCCATCGGCGAGGACGGGGACAGCTACCTGGGCGACTTCATCGAGGACCCCAACACCCAGAGCGCCTCCGACATGGTCATCTCCAACAACCTGGCCGAGCAGGCCGCCAAGGTCCTGGCCACCCTGACCCAGCGCGAGGAGAAGGTGGTGCGCATGCGCTTCGGCATCGGCGAGAAGACGGACCACACCCTGGAGGAGGTGGGCCAGGAGTTCAAGGTGACCCGGGAGCGCATCCGCCAGATCGAGGCCAAGGCCCTCCGCAAGCTCAGGCACCCCAGCCGCAGCCGCAAGCTCCGGCCCTTCCTGGACAACTGACCGCTTTCGGCGGGCCGGTTTTCCGAATCCGGCCCGCCAGTAAAAAAAACAGAGCCCCGGACGTCGGGGCGCCTCTCATTTTCGCCCCTTCCTGGCGGCGGCGTTTTTGACGGGTCAAAGCGAGGGTTTTTTGAGGGGCGCCCGCCTTTTTTTTACGCGCCCGGCTTGCGGCGGGGGCGGACGCCCGCGCCTCCCGACGGGAATTTCCCGCCGGGCATGCCTTGGGTCGAAAAGCTCCCCCGGCGCCAGCCTTAAGTCGAACGGTTCCCCCCGCCCGCGCCGCCGGGCGAAAAGTCCCCCGCGCGCCCGCCGAAGGCGCCGGGCGCCGGACCAAAGTTTCACCGCTCATTTTTATTCCGGTCGTTCCCGGCCCCGTCCGCATAAGCGGCCGGCCCGACTCCGTCTTGTCCCCGGGGGCGCCGGTCGTCGCGGGAGCGCGCTCCGGCCCCCGCCGGGCCCCGGCCGGCTGCGTCGCGGGGGCGCAAAGACAGTATTTTTTAAGAAACTTGCGTGATGACGCATGTTTATGTCGTTAGCCGCGGTTTTTTCAGGCCTTCTTTTTTTTCAAAGTCCGAAAAAAATTTTTTCCGGCCCGCCCCGCCCCGGTTGTCGTCGGGCGCCTGTTTTTTGGTTTTGCAATCGGCCGGCGGGGAGCTCGTCCGTTTTTTTTGGCGCGCCCCCCCGTTTTTTGGCCGGTCGGACGAGCGGGGAGTTTTGCGGCCCGCCGGTTGCGACTAAAACTAACGAACGATCGTTTATAAATTTGCCCGCCGGGGGTTCCGGGGCGGCAAAAACAATTCGGGAGACTAACAGCCGTTTTTTCGCGGGACGGCCAAAAATGAAATTGAAAAAAAAATCTCCGAAAGTGCTTGCCGGAAAGTAAAGTAAAAAAAATGCAATTGCATAATCGTCAAAACCGCCCTCGGGCGCGATTAGTCCGACCCTGGATATAAATGGAGAAAATCGGCCCGGTTTGGCCACAGATGATTTTTTTGCAATACTTTGATCATTTTTGCCGACGATGGTGAAAAAATATTTGAATAATGCAAAACTGATTTATCCCATGCCTGTGGCGTCGAAAAAATTTTTTTACTTATTTCTAAACTTGCCTAAACCCGCGGGGGGAACAGGCCCCGGCCGGCCCCTTTTCCCCTCTTTCGGGGGCTGATTTTTGGCCGGCCCGGACGGGCGTTCGTAAATTTTAAAAAAAAATTAGGAAAATATTCATGCCCGGCCGGACATTAGGGTTCGGGAAGGGTAGCTGGGGGATTTATTTTTCTAAGGTCGACGGTGATCTTAGATAACGTTTTAAGACTATTCGTCTATTATATCAATAATAATTTTTATTTATAAAAAAATTATGTAAATTTATTTCTTATGAAAATAAATATGAGCTTAAATTAAGAAATGTGCTTAAATTTCTTATTGGTGACGAAAAGGTTGGCCTTGACAGGTTAAGGCCGGACGATCTATAGTAATTTTCAACAAGTTGGTAGGTTTAAGCATTTTGCTTCCGTCGGCGACAAATTTGCGCGGCCTTGTGTTTTGAGCGGCCAGAGGGTATAAAGAGCCCGGCGCCGCGGCCGTCCGCGGCCCGTTTTCGGCCTGCCGGCGTTCTGATTGTTTTAGTTTTGTAATTACGGCGAGTTAAGCTAACTTTGTTGTCTTTTTGGCTTTTGTGTTCATCAGTCGGATTGTTTGTTGAGCAAAATTTAGCTGTTCGTGGTATAATTACATAATTCGCCTGCAGTCGCGTGCAGCCGAATCGGGGGGTCCCGCCAGAGGCCCTTCAGGAAATTCACAGTTCGGGGATAACATGCAAAACAGTTCCATCAACCAACATCTCAACCCTTACCCTTGTCCGGAGGATCCGGAAGACATTTACGACGACGACGCCGTTGATTCCGATGATTCCGACAAGGTCGAAACCGACGACGACTTGTCGGCCGACGACGACCAGTCGGCCGACGACGGCTCCTCCCAGGAAGTCGAGTCCATGGGCCAGCTCTACGAGGAGAGCTTCAAGTGCCCCTCGGTGGGCGACGTGGTCAAAGGCACGGTGGTCCAGATCACCAAAGAGCACGTCATGATGGACGTGACCTGCAAGTCCGAGGGCCGCATCAGGCTTGACGAGTTCAAGGACGCCGACGGCAACCTGACGGTCAAGATGGGCGACCAGGTCGACGTCTACATCGAGCGCATGAACGACGACGAGGGCGAGATCATCCTCTCCAAGGAGAAGGCGACCAAGCTGAAAGTCTGGGACGACATCGCCCAGGTCTACACCGACGAGGGGACCCTGACCGGCACCATCACCCAGAGGGTCAAGGGCGGCCTCTCCGTCGACATCGGCGTGCCCGCCTTCCTGCCCGGCTCCCAGGTGGACACCAGGCCCCTGAAGAACCTCGACAGCCTGGTCGGCAAGACCTACGACTTCAAGGTCCTCAAGTACAACAAGCGCCGCGGGAACGTCGTTTTAAGCCGCCGGGCCATCCTGGAGGCCGAGCGCGAGCTCATCAAATCCAAGACCATGTCCACCCTCGAGGTCGGCAACATCGTCGAGGGCTCCGTCAAGAATCTGACCGACTACGGCGCCTTCGTCGAGCTGGGCGGCCTGGACGGCCTTCTGCACGTCACCGACATGTCCTGGGGCAGGCTCAGCAATCCTGGCGACATGTTCAAGGTGGGCGACAAGGTCACCGTCAAGGTCCTGTCCTTCGACCGGGACAGGGGCCGGGTCTCCCTGGGCCTCAAGCAGATGACCGAGGATCCCTGGCTGTCCGCCTCGTCCAAGTACTCCGAGGGCCAGCGGGTCTCGGGCAGGGTCGTCTCCCTGACCGACTACGGCGCGTTCGTGGAGCTGGAGAGCGGCCTCGAGGGCCTGATCCACGTCTCCGAGATGAGCTGGACCCGCAAGGTGCGCAACCCGGCGACCGTCCTCAAGGTCGGCGACATCGTCGACTCGATCATCCTGAAGATGGAGCTGGGGGCCAAGAGGATCTCCCTGGGCATGCGGCAGACCGAGCCCAACCCCTGGGCGGCCGTGGCCGACAGGTATCCCATCGGCACCATCATCGAGGGCAAGATCAAGAACATCACCGACTTCGGGGCCTTCATCGGCATCGACGAGGGCATCGACGGCCTGGTGCACATCTCCGACATCTCCTGGACCCGCCGCTTCAAGCACCCCTCGGACGTCTTTAAAAAGGGCGACCAGGTGCGGGCGGTCATCCTGGCCATCGACCGCGAGCAGGAGCGCTTCTCCCTGGGCATCAAGCAGCTCGAGGAGGACCCCTGGGCGGTCGCCTTCAACCGCTTCCCCGTCGGCGAGACCGTCACCGGCAAGGTCACCAACGTCACCGACTTCGGCGCCTTCATCGAGCTGGCCGAGGGCGTCGAGGGCCTGATCCACGTCTCCGAGTCCGGTCTGCCCAAGGGCAAGCCCCTGACCGAGGCCTTCGCCGTGGGCGACGAGGTGACCGCCAAGGTCGTCTCCATCTCCACCGGGGACCACAAGATCGGCCTCTCGGTCAAGCGCAAGACCAGGGACGACGAGGACAGCACCTTCAAGGAGTACATCGCCGACAGCGGCAAGACGGCCTCGGCCAACGGGGCCGGCGGCACCTCCTTCGGAGCCGCCTTCGGCAACCTCGACAAGCTCCTGGCCGAGAAGAAGCAGTCGACCGACACCGAGGCCGACACCGAGGCCGGCAGCTGAGCCCGGCCCGTTCGGACAACCAAAGCCGATGGCAAACAACAAACCTGACGACATGTCTCCGGAGACGGGGGCGCCCGCGGCCGACGTCGGCGGCGGGCCCTCCTCCCCTGCGGAGTTCCTAGTGTCAAAGTCCGAGTCAGCGTCCGGGGCGTCGTTCCCGGACCCAGGCTCCCCGGATCCGACTCCTTCTTCTTCGGCTCCCCCCGACTCGGCCCCGGCCGGCTCGGGCGCGGCCGTTTTGTCTTCCGAGCCCCTGGGATTCGCCCGCCCCTCCCCCGACTCCAGGCCCGTCCCGGAACCGGGCACGGACTGGTCCGTCCCCGGGCTGTCCCAGCAGCAGGCCAACGGCCGGCAGCAGGCCAACGGCCGGCAGCAGGGCCAGGCGCAGCAGGGCCAGGGCCAGCAGCAGCAGTTTCCCCGCAACGGCCTGGGGCCGCCGCTGCGGCGCTACGTCGCCCCCGCGGCGCGAGGCTCCGGTGACGGCGGGCCTCCCAAGAAGACCTCATATTTTAGCTGGCCCCTGGTCGTGGTCATCCTGGGCCTGATGATCGTGGGCAGCTGCACCTACACGGCGGTCACGGCCATCGAGTCCGTCGCCCCCGGCCCCTCCCGCTCGGCCCTCTCCGGCCCGGGGGTGGTGGTCATGGACATCGAGGGGGAGATCTTCGACACCTGGTGGGCCGTCAGCTCCCTCGAGTCCTACGAGGACGACGACAACGTCAAGGCCGTGGTCATGCGCATCAACTCCCCCGGCGGGGCGGTGGCGCCCTGCCAGGAGCTCTACCGGGCCATGCGCGATTTTTCCAAGCCCATCGTCGTCTCCATGGTCTCCGTGGCGGCCTCGGGAGGGTTGTACCTGGCCATGGGGGGCGACTATGTCTTCGCCAACCCCGGCACCATCACCGGCTCCATCGGCGTCATCATGGAGACCGTCGAGGTGGACGAGGCCATGGGCAAGCTGGGCGTCAAGGCACAGGTCGTCAAAAGCGGCGAGTTCAAGGACATCGGCTCCCCCTTCAGGGTCATGCGTCCCGAGGAGCGCGAGCTTCTGCAGGGCATGGTCTCCGACGTCTACGAGCAGTTTTTAAAGGACGTCGTCGCCGGGCGCCCGAAGCTCACCGAGGACATGATCCGGCCCCTGGCCGACGGGCGCGTCTTTCACGGCCAGAAGGCCCTGGAGCTGGGCTTCGTCGACGCCATCGGCGGCGAGAGGGAGGCCCTGGACATGGCCAAGACCCGGGCCGGCCTCGCCGGCGACGGCAAGGCCCAGGTCGTCTATAAAAACGGCCGGGCGTCCTTGCTGGAGGAGCTCCTGGGCACCAAGCTGGGCTTCATCGACAAGGTCAACTCCAATCTGAACTCCGGCCCGACCATCAAGGCCGTCTACCGCCCCGGCCTGTTTTGACGAAGGCCCCGGCGACCGTCCCCCCGAAGAGCCAACGTGCCCCAGCCAGCGGCCAGCAAGCAGAAACTGAACCAGAAGTTCCTCCTGGAACGGATGCTCAGGCATACTCCCGACCTGCCCGCCCCCGTGGTCAAGGCGGGCTTAGACTGCATCATGCAGTCCATGCAGGCGGCCCTCGCCGTCGGCCGGGTGGTCACCCTGCGTTGCTTCGGCAGCTTCTGGCCCCGCCACTACGACAGCCCCGGGATGAAGAAGTTCGGTCTCCTCTTCCATCCCAGCAGCCTGCTGGTCGACCGCCTCTCCCAGGGCGACCAGCGGCGCCCCCCCTCCCGCAAGACAATCCCGTCCTCCGACCAAGTCGTCTGATCTCGTCCGCGCGGGCGTTTTCCAAACCCGGCCCCTCCCCGAGTCGGCCTTTCCCCGCGACGTCTCCATTTTGTTTCCCGAGTCGGTCTAATTTGGACCTGTCGGCCGCCTTGGGCCGACATGTCGCTCCCCGGGCCCTCCCCGCGCGTCGGCCGGCGTCTCCGGGGGCGCTCCGGCGGCGGGACTATTTGGCGGCGGCGGGGCCCTTTGGCGTCGTTTTTTCCCGGAGGCGGACAAAAACCTATTATCCTGTCGAGATCATTTGATATTAGTGACTTAAAGATGATTATTGGAAGAATGATTTGGAATTGAGTCTATTTTACTCCTATAGTATTATTAGTTAATCTATTTGGAATTAACATTCATGGCAAAAATAATTTTATTCTAAAAATTATAAGATTTATCATTTGACCGTGGTCGAGACAAAACTAATATCTTATTGAGATCATTATATTTTAGTTATTAAAAGAATATTAAATGAAAAAAGGTTTGAAATTATGATTATTTTATATTTAGAGAATCATAAATAAATTTTAGCCTCTCATCTCTGAGACAAAAAAATTTTTTGACTAACTATATTATTATATTTAACAACTGGGCTAATATTAAATTAGTAGGCATTCTTGTATCTAATTAATTATAATTTCGAAACTATAAATCAGATTTTCATAATCTATAATCTTGTTACTGTTTACAAAATTGATATTAGGAAGTTATAAGCAATATTTTATAGTTATTATTTAATATTCATTTCTAATAGTTATAAAATATAAATATTGACGATCTTTAAAGTTAAATTTATGTCTTTCGATTTAGACTAATCTCGCCGAAATCGGGCGAGTTAGGCCGCCCGCCCGTTTTTTTTCCCGTCCTCCCCGGCCCCCTGCCCCTGACAATAAAAGCAAGTGTTTACGTCGCGTCGTATTCGAACGTGCCATCCGCGGCCAGGACCGCCAAGGGGGCCGACATCGGGCTCTTCCCGGACCTTGACGGGCATGTCCCCGCGGCCGGACCGTCGAGTTTGACAGAAAGCGGCCGGGCTTTTTCGAGCGCATGCCGGACTCCGTCGTCGCCCGCGCCGGCCTCGACTTCGACCTCAGGCTGAAAACGGGCGCCCGCGCGGACATGCGCCGCGGGGCGGGGGACGTCGGCCCGGTCCCGGGCCGGGCGATTAACGACGCCCGACTTCTCCGGCCACAACCGCCTCGGCCGGGCCCCGGCGCCCATGGACGACTCCCTGGCCGGGGCCGCCCCGGACGCCTGCCGCAGGCCCCGTCTCTCTTTCCGTGCCGACTGGCCGCGGCCCGGGACCGGGGACTTCGAGCTCCGCCTGGTCGGGGAGTTCTTCCGCGCCCTGGCCCAGACGGTCGGCCGGCTCCGGGCCCCTCGCCGCCAAGGGGACGCTCCAGGTGATTCTGATACCGGCCATAGACCTCAAGGACGGGCAGTGCGCGCGCCTCTTCAAGGGCCGCTTCGAGGAGAAGACCGTCTACGGCTCCGACCCGGCCGCCATGGCCGAGAGGTGGGCCGAGGCCGGGGCGGGGCTCATCCACCTGGTGGACCTCGACGGCT
>JAISET010000016.1 GCA_031264015.1 Deltaproteobacteria bacterium | reverse complement strand
TATTTTCAAAATCATACTCATCTCTCATATTAAAAATTAAAAGTTGTATGTCAGTACTATGTGAAAAAGAAGCATCTATGTCATCGGTAGTTCTTCTTTCGTCATGCATCAACGCCATGGCAGCACCGCCGAAGATGGTTATCACAGCTTCGATTTTGTCATTGGCCAATCTGCGGCCAAGTTCTTGGAGGCGTGATATATAGTATCTTTGTTCATTATTTTCTAAATCCTACTTAGATGCGGTACAGGAAATCCCCGGTAATATAGTAATTACGTTCTAAAAATTCAGGCGGCGTATCCGGAAATGGTTTTGGTAATTTAACAGAAGAATAAGGGCTGTAGGGATCATCTTCAGGGTAATAGCATCTCGGATCGAACGTCCAGTCTGGAACCGACAGGTCAAAATGTCTAGCCAGGACGGCTACAGAGGCTCCAAGGAACGGAACCAAAGACTCATCTTCAGTGTTAAGAGGCGGTTCCTTTATCATATACTCGCGAAATTCCTTGCCTCGATACAAATAAAATGCGTCTAAAAAATTGCCCCAGTTGATATGGAAATCATCATCTCGTACAAGATCAGTTGTTATGCTTCGTATTGAAGGTAATTTATCGATGTCAGGGTTCTGATACCAGGAATCCGTGCTGTAAGGGAACGGCAGCAAGGGAGACACGATATCCTTCGGCGTTCCGGCAATGTTGACGAGATCGCGAAAGTCCGTTATACCAGGCGGCATGTGCCTGTGGATACACGCCATTTCTGCCACGTTGTACCCGCAACGATCGCGGAGTGTCCAAAGATTGAAGTCAGGAGGCAACGGCTTTTCCTTGACCCAGAGATGAGCTAAAGACAAACCGATACAGTTACGGATCTCCCACTCGCTGAAACAATTCGGAAGTGTCCCGCGTTCATAAGCGATGTGCGCCACAGGAATACCGTTATGGTCCATCATACTCCATGCAGAGAAATCTTCAGGTAACAGATCGTTCCTTGCGGCGATCTGTGCAAGGCTGTATCCACCCTTCGTCAAGAGCCCCCAGCCGCGCTCATCCGGGAGTGTACCGGCCAGCAGTCCCTCGATGAACGGCTCGGCTTCCTTCTTGAACGTTTCGAAGGGCATGATCAGGACCTCCCTTTCTCTCTTAAAATCGGTGGTCAGGCCGGCTGAATCAAGCCCGGTTGCGAGAGCATTGTATACCCTAAGAAAATCTACTATAACAGTTACATGGTACTTCTGTATTTAATTGCATTAATTTGGTATCTTTGATTTTGTTTACCACATCCTGAAAATAATTTTAATTAAATTTTTGTATTTCTTAAACGGTTGATTTAGAACTGTTTATAGTTTACCTATGCCTTTAAATGTAAAAATCAATCATGCTTATGATTGAATTAATATATTCATAGACAACATACTTTTATTTTAAAATTTAAGCAATCATATCAAGTCTAAAAACTACAATAATTTTTATTTCATCTATTATTCATAATAAAATCAAAAAAAGCTTTAAATAAATTACGTAGTTATTATATTGGATTGAAAAATGTTTAAAAAATTAATTTCTACTCGTTTTTGTATATTTTAAAAATATAATTCATGGTTTAAAGCTAAAACTTGTTGATTGAATTTCTTTTTATTTGTCATCACTAAAATTATTTTCCCCAGAAGGACTTGTTGTTTGAATTTGTTCTGGCTTCTCTGAATTTGGAAGGTTAGTCTCTTTAGGTAGCAAAGCCTGGAACCTGGAGAAACAAAATGTATTTATCTTTTTGGCTTGATTAAGAGCAAAAGGCACACATTTTTTTCTGTATTCACTTCTTGACCAGGGCACCTTGTATCTACTGCATAAACTGACAGATCAAATTTAAGCAGATCGTTGAATGAAGTATCTAATTTTGCACACATTATCCTAAGTCTAATCAAATCGTGTGTCCTTGGTGGAATAAACCTTGACTAACGAGATACCCCTTTAGTGATTTCTCAGCGGCTTGCTGAGAAAGAAAACAAATAAGATCACAGAATTTATCCTCACTTGTGTCAACAAGAATGGCGGCAGCATGTAGATCTGTCTTTGCCTTAACAAACCATTGAAATGCTTCATTAATTACGGTCATATAGTAAAATTCCCTCATTAACAATTGTATTCTCAAGAGTAGGAAGAATACTTAATTCAGCAAATCTACTAGCATGTGAAGCCAGAATGTCAACTGATGACTCTGTAACATTAATCAAAGCTAAGCGAATTTTACTACGTAATAAACGTGTTCTTTCGGAGTTATCTGGTACTACCACATAGAAATCTAAATCACTATCCTCATTTGGTTCTCCATAAGCATAAGAACCGAATAGATAAATTTTATCGCAGTCAACAGTATTTTTGATTACAGAAACTATTGAAGCAATTTCATCTTTTTTTTGTTCTATCATCATAACGATCTCTCCTGATTGATTAATGTATAAAAATTAGTAAAAATATTTCTAATCCTTTCTTATAAACTAGTCACATGTTAGTCAATATTTTGATTAAGTTTATGAAATTTTTAAAATTACTCTTTTTTTATTTAGTATATATCAATTCTAATATTTTTTTTTAATTATTCTATCTAAATTTTATATAAAAGTCAACGATAAATTTACGAATAGGTAAAAAAAAGTTGCAAGCTCTTAATATTTAATTTTCTTTATTAAATTACATAGTTATTATATGAGATTAAAAATAATCCCGCATAAATTAATCATGATTTGATTAAATTTTATTCCATAACCAATGGAGTAGTCAAATGGATCAAATTAATAGAATAGAACTTACCGCTAACATCGAAGATGCAAGTAAGATCAATAAACTTTAGCATAGTTGTTAGAACTTTTTCGTTTTTTTCAGTCTTCTTTCCCCGCGCGGTCTTCCTTTTCCCGCTCCCCTATCCTATTTTGGCCTTTTCCTCCCCGTCTCGGTCCGTCCGCGCCTATCCCGGCCTTTCGCAATTTTCCTTCACCAGCCCCCGCCGCCGTCCGCCCGGCCCCGTTGGTCTCAGGACTCGCTGACCAGCTCCCGGGCACTTTTAATCATCTCGTCGAGTTGTTCCGGGCCGCCCAGGCTCTCGGCGTAGAGCTTCATTTTGGGCTCGGTGCCGCTGGGCCGCATGGCGAACCAGGAGCCGTCGGCAAGCCCCACTTTGAGGCCGCCGACGGGGGCGTCGTTGCCGGGGGCCTTGGTCCAGGCGCCGGCGACTTTTTGCCCGGCCATGGCCAGGCCCGGGAGCTTGGCGGGGTCCAGGGCGGCCAGCGCCTTCTTGCTCCTCTCGGTCAGGTCGGAGTCGATCCTGGTGTAGTCGGTGGCCCCGTATTTTTCGGAGAGGCCCTTGAATATCTCGTGGGGGAGCCTGCCGGTCCTGGCCGTCATCTCGGCGGCCAGCAGGGTCATGCAGAAGCCGCACTTGTCGGTGGTCCAGGTGGAGCCGTCCCGGCGCAGGAAGCTGGCCCCGGCGCTCTCCTCGCCCCCGAAGGCCAGGGTCCCGTCCAGAAGCCCCGGGACGAACCATTTGAAGCCCACCGGGGTCTCGTAGAGGACGCGGCCCGCCCCGGCCACCACCCGGTCGATCAAAACCGAGGAGACCAGGGTCTTGCCGACCCGGACGTCGGTCCTCCAGTCGGGCCGGTGCCCCAGCAGGTAGTTAACAGCCGTCGCCAGATAATGGTTGGGGTTCATGAGGCCGCCCCCGGAGACGATGCCGTGGCGGTCGTAGTCGGGGTCGTTGCCGAAGGCCAGGTCGTAGTCCCCGGCGATCTTAATCAGGCTGGCCATGGCGTACGGGGACGAGCAGTCCATGCGGATGACCCCGTCGCGGTCCAGGGTCATGAAGGAAAAGCCCGGGTCCACCCGCTTGTTGACCACGGTCAGGTCCAGGCCCCAGCGCTCGGCGATGGGGGCCCAGTAGTTGACTCCCGACCCGCCCAGGGGGTCGACGCCGATCTTGAGGCCCGAGTTTTTGACCGCGGCCAGGTCGACCACCTCGCCCAGGGCCTCGACGAAGGGCGCGACAAAGTCGCGGGCGGTCACGCAGGGCGCTTTTAAGGCCCGCTCGTAGCGCAGTCGCGCGACGGTCTCCCCGGACCGCAAAATCTCGTTGGCCCTGTTCTGGATCCAGTCGGTGACGGCCACGTCGGCGGGCCCGCCGTGGGGCGGGTTGTACTTGAGGCCGCCGTCCTGGGGCGGGTTGTGGCTGGGGGTGACGATCAGGCCGTCGGCCTGGCCGGAGGGGTGCCGGCGGTTGTGCTCGAGGATGAGGAAGGAGACGACCGGGGTGGGGGCGTACTCGCGGTTCAGGCTGACGACCACCGGGACTTCGGCGGCGGCCAGGACCTCCAGGGCGGTCCTGAAAGCCGGCTCCGAGAGGGCGTGGGTGTCGCGGCCCAGAAAGAGGGGCCCGCCGCGGCCGTCCCCGGTCCGGTACTCCACCGTCGCCCGGGTCACCGCCGCGACGTGGGCCTCGTTGAAGGACCCCTTGAAGGCGCTCCCCCGGTGTCCGGAGGTGCCGAAGGCCACCGGGGCCGTCGCCTCCCCGGTGTAATAGTCGGAGACCAGGTCGGCCAGATTGATCAGTTTTTCCGGGGGGGCCGGCTTCCCGGCCAGGGGATCGACGGACATGCTCACCTCGACTTGAGGGGCGCCGGACGCCCCCGGTTGGGAAAATCCTTGGTCGCGGAGGACGAAGCTAGGGAAAACCGCCGGCTATGGAGAAGAGAATTCTCTAATTATAAGTCTTATACTCACAAAACGTCAGAAATCAAATGATGGTCGCGGCCCGCCGGGCCCTAAAAATCCGTCCGACCCGCCCGACCCGTCCGACCCGCCCCAAACTTAGAACCCCTCGGCGGTCAGCAGGGCGGCGGCGCCCACCAGGGGCGCGTTGGTGCCCAGGGTGCCCTTGACGAGCTGGATCTCCTCGATCCTGGCGGTGACCAGATGGGCTTTCAGGACTTCCATGACGGGCTCCCTGAGAAACTTGAAGGCCCCGGCGGCCCCGCCGCCGAGGACGGCCCGCTCCAGACTTAACAGGTTGAAGACGCCGGCCAGGACCTGCCCCAGGGCCAGGCCCGCCTCCCGGAAGACGTGCAGGGACATCTTGTCGCCCTTTTCGGCCAGCTCCCGCAGGACGTCGGTGTCGAGGTCGTCGGGGGCCCCCCGGTACTTGGTGGACTTCTTCGCCTCGAGCCACTCCCGGGCCAGCTTGGTCATGCCCCGGGCCGAGGCCACCGTCTCCAGGCAGCCCGTCCGGCCGCAGCCGCAGACGCGCTTGTTGGCCGGGCCCAGGGGGATGTGCCCGAGCTCGGCGGCGGAGGCGAAGGAGCCGCTCCAGAGCCGCCCGTTCAAAATCAGGCCCGCCCCCACCCCGGTGCCCAGGGTGACGGTGATCTCGTTGTCGCAGCCCTGCCCCGAGCCGAACCACTCCCCCAGGGCGTAGAGGTTGGAGTCGTTCTCGAGCCTGGCGGGCAGCTCCAGGGCCTCGGACATGATCCTGGTGATGGGGATGTCCACCCAGCCCTCGATGTTGGGGGCCATGACCACCACGCCCTCCTTGGGCTTCAGCCAGCCCGGCGCGCCCACGGCCAGGGCCTTGGGGCGGTGGTCCTCGTCGGACTGTTCCCAGAGGGCCTTCATCCGGGTGATGATTAAGGCGATCAGCTCCTCGGGGCCGCTCCTTAGGCCGGTCTTGAAGATGTCCGTCGCCAGCACCAGCCCCAGGCGGCTGACCAGCCCGCAGGTGACGTTGGTGCCGCCTATGTCCAGGGCCAGGAAGGTGTCGTCGACGCTGAGGGTCTTGTTGCGGTGAATGGCGAGCATCTATGTTCCTTGGTGGGGATTTTGGCTGAAAAGTTCCGTCCTCAAGCATGTTCCCCGGCCGGACCCGCCGTCCGGGCCCCCGCCCGTGAATCGACGGTACCGTAAATATAACAAAAAAAGGAGCCGCTTTCAACGAGCGGGCGGGACTTTTCGGGCCTGCGAGGACCCCGGCGGGCGACTGGCCGGACGGCCGGCCCCGCGCTCGATCTCCATGACGATCACCTGGAGGCGGCGGGCGGGATTATTTCTAAGACTCCTTCAAAGGGCGCGTAAGGAGGGCAAAAGGGAGTCGCGGACAATAAAAAACCCTCCGAAACACGAAGTTCGAGAGGGTGACGGAAAGCATGGGGTCCAAGCCGCTTGAGGCTGGCTGGGGAACAGGGATTCGAACCCCGATAGGCAGATCCAGAGACTGCAGTCCTACCCTTAGACGATTCCCCAGCTAATTGAGGCGAAAGGCAGCCCGGCGTCGGCCGGCCGACATCACCTCCGGGCGGAGCATTTTATACCGCGTTTTCCCGGCGGCGTCAAGTTTTTTTTCCGGCTTTTTTTCCGACGATTTTGGCTCCGGTTTTAAATCGGGGAAATTTGTCCGAAAATTATTTCCGGACGGGCCATTTTTTCCTTGATTTTTCGGCCGGAATATTTTATTGTCAACGGCTCCTTTGGGAGCAGCCCCCGCCAGCTCGGAGGCCGGGCGGCGTCGGGAGCGGATGTTGCCGGCTTGATCGAACGATTTGGTCGGCTTTATATGTCTTTCTGGCAATTTTATGGTGGTTTTTGGACTGTTGGGACGTGTGAAATTGCATTAATATGGTATGAATATTATGTCCAGATGTCATGAAGCAAGAATTTATAGCGAGATGGAAATAAATATTATAATAGATTCTTAATGATCATATTTACGCTGCTGGACAAAAATTTAGGCTGGTAATATTGAAAAATTATGAAATTTATGTTTAAATTATGTTGGCAAAATGACAAGAAAACATCAAAAAGATCTGGTTAGGCGGTGAAAAGACAGGGGTATTTCTCGGGGGCCGGGCAAAAAAATATTAAATTTTTTGGCCGCGGACCCTTGAATTATAGCAAAAATGTGTTACAATTATTTTGGTGGCTGTTTCTGCCGTTCGAGCCTGGTCGGTTTGGCGAAAATCGACCCGCGCGGGCGGCCCGGACCGCTCGCGCGGAGCGCCCGGTCACAGGGGACGGCCGGTCGGAAAATCGTCGTTGTCTCGCATTGGCGGCCAGGTTTTTGGGATTGGTCAAAGAGTTTTCTTAATGGCTAAGCGCACTGACCCGAGGCCGTTTTAATTTGTCCCCGCTCGGGACAAGCGTCTCGTTTTCGCCTTGTTTCGGCCGCACTTCGCCTTCGGCCCCGGGGTCGCTTTTTTTGACCCAGGCTTAAAAACCGCTGGACGGCGCCGGACGCCGGCCGTTATTTTCGGTCGCGTCTAAATTCAACCACAGAACGCCGGCCCAGTCAAGAGCCGAAATTTTTTCCCCGGCGGGCCTCTTTGGCGGCCGCCCCCACCCTTCTCCCCCTTCCCCCGTCCCGGCGGGGCCGGACCGGCGCCCCCGCCCCGGAGGCGCGCCCAGGTCAGTCATTTCAATCCTAACAGCAACTAGGCGGCCCCAAAGCCGTCAAGGGAGGTTGCAGCACAATGGCCGTGGACTCTTACGATTCTAACATCCCCTTCAACAAGGATAACGAGAATTTGGATTACGCCGACCTGAACGACGCCCTGGTCTCGGACATTTACGGGGCGAACAACCCTCTGGCCGACGTGGTCGCCACCCTGGCCGAGACCGAGGGCCAGGCCGCCGACGAGTTCGACTACGACCAGTCCAAGAAGTTCGCCGGGCGGGCCAAGACCCCCGGCGTCCGCGAGACCAAAAACGACTTAGAGCACGATTTCCGCTCCGCGGACCTGGTGAAAATGTACCTCAAGGAGATGGGCCAGGTCGACCTGCTGACCCGCGAGGAGGAGGTCGCCATCGCCAAGGAGATAGAGTTCGGCGAGCGGGAGATAATAAACTCCATCATCAAGACCAACGTCGGCCTCGAGGCCGTCGTGGCCATCCGCAAGGGTCTGGAGTCGGACGAGCTGCGCCTCAAGGATGTGGTCAAGGACGCCGAGGAGGACGACGACGCCAACCCCGAGTCCACCAAGGGCCGCGAGGCCGTCCTGAACACCCTCAAGGAGATCGAGCGCCAGTTTAGGAACCAGGCCAGCTACGTCAAGAAGATCGAGGCGGAGAAGAAGCCGGTCACCAAGGAGCGGCAGAAGGCGCAGAACGACCAGCTCAACCGCTACAGGGTCAGCATCGAGGAGCTCTTCCACAAGCTGGGCCTGGTCAAGAGCCAGAACGACGCCATGGTCGGCCGCCTGAGGGAGTGGGAGCAGAAGTTCAACGTCACCAGCACCATCCTGGCCAGGAACCTGGCCGCCTTCAAGCTCAAAACCCCGGAGGCGGTGGAGGAGTTCAGGCAGCAGGTGCTCAAGGATCCCAAGAAGACGGCCAGGCGCTGCGTGTCCCTGGGCATGAGCTTCGAGGAAGTCGAGACCAACGCCCAGACTGTCGCCGACCTCCGGCAGACCCTTTCGGACCTCGAGGCCGACTGCAAGATGAGCCACGAGGACCTGCGCGCCACCATCGACACCATCGAGCACGGCGAGCGCATGGCCTCCGAGGCCAAGAGGCACCTGATCGAGGCCAACCTCAGGCTGGTGGTCAGCATCGCCAAGAAGCACACCAACCGGGGCCTGCAGTTCCTGGACCTCATCCAGGAGGGCAACATCGGCCTGATGAGGGCCGTGGAGAAGTTCGAGTACCAGCGCGGCTACAAGTTCTCCACCTACGCCACCTGGTGGATCCGCCAGGCCATCACCAGGGCCATCGCCGACCAGGCGCGGACCATCCGCATCCCGGTCCACATGATCGAGACCATCAACAAGCTGCTGCGCACGGCCAGGTATCTTCTGCAGGAGCTGGGCCACGAGCCCACTCCCGAGGAGATCGCCCAGCGCATGGAAATGCCGGTGGAGAAGGTCCGCCGGGTCCTGAAGATCTCCAAGGAGCCCATCAGCCTGGAGACCCCCATCGGCGACGACGAGGACACCAGCCTGGTCGACTTCATCGCCGACATGGAGAGCGTCAGCCCGGCCAACGCCGTCATGACCCTGGACCTGACCGAGCAGGTGCACAAGGCCCTGAGCTCCCTGGCCCCCAGGGAGGCCGAGGTGCTCAGGCTCCGCTTCGGCATCGGCAAGACCACCGACGGGACCCTGGAGGACGTGGGGAAGGTCTTCAACGTCACCCGGGAGCGCATCCGCCAGATCGAGGCCAAGGCCATCACCAAGCTGCGCCACCCCAGCCGCAGCCGCGAGCTGAGGAGCTGCTTCACCGAGAACTAGAGGCAGTCAGGCTGTCTATGACAAGGCGGGGGGCGGCCCCCGCCTTTATATTGCCGCCTGGTGTCTTTCTCGCCGGGCGGCTTTTTTGCGCGGGGCTTTTTCACGCCCCCGCCGAACCGTCTTCGTCTTCGCCGTCGTCGCCATGTCGTCATCATCACCGTCATCATCATCATCAGCATCGACGTCACCGTCGTCATCGTCGTCGCCCATCTCATCCGTCTTGATTTGATTTGATTCCATCATTTCCCCCATATTTCTTCATGTTTCCTCATCTTGAATCTCTTTTATGATATTTTCCTCTCTTTTGACGTTCCGCTATATCTCTTGTCCCGTCCTCATTCCCAGCTTTTCTCCGCGTCATCCCCTCCCCTGTCATCCCCTCCCCTCACCTCCCCGCTTCACTCCTCTCCGCCACGCTCCTTCCATTCTTCGCCTCGTCCTGACCGTCATCATCTCCAATTTGGCTCTGCCGTCCGCTTCGGCGAAAAAAAGAAGGGCCGATTTCTCGACCCCTCTTGTTTTGGGATTGCGCCGCGCTGTTGTCGCAGGTTGAAAGATTTGTCAATTAAAAGCTGATTGAGGTCCTGAAATTTAATAGTCTGTTAAAAGTCTTGTCATGTCTCGCAAACGTCGTCGCTCCGGGCGTCCGCGGCGTCCCGGCCGCCGGGCGCGCAAGCCCTAGTCCAGGGGCAGCGGGGTGACCAGGCTGCTCATCGTCCGGGGGTCGGTGAGGACGAAGTTCCGATAGAGCCTGGCCAGCTTGGTGTGGTAGGCGTTGCGGTTGGGGGCGGCCTTGATCTCGGCGGCCAGCTGCTCGGCGTAGTCGCGGCGGACGGCGGGGATGCGGCTGACGCACTTGTCGATGCGCTCGTTCTTGGGGAAGTAAGGCCTGTAGGAGCCGTGGAAGACCTTCTGGAAGCCCCTGACGGCGTCGAGGCTGACGGCCCCGACGATCTGCGGCATGGTCAGAAGACCGGCGCCCTTGAGGTCCGCGGCCAGACCCCGCCAGCCGCCGGCGTCGACCTTGTTGACCTTGTGGGCCCCGTGGATGGTCATGATGCCGGTCGCGGTGATCCCGGTGGCGATCAAAAGGCGCTCCTGGTCGTCGGGCGGGCGGCGCTGGAAGTCGACGGCCTCCAGCCAGAGGGCGTGGGTCCGGCCGATTTCGATCTTCCTCCTCTGCCACTTGTCGAACTCGTTCTCGAGGACGGGCTTGAGGGAGCGGTTGAAGCTCATCGGCGGGTTTCTCAGGCTGCCGACCAGCATGCTGCGGAACTCTTCGAAATCGCAGGTGACCAGCCCCTCCAGGTAGCGAAGTATCATGGCCTCGTTGAGGCAGAGCTTCGACTTCATCCAGGGGGGCATGACGGTGGAGACAAACTTGAGCTTGGGGCTCATGTCCGGCCGCGAGTCGATCAGGATCGGCGAGGAGGTCTCGATGACCCCCACGTTGGTTAGAAGCGGCCGCTTGACGACCTCGGCGGACAGGGTCAGCCTGGGCAGTCCGTAGTCGTCGGTGCATGTCTGGTGGTCTTTTAGGTAGACGCTGGCCTCCACGGCGATGCAAAGGTTGATCAGATCCTCCATCATGCTCCTCAAAGGGACACGCATGATATTGTCGCCAATCATGATTGGCATCTGGTCGCGACTCTTGGTCATAGGCTCCTCAAATTGTTTGGTTTGGGGCGGGCGTTGCGGCTCTTTTTTTATAAGCCGCCGGGGGAGGCGTGTCCCCCGGCGGCCTGGCAGGCGGCGCGCCGCCGAATAAATTTGACGGCGCGCGGCGGTTTATATGTTCGGGACGACCCCGGCGCTCGGACGAGCGCGCGCGGCCGGCCCGGTGGCAACGGGCGGGAAGGCCGGGACGATCGGGCGGTCTTGCTTGTCTGCATGAAACAAACGGGACGACCTCCCGCCCCGACATGGCCGACGCCCCCGGGGGGGCGCCGAAAACGGCCGCCTAGTTGAGCCTTTTGATGACCTCGCTGTTCTCGGTCTCCTTCTGGCCGTAGGCGGAGATGATGTAGCCGATGTACTTGAAAAAGATCAGTTTGTCGTACAGATTCAAGGTCTTGGCCGGATAGTCGTCGGTGGTGTGCGCGACGAAGGTGGAAAAGATGTTGATGATGGCCTTTTTCTGCTCTATCTCGGAGGGGTACAGGCTGCTGTCGTCGAGGCTGTGCCGCCCGACGGCCAGCTTCAGTGACGAGAGCTCGTAGTTCTGCTGGTCGTCGTCCTTGAGCCTGACCCTGACGGTCAGAACCGGGACGTGGTTGGCGTCCCCGCCGCGGACGGACGGGGGGCCGTCGAAGATATACTGCCCCGCCATGACCCTGTTTTTGATCTTCTCGAAAAACGAGCCCAGCTGGGGGTACTTGGTCAGCAGAAAGCAGTACTCCTCCAGGCACTCGACGTCGGGCTGCTCGAAGACCCGCAGAAACTCGGCGTCGTGGAAGTGGTCGGGCCCGGAAGCCGTCCCGGCTCCGGCGGGGGACGGTCCTGGCGAGGCGCCTTGGGCGGCCCGCGCCCCGGAGGCCTCCCCGGCCGCGGGGCTGCCGGTCAGGTCGCTGACGATGAAGTCCAGGGCGGCGCCGTCCAGCTTGTCCAACTCGGAGGAGGAGCCGACGGTCAGAATCTCGTCGGGCTGGTCGGGGGCGTTCTTGACCTCGATGATGATCCTGTTGACGTCCGGGCGAGGCGGCTTTTTTTCCGGCTTCGGCCGGCTGTTTGATTCCATGATCCGTTCCGAGGCTGGTTTCCGGCGTAGAAAATTGCTGATTTTATCTTTCCAAGTCATGATCGTACCTGTCCGAACCGGCGTCCCCGGGGCTGGCGCGTCCGGCGCGCAGGCCGGGCTTTCCTCAGGTCGGCCGCGGGTTGTTTGAGGTAAATTCCATCTGTTTCAGGTAGAGCCTTTCTTCTTCTAGTCTTCTGACCAAACTTGCGGCGACGACTCGCGGCAGACGTCCGCGGCGGGACGTCTGCCGACAAAAGGTTTTATGGCTGGGGGGCTCAGGCAGAGGCCTGCCGGGGGTCGAGCGGGTCCGTTCCGGCCCGGGGCCGGAAGAGAGGAGGAATGTGAGACCTGGCGACGTCGGGCGCCGACCAGGCCAGGCTGACGTCGCCAACTATATTATAAGTATCCTAGTGAAAAAAAACAAGTGTTTTCCCATTTTTATATCCGGCTCTCAAAAATAAACAATTTTTTTTTACGAGCGAATTATATTTTTTCGGACAAATTGTCTATAAAAAAAATTACCGAAAAAATTGAGATTATAATTTCTTTAAGATGAAAAATTGTTTTTAATCTAATAATTACACTTTAATTTTAGCTTGGTTAAGTTAAAATTTTGTAAAATTTCCAAAAAAAGTTTATTCTACACATTTGATCATTTGATCAAATCTTTTTTACTGCGCAGGATATTTATGAGATCATCATGGCAAACCCTCTGTTTTAGGGACTCTTAGACTGATCAAATGATCATTTGATCAAATAAGCCCAATAAAATTAACGTCGACGCAGGCGAAACCAGCGATTTTCCCGGCGTCTCCATACATATAAATATGCTTAATTGTTGGATAAACTGAGAAAATTTGCCGTCGCAAAAAAAGGCGCCAACTTCGATCGGCCCAAAAAAATCACGGGCCGCCCGCCGACGTTTTGGCCTGAAAACTAGTGTTAGAACTTATGGCAATCTAACCATGAAAAGTATTTTGTCGCATTAAAAATTATATTGCTTGCTTGCCGCTTTTGTCTGTCTAATATTTTATTTCTCAAGAAGTATTAATTTTATAATTTTTATAATCATAGTCTAGTTAAATATTATGATGAGATAGATAAAAATAACTAATTATTAACTAATTTCAATTTCAGAAAAGTTTGATTTATGTTATTGCTTGTCTTGAACAAGTTTTATCTGATGTTTGGCGATATATATATAACTAAAAGGAATATTTCATGTTAATCAGCTGCTGGAAATTCTTTGTCATATTGACAAGAGCCAACATAAGATGATTTTACTTGGACGGCTAGCAGAAAATAAATAATTATCATATTCCAAATAGAGTTTTAGACCAACCAAGTCAACCATATCAAATGAAAACAAAATTGTAATAACGACGGCAGTTTACAAAAACTTCGACTTCAAATTTTTGACATGGCCTGAAATCGTCGGATAAATTATTAATGTTGATAAACTCATCGCTAAAAAATCGGCAGAAAATAATAAAAATTAAGTTTTTTCAATCAGAAATACTTTCATATAAGAAAAAATTATACGCTATTATTTAGTCGTCTCAAATAATTGCTTCAGCTTTGATGTTTTGATAATATCAATGTGCTTGACAAACTTTTTTTCTTATATGTTTGAAATTTTATAATTACGACTATCAGCCGTTTCAAATCAGTTTAAAAATAGCATGTTTCCGAGTTTGTTTTCAGAAATATGTAATTACTAAGGCTAATGATGAAAAATTTTATTTTCGGCTTTTTCTCCATTCTCGCTAGCCCATGGCCGGCGTTCCTTGCCGCCAATCCGGGCAGTCTGGGTTACGGGGGCTCGCCCCGCCGGTTCCTCCCCGGCCGGGGGGCAGGGTCTCCCTTTTCGGGTCGCGCGGGAGCCCGGGGGAGGCAAAAAAGACAAAAAAGCCCCGAGGAGAAACGGACCATTGACTTATGATTTGGCGCCACTATAATGAGGACGTTTTGATGGAGGCAAGAAATGCGCGCCTTAACAGCCATCACGGGCTTCAAAGACGTCCTGCCCTCCGAGTCGCCGCTGTGGCGCCTGGTGGAGGAGAAGGCCCGGGACGTCGTGCGCCGCTTTGACTTCGCCGAGCTCAGGCCGCCCGTCATGGAGAGGCTGGAGCTTTTTCAGCGGGGCATCGGACAGACCACCGACATCGTCGAGAAGGAGATGTACGCCGTCAAGGGGCGCGGCGAGGACGAGAACTTCGCCCTGCGGCCCGAGGCCACGGCCGGGATGGTCAGGGCACTGCTGGAGCACCACCTGCACGAGGGCGGCCGGCCCGCGAAGATTTTTTGCCTGGGGCCCATGTTCCGCTGCGAGCGGCCCCAGAAGGGGCGCCTGCGCCAGTTCAACCAGCTTGACGTCGAGGTCTTCAACGACCCCGGCCCCCTGGCGGACGCCGAGGTGGTGGCCCTCCTGCACACTTTCCTCCATGAGCTGGGCATCCCCGGCCTCTCCGTCTCCCTGAACTCCCTGGGCTGCGCCGAGTGCCGCCCCTCGTACAGGGGGAGCCTGGTCGCCTACCTCGAGGCCCGCTCCTCGAGCCTCTGCGAGGACTGCCGCCGCCGCCTGCAAAGAAACCCCCTGCGGGTCCTCGACTGCAAGAACGAGTCCTGCCGGGAGGCCGCGGCCGGGGCCCCGGTCCTCTCCGAGTATCTCTGCGGGGCCTGCCGGGATCATTTCGGCCTGGTCCTGGACTCCCTGGCCTCCCTGGGCGTCCCCCACCGCCGCGACGAGAGGCTGGTCCGGGGCCTCGACTACTACACGAGGACGGCCTTCGAGGTCCACTCGGACATGCTGGGGGCGCAGAGCGCCATGGCCGGCGGCGGCCGCTACGACGGGCTCTGCCGCGAGCTGGGCGGCCCCGACATCCCGGCCGTCGGCTTCGCCGTGGGCCTGGAGCGGCTGATCATGCTTTTGCAACAAATGTCCCCTCCCCCCTCCCCCGGCCCCGACTACTATCTGGCCGCGCTGGCCCCGGAGGCCCTGGGGCCCGCCTTCCTGCTCGCCCAGAGGCTCCGGTCCCTGGGCCTGGGCGTGGCCGCCGACTGGGAGTCCGGGAGCCTCAAAAGCCGCCTGCGCCGCGCCGACAAGGCCCGGGCCGCCAGGGTGGTCATGCTGGGGGCCGACGAGCTCGCCGGGGGGGTCGGCCTGGTCAGGGACCTGGCCGCCGGAGTCCAGAAAAAGATACCTCTGGACCGCCCGGACCTGTTCGCCCTGGAGGCCGCCCGGGAAACCGGGGCGCCCGAGGAGACCGGGGCGCCCGTGTCCGGCTAGCCAGGCCGGGGCCGGCCGGGCGGGCCGGGGGTCTTCCTGGTGTTCAGCAACTGTTTTTTGCGGTTTCACGCGCTTTTTTTTTGGTTTTTATGCGTTTTTAGCGGTCTTGGCGCTTTTTTCGCCCCGCGGTTCCGACTGGCGCCCCGTCCGGCGGCCTCGACCGGCCGTCCCGGGCCGGGCGCCAAATTTTTAAAGACACATTGCGCGCCTTAAGCTATAATATGTCCCCCGGGAGGCCCGGCGCCCCGCGGCCCCGCGGCCGTCGTTCAGGCGGCGCGGCTGCCGCCCTCGGGCGACCCGGACTTTTTTTCTTTTTCCCACTTCTTCCTCCGGAACGGCAATTCCGGACAACGCCGGGGACCGGACGAACCACTCCTCGCATCTCAGGTTGGCACGCATGTCAGAATCAATGGCCGGACTTAAACGCTCCCACTACTGCGCCGAGATTAACGAGTCCCTTTTGGACCGCGAAGTGACCATCATGGGCTGGGTCCAGCACCGCCGGGACCACGGCGGGCTGGTCTTCCTGGACATCCGGGACAGGACCGGCCTGGTGCAGACGGTCTTCAACCCCCAGGAGGACCCCCTGACCCACGAGAAAAGCCACGACGTGCGCTCCGAGTACGTCCTGGCCCTGGTGGGCAGGGTCAGAAGAAGACCCGACGACATGGTCAACCCCAAGCTGCCCACCGGGGCGGTGGAGGTCTTCATTAGGGAATTAAGGGTCCTAAACGAGGCCCAGACGCCCCCCTTCCCGGTGGACGACCACTCCGAGGCCAGCGAGAACGTCCGCCTCAGGCACCGCTATCTGGACCTGCGCCGGCCGTCGGTTTTAAAAAATTTCGTCCTGCGGCACCGGGTGGCCAAGCTGACCAGGGACTACTTTTCCGAGCTGGGCTTTCTGGAGGTGGAGACGCCGGTTTTGACCAAGTCCACTCCCGAGGGGGCCCGGGACTATCTGGTGCCCTCCAGGACCTACCCCGGCTCCTTCTTCGCCCTGCCCCAGTCGCCGCAGCTGTTCAAGCAGCTTCTGATGATGGGCGGGCTCGACCGCTACTGCCAGATCGTCAAATGCTTCCGGGACGAGGACCTGCGGGCCGAGCGCCAGCCGGAGTTCACCCAGGTGGACATGGAGATGTCCTTCGTCTCCCAGGAAGAGGTCATGGAGGTGGTCGAGGGCTACATGTCTCTTTTATTTAAGGAAATTTTGGGCGAGACGGTGCCGAGCCCCCTGCCCCGCATGACCCACGACGAGGCCATGTCGCGCTACGGCTCGGACCGGCCTGACCTGCGCTTCGGGCTCGAGATCGTCGACGTCGGCGCTGTTTTGAAAGACTCCCAAGCCCGGGTCTTCGCCGAGGCCCTGAACTCCGGCGGCTGCGTCCGGGCCATCCGCGCGCCCGGGGCGGGGGCCAGGCTCTCCCGCAAGCAGCTCGACGACCTGGTGGCCCTGGCCGTCAGTCTGGGCGCCGGCGGCCTGGCCTGGCTGCGCCTGACCCCCGAGGGCTTCCAGGGGCCCCTGGTCAAGTTTTTGAGCCGGGAGGAGAGGGACGGCCTTATTAAAGTTTTGGACGCCAAGCCCGGCGACGTCCTCTTCTTCGGGGCCGACACCCCGGCCATGGTCGCCCACGTGCTGGGGCAGATCAGACTCAGGCTGGGCGAGGAGCTCGACCTGGTGGACAAGGCGAGACACGCCCTCACCTGGGTGACCGACTTCCCCATGTTCGAGAGCGACCCGCTGACCAAGGGTCTGACCGCCGCCCACCACCCCTTCGTGCTGCCACGCGACGAGGACCTGGAGTTTCTGGAGAGCGACCCGGGCCGGGTCAGGGCCAGGGCCTACGACCTGGTGCTGGACGGCAGCGAGATCTGCGGCGGCTCCCTGCGCGTCCACCGCCCCGAGGTCCAGGACCGCATCTTCCGCGTGCTGGGCCTCGCCCCCGAGGAGATCAAGGGGAAGTTCGGCTTCTTCGTCGAGGCCCTGAAGTACGGGACGCCGCCCCACGGCGGCTGCGCCTTCGGCCTCGACCGCCTGGTCATGCTGCTGGCCGGGGCCCAGTCCCTGCGGGACGTCATCGCCTTCCCCAAGACCCAGAGGGCCTCGTGCCCCCTGACCGACGCCCCGGGAGAGGCGGGCGACAAGCAGCTCGAGGAGCTGGGCCTGCAGAGGTCCAAGCTCAAGTGACGATGTGCCGGACGATTTGACGATTCGGCGGACAATTAGACGGCTGACCAACGGCCTGGCGTTCCGTCCGGCCGCGCCGGGTCGCGCATCGGAGTGAGGATGAAGAAAGAGCAGCGCCGGCCGGGCGGCGGCCTGATGCCCGCCAAGCCCAGGCCCAGGAGCCTGGCCGTGGCCGAGGCGGTCAACCCCGAGCTCTATCGGGAGATCTTCCCCTACGTGGACATCCCCAGGGTGCCCTTCGACGGCTCCCAGCCGCTGGTCAGCCCCGCCGCCGAGCCCATCATCACCGACACCACCTTCCGCGACGGGCAGCAGGCCCGCCCGCCCTACACCGTCGGGCAGATCGTCGACCTGTACAAGTTTCTGGGCCGGCTCTCGGGGCCCTCGGGCATTATCCGCAAAAGCGAGTTTTTTCTCTTCAACTCCAAGGACCGCCAGGCCCTGGAGGCCTGCCGGGACCTGGGCCAGCCCTTCCCTCTCATCACCGGCTGGATCCGCGCCCGCTCCGAGGACCTGAAGACCGTCAAGCAGACGGGGCTCCTGGAAACCGGCATCCTGACCTCCATCTCCGACTATCACATCTATTTGAAGCTGGGCCTCAACCGCCGCAAGGCCGCCGACAAGTACCTGGGCCTGGTCAAGGAGGCCCTGGACTACGGCATCGCCCCGCGCTGCCACTTCGAGGACGTCACCAGGGCGGACATCCACGGCATGTGCGTGCCCCTGGCCCAGCAGCTGAAAAGGCTTTCCGAGGAGGCGGGCCTGCCCATCGTCATCCGCCTCTGCGACACCCTGGGCCTGGGCGTCACCTATCCCCACGCCGCCCTGCCCCGCTCGGTCCCCAGGCTGGTCAGAGCCTTCATCGAGGACGCCGGCTACGACGGGAAGGACCTCGAGTGGCACGGCCACAACGACTTTCACAAGGGTTTCGCCAACGCCGCCACCGCCTGGCTCTACGGCCTGGGCGCGGTCAACGGGTCCCTGTTCGGCTTCGGCGAGCGCACCGGCAACACCCCCATCGAGGGCCTCCTGGTGGAGCACGCCGGCCTCTGGGGCTCCACCCCCGGGGTGGACTACCGGGCCATCACCGAGGTGGCCCGCTACTTCGAGAGCGAGCTCGGGGCGCGCATCCCCCCCAACTACCCCCTGGCGGGCCGAGACTTCAACTCCACCTCGGCCGGCATCCACGCCGACGGGATGTTGAAGAACGAGGAGATCTACAATATTTTCGACACGGCGGGCGTTCTCAACCGGCCGCCCTCCATCGCCATCAACGACAAGTCCGGGGCGGCGGGCCTCTGCCACTGGCTCAACCAGCGCCTGCACCTGACGGGCGGGCAGCTTCTCGACAAGCGCAACCCCGCCGTGGTCAAGATCAACAAGGCCATCCAGGCCGAGTACGAGAACGGCCGCCTGACCAACATGAGCGCGCGCGAGCTCGAGCGCCTGGCCCGGTTCCACCTGCCGCTGAAGTTCGAGTCGCAGTTCGAGCGCCTCAAGGCCCGGGCCCAGGATCTCTGCCACGACCTCATCTTCTCCATGATCAACGACCCCGTGGTCCGCTCCATGGACCCCCGGGCCCAGGAAAAACTCATGGAGAAGTGGGTGACCACCATCCCCTACGTGCAGTTTCTCTACGTCACCGACAACAAAGGCATCAAGGTGACCAAGAACGTGGCCGCCGTCTCCGAGAAGAAGCGCTACGCCGGCCAGCAGGACGTCGGCTCCAACCTCTCCGACCGCATCTGGTTCGTCAAGCCCATGGAGGACGGCGAGGTTCACGTGACCGACTTCTACACCTCCCGCTTCACCGGGGCCCTCTGCATCACCGTCAGCGGCCCCATCCGCGACGACTCCGACAACGTGGCGGGCGTTTTGGGCCTCGACATCCGCTTCGAGGACCTGGCCAAGATGGAGGCCGACGAGCTCGACGACCTGGCCGGCCAGGAGGGCTGAGGAAAAGCGCCTTCCGCCAGGCGGCGCCGAAACTGGTTTAAACCTTTGTTTTCATTTAATATTTTACCATTGGCAAATTTTGGCAAATTAAGGTTTTTTCGCTTAAGTCTTCGACATCATGTTTAAAATCGCCATCGGACAGCCGGGGCGACCGGGCGGCCGGCCGCTATCTCGCGGCCTTCCTCCGCCGAGGCGAGGGGGGCCCCGCCGCCCCGGAGGAGTCGCTTGTCAGGATCGAAAAGGCCGCCGGGCTGGGACATGCGGACGCCGTCATGATCCTTTCGAAAATGGCGCGCCGAGACCTCCCGGGCCGGGCGGAAAACTTATGAGCTTAAAAGCTTATGAATTTGTAACCATTCAGATCGCTGTTTTATAGGACCCCCGCTCTAAATCCGGGGTGCCCGGATCATGCCAGGTCCCGGGTCAGCCGGCCATATTAAAGGCTAGTAGTTCAGAGCCAAATTTTCAAAATTACCACCCTATGAGCGGCAAATTTGATTCATATGGCATATTAATAAAAATTAACATGTATTCCATCTGTAACATTCAATATATCCCAACATCTAGTCTTGGAAAATAGTCGTTGACAAAATCTTGTCAATGGTTTATTTTACATCTGAAAGTCATGGCTGGCTATGGACTATACCTTGATCTTAGGAGCTTGCGGCTTGACTTTTATCAAGACTTCACACAGACGTCCAAGAAAAACATGGGCATGGGCCTGGAGCAACGAAAAAAGGCCCCCGGATCGGTCAAAAATGCCAATT
>JAISET010000098.1 GCA_031264015.1 Deltaproteobacteria bacterium | reverse complement strand
GCGGTATTAAATATTTTTATGGGTTTTAGGGTCATGGGAACCTCAAATTTGGCTGTACAGATTTGAAAATTTTGGAATAACAACAAACAATAATATTTTGTTCAGCATTTTTTTGTTAGGTGGACAATTTTAAATTAATATAAAGTAAGACGATAGTAAGACGAAAGCACTGAAATGGAAAAAGTTTACATTTAAAAGTAAACAATTATTTATATTTTTTGAAAATATAAAATAAATTAACAAACCAGATAATTTTATTATTATTAGACTTTTGGTATTATTCATATGTTTTTAGATCTACAAATAGAGAATCATATTGTTGATTTTTATCTATTGCGTTTAAGTCTTCACACCAAGTTTTAAGTCTTGTCATTTTAAGAAAAACGTCTAAATCTTCTAGCCCTTTGGTTCCAACTATAACGACAGTATTATTATTATTATTATTATTATTAAGTTTAACAAAAAATCTGGGTGATAAATGGTAGGATAATGTTGTCACAAAGTCCACCAGAACACCGAAGGCCCACTCATACCAAGTCTACCTCATAACTTTATTCAAGTCAATAAAAGTCCTCCTGTCCTTTCCCCCTGCAAACGTTCTCATTCCATGGCATTGAATTTTTCCTCTTGCCCTAAAAATTTGACATCGAAGATGATAAATTAACCCTGGGGACAGAAATCTTGAGGGCAATTTTTATCCCAGGGTATGTCCTGGACTCGGGTCCAGCCCCAACCCTGGCAGAGGTCCCCGTGAACGCCTACCCGGCTTGCGGAAGACTCGGACATGCCCGGCGGTCCCCGGGGAGGTCCGGGGGAGACCCTGGGGAGGCCCGGGGGGGGGGGGACGGGGCCGCCTGGCGCCCGGCCGGGCGACAAACCCGCGCGGCGGGTCGCCAAGACGCCGCCGCGCGGGTCGCGGTCATGTCCCGGAGGCCTCGGTTTTTAGGCCCGAGGCCCGCCGACGGGGCATGCCGTCCGAGTTTAGAAGTCGAAGGTCAGCTGCATGGTGCCGCCGTATCCTTTTCTCTGGCCGACGTAGCCCTGGAGGCCGATGTCGAAGTGGACGGGGGCGTCGGGGCCGAACCGCAGGCCGATCTCGCCGATCCCGGTGTCGCCCTTGAGCTCGGGGGCGTCGACGGGGACGCGGCCGTTGATCGAGGACTTGGCCTTGCCGGCGAATTCGTGCTCCCAGGCGGCGCCCGCGTAGGGCTCGACATGCCGGCCGGCCTTGAAGGTCACCCGGCCCCCGGCCCTGACCCTGTGGGAGTCGACCGAGGAGAAGCTGACCGTCTCGGAGCCGACCAGGCGGACGGTGTCGCCGCCCATGTGGGAGTAGAGATACTTGACGTAGAGGTCGGCCCTGGCGGCCTCGGAGAGCTTGAAGACGTAGCCCGTCCCCAGATGCGCCCCCATGTAGTTGGCCTTGGCCTTGTAGTGGAGGTTCCCCAGGGCGTGGTTGACGTCGGCCGAGTCGAACTTGGTCTCGGCCGAGCCCGCGCGGGCCGAGGCCTCGGCGTAGAACTGGCCGCGGGAGGTCTCGCGCAGGCTCAGCCTGGCCAGGAGGCCCCCGCCGAAGTGCTCGGTGTCGCCGCTGCCCCTGACGGAGCGGCGGGGGAGGCTGTTCCAGGTGTCGAAGTCGCCCTTGCCGTACTCGAGGAAGGCGCCCAGGGTGAGGCCGCCGGCGGCGGTCTCCATCTCGTGGGCCAGACCCAGGATCAGGCCATAGTTGTCGGAGTCGATCTTGGAGCCGGTCTTGTACTTGGAGGAGTCGGCGCCGAAGGCCAGAAAGCCCTGGATGCCGCCCCTGGAGGCGGCGTCGGTCGCGGCGGCCAGGCCCTTGGAGGCTATGAGGTCGGCCCCGCGGTTGATGGAGACCGCGCCGCCCAGGAAGCCCTCGGCCAGGGCCTTGGTCTCGGGCCTGGCCATGGGGCCGGTCATGACGGTCATTTTGTAGTCGCCGCCGGAGAAGGCGGACTCGACCCCGTACCACAGGGTGAAGCCCTGGTAAGCCTCGCTGACGGGGGAGGCGTCGAAGTCGATCGGCGCGGCCGCATGGAGAAGGTTGTACGCGGTCCCCGGGGCCGGCGTGAAGCCGTCGGCGGCGAACTGCACGGTCCCGATTCTGGTCTTGTTGGCGTGGTCCGTGTTCTCGATGGTTCCGACGGAAAAGATCGGGCCCGAGGTGGTCGTCGAGCGGCCGACGACAAAGTCGATGGTCTCAAAGTTGCCGGCCAGCGCCGGGATTCCGTTCTGGACGAAGCCGTCGATCTTCAGGGAGTTGCCCGTGAAGCTGTCGCCGGCTCCCCCCGAGACCAGGCCTCCGAAGAGGTTCAGGGTCCCCCCGAGGACGGGGCTGCCGGCGAGCACCACGGTGCTGCGGGTGGCGGAGCCGGTGGTGGTGGTGTGCACGAGCGACCCGTAGACGCCCCCGGTGACGCCGGCCAGATCGCCGCCGCTGATGATCACGGTGTTGTCGCTGAGGTTGGCCGCGGCTGCGGACAGTCCGCCGGCGACGTTGACGGCCTTGATTATCCCGCTTCTAATCTCCACCGCGTTGCGGGAGATCTCGCCGGAGTCGCCGCTTCTGAAGGCGCCCGCGATGGAGGACCGGACGCTGACGGTTTTGCCCGGGTCGACGTTTATGAGCACGTTGTTGCCGGTGCCGGCCCCCTTGCCGATGACGTGGCCGCCGTAAATGTTGGCGATGTTGTTGACGGAAGCCGTGCCGTTGATGGTCACGGAGTTGTTCCTGGCGTCGCCCTCCATGTCGACGCTGCTGCTGCTGTAGCCCCAGACGGTGCCGCCGAGGATCTCGCGGCCGACGACGGCCGCGTCGATGTCTATCGTCCCGCCGGATATGACGACCTTGTTGCCGGCGGCGTGGCCGGAGTCGGAGGCCCCGCCGAAGAAGCCGACGTCGGTGAACGTGCCGTTAAGGATGATCAGCTCGTTGTTCTCGACCAGCCCGTTGATGGACCTGCCGCCGTATAAATTGCCGCTGGCCGTGAGTTTGAAGTCGACTCCGTTGGCGTCGATGATCAGCCTGTTGCCCCTGGCGACGTTCAACATGTTCTGGCCGCCTAGTCCGAACCCGTTTTTGTCGAAGGCGTAGCCGCCGTAGATGCTCAGTTTGGCCGCGACGTCGTCAAACTTGCCGCCCGTGACGCGCACGGTGTTGCCCGCGACCGTCCCCTCGAGGGAGGAGTAGCCGCCCGCGATCGAGGCTTGCGGCACCGCGCCGCCCGTGTCGGTGATGTTGACCGTGTTGCCGCGGACGGTCCCGCCCGCGAAGGTCGCGCCGCCCATGACGGGGTTGACGCCGACGGAGCCGCCGACGTTGACCGTGTTCCCGGAGGCGACCGGCTTGCCGTCGGCCACGGGCACGTAGACGGTGGTCAGGGGCCACGCCGCGCCGTTCAGGCCGGTGGCGTCGAAAACGTTGGCGGCCGCGTCGGCCGGCAGGTTTATGTCGGCGGCCAGGGCCGACGTCCGGGGGGCCGGAATCAGGCAGCCCAGGAGGAGAATAAAGACGGCCGCGAGAAATATTGTTCCGGGCCGGAAATAGTTATAAGCGCTCTGCTTGCGAGACATAAGTGCTCCTTTTTTTTAAAATCGCCCACGGCTTAATGCCCTTGCCGTGTCGGATGAGAACCCGAAAGATCCGGGTCCGCGTTTTTATGCGGACGGGATCGGACGGGGCCGGACGGGGCCGGACGAGAAAGACCGTCCCAAGACCGTCTTTCACACGTCCGGGGCCGGCGACAAGACTGTTTGGTTCCAACGAGTTCCAATTTTATGACGCGCGCCGCATGACGGCCCCCGCCGGACAGGGGGGCGTCCGTCGAGGAAAAGGGACGACTGGAGAAATGTGACGACGATCGGGTGAAAATGGCGACGGCCGGGAGAGACAGGGCGACGTTCGGGAGAAACAAGGCGGCGTTTCGGGGCGGCGGGGGCGGTTCCGTCGACGACGGACGGGGAGGGCGGAATTTTTCCGAAAAAACGCCTCGCGCGGAAATGTTATCTAAAAAGGACGTTTCGCAATATTTGTAGCCGCCGCATGTAATTTATTGGTCTTCAAATATGTCTATGCTTGCTCATAGCCGCGGGGAGTTTTCAAAAGGCTATATATAATTAAAAAGCCCGGGCCGGGCCTCGCCGTTCTCCGATCCGTTGGCCGCCGTCCGGACCAAAGGAGTCGTCTGAGCAAATGTCATTCGACGCGAGGCAAAAAAACACAAAAGAGACAGTAAATAACCAAAAGAGGTTATTTACATATAAATAGCAACTTATCATAACTAAATTACAGTGTCAAGGATAATTTAAATTTTTTATGGGTTGCAAATTTTTAGTTTGTCTTAATGAAATTTTATAAAAAATTACAAAAATTTGTTTTTAATATATTAATATCTGTAATACATGATTTATTAACTATTTTATACTAAATAGAGATAAAATCAAATCATAATGTCTGTAATATTAATAAACATTGCTTTCAAAAAATTGAACATGTATATTGCTAATTTTTAGGTCGATAAAAATATAATAAATTATAGCAAACATAATATAAATATAATATTAGTTAATTTTATATAATGTTTAAGATAATAAATATTTATTAAAATTAGTGTAAGACTTGTAAAAGCTATATAAATATAGATAAAATGATATACATGGCTTATTTGATTGGAATTTAGGTTAAGGTTAGTCCTCTCTTGTGTTTTTTCTTTGGCCGCGGTACGATGGCCGCAGTTTTTTGACATGCCCCTCGGCCGGAAAAGACTTGCCTTTGGCCGGCCGGGAAAGACGCGCCGGGCGGGGACTGCGGCCGGCCCACCGGCTCCCGGGCGGTTTCCCCGGCGGCCGGCAAGCGGATAAAAATTATGATCGCCGACACACCGGACAAGCTGGGTCTGATTTTCTTTCCGGCCTACGACTGGGCCATCTCCGACACCCATCCGGAGCGCGAGGAGAGGCTTCTCTACACCCACGACCAACTGAGGGAGGAGGGGCTCCTCGACTTCCCCGGCATCAGGGAGCACCGGCCGATGGCGGCCTCCCCCGAGGACGTCGAGAGGGTCCACATCTGCCCGCCGGGACTCGGGATGGTGGCGGCGGCCCCCCATCTGATCAGCGCCGGGGGGGCCATCAAGGCGGGGCTTTTGTGGGCGGAGAAGAAGGCCGAGAAGTCCTTCGCCCTGGTCAGGCCGCCGGGCCACCACGCCACCCTGGTGGTGCACGGGGGGCGGGGCTTTTGCAACATCAACAACGAGGCCATCATGATCGAGCGCCTCAGGCGCGACTACGGCATAAAAAAGGTGGCCATAGTCGACACCGACTGCCACCACGGCGACGGCACCCAGGACGTCTACTGGCACGACCCCGACACGTTGTTCATCAGCATCCACCAGGACGGCCGCACCTTGTACCCCGGCTCCGGCTCCTACGACGAGTCCGGCGGGCCCAGGGCCTGGGGGGCCACCGTCAACATCCCCCTGCCGCCCGAGACCGGGGACGAGGGGTTCCTGCTGTCCACCAAACTGATCGTCCGCCCGATTTTGGACGAGTTCCAGCCGGAGCTGGTGGTCAACTCGGCGGGCCAGGACAACCACTTCACCGACCCCATCACCAACATGAAGCTGACGGCCCGGGGCTACGCCGAGATGTCGACCCTGATCGACCCCGACATCGCCGTTTTGGAAGGCGGCTACGCCATCCAGGGGGCCCTCCCCTACACCAACCTGGCCATCATCATGGCCATGGCGGGCCTGGACTGGCGCGGGGTCCGCGAGCCCGCGCCCCGGGGCGGGTTTCCCAAGACCTCGGAGAGCACCCTGGACTACGTCAAACGCCTGGCCGAGAACATCCACAAAAGGCGCGCCGCGCCCGTCCCGGCCCAGAGCGGCTCGGTGCTGCGCGACGGCTGGTGGGAGCGGGAGAGGCGGATTTTTTCCGACACCCACCCCGTGACCAGGGAGCACGCCCGGGGCTGGCCCCCCTACATCAACGAGCAGCGCCGGGAGGCCCTGCGGGACTGTCCGGACTGCCAGGGCGTCCTGGTCGTGGAGACCAGCTCCGGCGTCAGCAAGGGCGGCCGCTACGCCAGGCTGCCCCGCGGCGCCTGCCCCGCCTGCCAGGCCCTGGCGGAGAAGGTCGGGCGCGGGCTGCGGGTCCCGTGACCGGCTCGCGCGGGGCCAAAAACAGGCCCACCGGAAAAAAAGTCCCGAAAAAAGCCGCCAAAAACCGGGACTTGTCGACCGGCGTCTGAAAATTTGGCCCGGGCGCCTTTCTGAAAATTTGGCGCCGAGCAAAGCGTCCAAAAACGGGGACTTGTCAACAGGCCTCCGAAAGTTTTATTCTAAAAACTCGGTCCGGCGGGTCCCCGGCCTGTCGGACCCCGGCCTTTCGGACCCCGGTCTGGGGGGCGCCCCGGCTCCAATATTTTGAAAAGTTCGACGATCGCGAGGTTTCGCTTATGTCCGGCGCCTTGGCAAGACTTATTCTTTGCCCCCTGGTCGCCGTCTGTCTTCCGGCGTCCTTTTCCTCCGTCTCGCCGGCCGAGGACGACGCTCGGACGGCCGCCTTCGACACGGACGGCTTGTCCGCGGCCGACGGCCATCATTTCACCGGCCGCTACCCCGCCTCGTACGAGAGTTTCTCGTTCGGGGACGACCCGTCGGGCGGGATGTTGTTTTACGCCTCCAGGGTCGACCCCGTCGCGGGCGACTTCACCGACACCCTGGCCGCCATGATCCTGGACCTGCCCGATGGTCTGCCCGCCGACTTCAAGACGGGGGGCGCC
>JAISET010000074.1 GCA_031264015.1 Deltaproteobacteria bacterium | reverse complement strand
ATAACGAGCCGGCCGGCCTGACGCCGACGCCGGGAGGGCGGCCCTCCGGCGGCGGCTGTCTTGGGGGCTTTCGGCGTCCCGCGTTTTTGGCGGAGGGGATTTCGCCGCCAGTCGTTTCGGGGGGCTCGCGGCGGCGCGTCGGGGGCGCCGCTTTTCCGGGGAGGGGGGGCGGCCGTTCCCGCCCCCTCCGCCACCGTTTTACTCTCCGCGGGCGTCGCCGCCGCTCCCGCCCGGTCTGTTTTCACCCGTCCCCGCTCCTACCTTTTTTTCCTCCCGGGCCTCGAAAGACGTTTTTCCCAAGTTTTGCCGCCCCCACGACGAGGGCGGAAAAGACCGCTTGACCTCCACATGTGGTTGTGAGAGAATCAGGCGACAGCAAAATATTGTTAGGCTTAGGTCCTCAGGCCTCGTCCGTCACCCTTGCTATGTCAGGCCCGCTCTTCCCGCCAGGCCGGCCTCGCCCGTCCGCCTGGCAGAATTCTTGCCGCAATTTTATCGTTCAAGGCTCGGCGCGCGGACGCCGCGCTCCCGGAGCCGGGAGGCCTCCGGGCCCCGGCCCGGGAAGTCTCCCTTTCCTGACTCGGGCGGGCGGCGCCCCGTTCCGCGGCTGTTTTTTCAGCGCCCGGCGCGGGGCGCGTTTTTCACGAGGGCCCGGCCCGCCTGACGGGCCGCGGTTTCCCACACATTAGGGGTTGTTTTTTCCCGCCCCCGGAGCGCTTGGAGCATGCCCAGTATCCCGACAACAAGCAAAAAGTTTTTTCCCCGCCCGTCCGCGGTCCTTTCGGTCCCGCTGGTCTTTCTGGCCTTGGGGCTCGCGGCCGTCCTCATGTCGGGCGCCGCCCTGGCCCAGGGGACGGTCGTCCAGGTGGCCAGCCTCAACAACCAGGCCGCGGCCGCCGCCGAGGTTGACCGCCTGATGAGCCAGGGGGTCCCCTCATTCCAGAGGGCCGAGGACGTGCCCGGGGCGGGCCTGAGGTACCGGGTCTACCTGGGCCCCTTCGACTCCCGGGAGGAGGCCGCGGGCGCCGCCGAGGCTCTGAGGGGCTCCGGCCTGGTCGGCGAGTACATCGTCCGCTCCGACGACGGCTCGGCCTCCGCCCTGGCGGGGACCGTTCCCGCCGCCCCGGTCGCCCAGGCGCCCGTCGCCCAGGTTCCAGCGGCCCAGGCCCCCGCCGGAGCCCTGCCCCCGCCCCCGCCCCCCGCCGACGCGGGCGGCGCCTATCCGGCCGGGGAGACCTGGCCGCCCCTGCCCGGCGGGCAGACTTCCGAACGGGAATTGCCGGCCCAGCCGCAGGCCACCTGGCCCGTCGCCCAGCCCCCTGCCCAGCCGCAGGACCCCGGCCGTCCGGGGGCCGGGGACTACTGGCCGCCGCCCCCGGGGGCCAGCCGGCCGGACGGCCCGGACAGTCCGGGCGCCCGGGACTACTGGCCGCCCGCCCCCGGGCAGACCCAGGCCCCCGTCCAGCAGCCCGCCGACGTTTATCCGGCCGGCGTCCCCGCGTCGGCGCCCCCCCAGGCCCAGCCGGGTGCCGCGCAGATCTCCCAGCCCGGGGCCGTCCAGGCCGAGGCGGGGGTGCCGGCCTCCACTCCGGTCCTGGGCGGCGGCGTCGTCTCCCAGGCCCCGGGGGAGCCGGCCCTGGCGCCCTCGGCCATGGGCGCCCTGACCCCCGAGCCCGCCCCCCGGCCTTCCGGGGTCATCCCGGCCAAGCCCTCGGGGGACATGAAGATCAAGGGCTTCGTCATGCTGGCGGACCTCTCCTCCTCCATGCGCAGGCTCTCGCCGTGCGTGGGCGGGCTCGTCAAGCAGGAGGCCGTCAACACCCTCATGCGCAAGATGAACCAGCGCATCCCCAGCCAGCCGTACGCGGCGGCCCTGCGGGTCTTCGGCTACAAGCAGGCCTGGACCCGCAAGGACTACACCACCCTCTACTACGGGCCCACCACCTATGACCGGGAGCCCATGGGCCAGGCCATGGGCAGGCTGTTCGCCGCCGACTCCATCTCCCCCTTCGGCTTCGCCCTGACCTCGTCGGAGGCCGAGCTCGGCGTCATGGACTCGCCGAAGGCCGTCCTCATGTTCGCCGACTTCGAGGAGACCACCGACCCGGGCCAGCCCGCCGACAAGGCCAGGGGCATCGTCCGCCGCCACGGGGCCGACACCAGGGTCTACACCTACTACGTGACCAGGCAGACGGCCGCCGAGCGTCTGGCCAGAGACGTGGCCCAGGCGGGCGGCGGCAAGGACTACAACGTCTGCGACCTGCTGGGCGACGAGCGGGAGTTCGAGGCCATGATGACGGAGATCTTCGGGCCCGCCGACATCCCCCCCTGCAAGGACGCCGACAACGACGGGGTCTGCGACGAGGTCGACGTCTGCCCCTCCACCCCCGTCGGGGCCCCCGTGGACGAGCGGGGCTGCTGGATCGCCGCCTACTCCCAGTTCTTCGACTTCGACAAGGCCGAGGTCAAGAGCGCCTTCCTGCCCAGGCTCCAGTACGCCGCCGAGCTCATCGTGAAAAATCCCCAGATAGGGGTCGTCACCATCGCCGGGCACACGGACGCCAAGGGCACCGACGAGTACAACATGGAGCTGGGCCGCAAAAGGGCACAGGCCGTCAGGGACATCCTGGTCAAGAACGGGGTGCCCGCCGAGCGCCTGGAGGTCCAGTCCTTCGGCAAGTCCCGCCCCATCGCCGAGAACGACACCGAGGAGGGCCGGGCCAAGAACCGGCGGGTGGAGTTCCACGTGGGGGACATCCCCAAATAAGGGCCGGCTGACGGCGGTGTCGCCGCCGCCGTCGGCGTCATCGCCGTCACCATCGCCGCCGTCGTCGGCGTCATCGCCGTCATCATCATCGCCAGCCGCCGCGGGCGCCTGTCCGCGGCGGCTTTTTTAGGCCCGCCCGGCGGGGAGGGCGCCCGGCGGAGGGAGGGGCGGGGGAAAGGCGGGGGAGGGGAGGGAAGGGGAGCGGAAAAAGGAAAAGGAAGGGGAGCGGGGAGGAAGGAAGAGGGGAGGACGGAAAAATGAAGGCGCGGACGGACGGACGACGAACTAATGGCGGACGGGTCGTGAGGGAACGGCTGGTCCGGGTGTTCGTCTCTTGGCCGAATTTAGTCTTTATAGCGGATAAGGATTATTAAATTAAATTTATTTTATGGATGAGGGGCATATGTATTTCTGCGGAAATTGTCATGCGGACGGGTGACGGCGGCGGGACTCGGGCGGGATTGGACGGGAACAGGGAGGGCGCCGGGAGGGACGCGCGGCGAAGACCGGGGGGCCCGCGCCGTTTTTTTGTGTTATAATGGTCCCCGAGGAGGACTGAGACGTGATAGGACCGGTCAACAGGGGCAACATTGCCTCCATCTGGGCTGTCAGCAGCTTTCGCACGGCTTTGCACAGCGAGAGGACCAACGTCACCCAGTACCTGACCAGAAGCGAGGCCCAGGCCATGGCCCACAACTCCGTGGGGCCCATGCAGCGCTACACCTATCTCTCCCCGCAGATAGCGCCCGTCTCCGTCGGCCGTCATCTGAACGGGCACATCCCCGACCTGACCAAGCAGAACTACAGCGCCCTGGCCGACGCCCAGAGCAGCTACCATGCCGGCGACTATCTCCCCAAGAATTACAACGCCCTGGGGCAGGTGGCCCAGATCGCCGACCAGGCCTCGGCCGGGGTGGTCATCAACCGGGTCATCTGAGCGTCCCCGCCAGTTTAAACTCCCCTCGGAAAAAAACTTCCCTGTTCAGTCGAGCAAAAATATGTCCGGCGCCGCGGCCCCCCGCGGCCGGTCCCCGTCAAAACTTCTCGCCCGCCGGGCGCGGCCCTATTCCGGCTTCCCGCCGGGCGGGCCGTCTTCCGGCAGCCGCAGGCGCAGGAGGGGGAAGGGCTGCCCCCGCTTGTCGAGTGGGGAGCGGCCGACCACCTCGAAGCCGAAGCGGCGGTAGAAGGCCAGGGCCTCGGGGTTCTGCTCGTTGACGTCCAGCGACAGGCGCCCGTAAAGCTTCCGGGCCAGGTCCAGAAGCCTGGTCCCCAGTCCCCGGCGGCGGAAGTCCGGGTCGACGAAGAGCATCTCCACCTCGGGCCCGCTCAGGCCCATGAAGCCCCGGACGCGGCCGTCCTCGTCAGCGTTCAGCCAGAGCTCCACCCCGTCCAGGGCCGCCGAGACCAGCGGCTCCATGGCGTCTATCTGGGCGAGGGTGACGAAATGGTGGGTCGTCAGCACCGAGCGCCGCCAGAGGGCGACGACGGAGGGAAAATCATCCGGGACGCCCCGGCGCGTTTGGTCTTTCATAACAAGCCGCCTGGTTCGGGGGAGTTGGCGGGCCCCCCGGGGCGGGTCTCGTCGGCCCGCCGCAAGACACATTGTACCTCAAACCTGCGCGCCAAAAACAGCCGCCGTTAATTTGTGGATTGACGACCGTCGACCGCATGTCCGCGACAATTCGCGACATACGGCGGCCGGCCGGCTGACAGACCGGGCCCGCTTGTCGGATTGTCGAGGCAAGTTCGGGGCCTCCGTCGTTTTCGGGCGCGACCGCCGCCCCCAAATCAGCATCCGACGCCCCGGGCGGAGCCCGCCGGGCGGGGAACAGGAAGTCCCCCGGCCGTCTGTCCGAGGGTCGGGGGCGCCCGCGGTCCGTCAGTTTGGCGGACGAGACGGCCGGAGGGCCGGCAGGTTGGCGGCGGACGGCGGCCGGAGGCTGGAAAAAAACGTTCCCTTATTATTTTTTTACTGATTGTGGCCGACAATTATGCTAAAATCTTGCCCGTCCCTTTTGTGACGGCGACGCTCGAAACCGGGCGCCGGCCGCCTCGAAACCGCCCGCGGCCGTCAAATTTTGGCGCCCGGGCTCCCGGCGGCCGGACGCGGCGGCCGCGGGAAAAAGATTGTTCGAAAGATGGCGCAAGCGCGTCAGGCGCGACATAATGGCGGCATGACAATTGTTTAAGTGACAATTGAGCGCGGTCGTTTCACGACATCGGCAGGCGGGGGCGGGCCGCCCGGCGGGGGCGGGCGGGGCCGCTTCCGGGGCGGCGAAAAACAAGCCCCCGGCTATTGATTAAAATTGATTTGCTGCTATATTTAGAGCCTGGCCGTCGTCGCCATGGCGTCCCCGCGTCGTCGCCATGGCGTCTCCGGGGCGGTTTTTCGACGCCGGGGGGCGCGCCCGACGACCCGACGACCCGACGACCCGACCGTCGTCCGCCCGACCACCGCCCAGCAATTTTCCAAGACGGGTTTTTTTCGACTATGTTCAGCATATCCGAATTTGCCAGAGTGAACCGCGTGATATTGATCTGGGTGCTCCTCGCCGGGCTTCTCTATCTGCTGAAGGACTTGTTCCCCCTGATCTTCCTGACCTTCGTCATGTGCTTCATCACCCACGGCGTCACCTCCAAGCTCTACCGCTTCACCAAGAGAAGGCGCAAGTACCTGGTCGTGCTCCTCTACGTCTTTTTTCTGTTGTGCCTGACCTGCTTCTCCTACTACGGGCTGCCCAAGATCTACGAGGACGCCAAGCCCTTCACGACCAGGCTCAACAGCGGCATCGTCCTGATCCACGAGTGGGTGGACGAGATGACCGCCGGCCATCCGGAGCTGGCCAGCCTGGCCCAGACCGTCAAGGAAAACGTCACCTTCGACGTCGTCGCCGCCAAGGCCTGGTCCCAGACCAGGAGCGTCCTGGAGCAGGCCTGGCGCTACATCACGCTGTTTCTCTTCTCCATCCTCTTCAGCTTCCTGATCATGCTGGACCTGCCGAACCTGATCGTCAAATTTCGACTGCTGCGCTACTCCAGGGTGGGCGCCATCTACGAGGAGACGGCCTCGAGCGTCTTCAGATTTTCCCAGGTGGTGGGCGAGAACTTCCGGGCCCAGATCTTCATCTCGCTCATCAACACCTGCCTGACCGTCATGGGGCTCTCCGTCATCGGGACCGGCAGCGTCGCCCTGCTGGCCTTCGTGGTCTTCATGTGCGGCCTCATTCCCGTTTTGGGCGTCATCGTCTCCTCGGTGCCGGTCTTCATGGTGGCCCTGGGGCAGGGCGGCTGGCACATGGCTCTCTGGGCCTCGGGCCTGATCGTCTTCATTCATCTGATCGAGGCCTACGTCCTGAACCCGCGCGTGATCTCGGCCTTCCTGCATCTAAACCCCGTCCTGACCCTGATGATCCTCTACGTCTCCTACAGCATCATGGGCCTCTGGGGGATGCTCCTGGGCGTGCCGATCACGGTCTACTTCTACCGCCAGGTCATCGTCCCCAACGCCAAAAACGGCCGCGTTCCCCGCCGCGGCGGCGAGGGCCCGCCGGGCCCCTCCGGGACGGTCTCGCCCCCCGCGGGGCCCCCCGAGACGGACGGCGGCGACGGCCGGGCCGCCCGGTGACGGGGTCGGCCTGCGTAGGCGAATCGGCGGGGGCGGCAGCTTTCAGGCCCAAGGAGTCCGTTGTCCGCAAATTAACGACGCCCGGCGCCCGACGGGCGGGAGGGGCCCCCCGGCCCGGATGATCGAGACAAACTTCGACATACCCTTCGTGGCCGCCCTGGCCGTCAGGGAGAAGCAGATCCAGCAGAGCTACCGGCCGGTCATCGCCGTGCACAAGTGGTTCGCCAGGAGGCCGGGGACGCTTTTCCGCTCGCTCTTGTTGTCCGAGTTTTTCGACGACCCCCTGCCCGACATCTTCTACGAGTCCCTGGACCTCTCCGGCAAGACCGTGGCCGACCCCTTCATGGGGGGAGGCACCCCCCTCCTGGAGGCCAACCGCCTGGGCGCCGAGGTGCTTGGCCGCGACATCAACCCCATGTCCTGGTGGATAGTGGGCCGGGAGATCGAGGACCTGGACCCGGCGGCCTACCGCCGGGCGGCCGAAGGGCTGCGCCGCGGGCTCGGGCTCGAGGTCGGGAGCCTCTACCGCACCCGCTGCGTCCGCTGCGGGAACCCCCGGGCCAGCGCCAAATATTACCTCTGGGTGAAGACGGCCGTCTGCCGGGGCTGCGGCCGGCAGATCGACCTGCTCCCCGGCAACCTGGTTTCCGAAAACGTCCGTCATCCGCGCTTCGTCTTAGTCTGCGTCCGCTGCGGCGGGCTCGCCGAGACGGACTCCAAGTCCGAGCCCGGGCCCTGTCCCTCCTGCGGGGAGAGTCTGAAGTTTTCCGGGGCGGCCGGGGGGAGGGTCGCCTGCCCGGGCTGCGGGACCGCGAACGCGTTTCCGGACGGCGGATCCGGCCCGCCCCGGCACAGGCTGTTCGCCATGGAGTACCACTGCCCCGAGTGCGGGCGCGCGCGTCCCGGGCGTCTCTTTAAAGCCCCGGACGAGGGCGACCTGGCCATTTTGGACGAGGCCGGGAAAAGGGCCGGACAAAACGACTTCCGGTTCGTCCCCGACGACCCGATCCCGCCCGGCGACGAGACCGACAGGCTTTTCCGCTGGGGCTACAGACGCTACAGGGACCTCTTCAACGACCGGCAGCTGGTCGGCCTGGAGGCGTGCGCCCGCCTGGTCGCGGGCTTTGGGGGCCGTTTGGGGGGCCGCGCGGGCCGCCCCGGCCAACCGGGCGGCGCCGTCCGGGCCGACGGGGCCGTCCGCCGCGCCCTGGCCACCAACTTCTCCGACTTGCTGCGCTACCAGAACATGCTCTGCCGCTACGACACCCGGGTTTTGAAAAGTCTGGACGTCTTTTCCGTCCACGGCTTCCCCGTCGGCCTGGTGCAGTGCGAGTCCAACATGCTCGGCGTCTCCAGGGGCGGCTCCTCCGAAGACGACGACGGAGCCTTCGACGACGACGACGGCGCCCGCGGAAACAAGAGTCCGGGCGAAGGTTATGGCGGCAAAGGCGGCCAAGACGGCAAAGACGGCCAAGGCCCCGTCGTTCCCGTCGGCAGCGGCGGCTGGCTCAACGTCATGGCCAAGTACGCCAGGGCCAAGGCCTGGTGCCGGAACCCGGTCGAGGTCAGGCATGAGTCTCGGGGCGGCGGCGAGCGCAAAATAATCGTGCCCATGGCCGGGGAGTGGGTCGGCGAGAAAAAGCCGGGACACAAGGCCAGGCGGGTCTCCCTCTCCGTCGGCGACGCGGCCTCGGCCGGCTGGAAGTCGAACTCCGTCGACGCCGTCCTGACCGACCCGCCGTATTTCGGGAACGTCCAGTACGCCGAGCTGATGGACTTCTGCTACGTCTGGCTGCGCCGCCTGTGTCCGGACGAGCCGGCTTTTCTGAAGCCCACGGCCCGCAGCGAGCGCGAGCTGACCGGCAACGAGACCATGGGGAGGGGCCTGGCCCACTTCGCCTCGGGTCTGGCGGAGGCGTTCAAAACCTCCGCCAGGGCCCTCAGGCCCGGCGGGCCCCTGGCCTTCACCTTCCACCACAACGACCCGGCCGCCTACCTGCCGGTGACCCAGGCCGTCCTTGACGCGGGGCTGGTCTGCACGGCCGCCCTGCCCTGTCCCGGGGAGATGGGCGCCTCCGTCCACATCCGGGGCACCTCCTCCTCCACCCTGGACACCGTCTTCGTCTGCCGGGCGGCGGGGTCCGTCCCGCCTCCTCCCGAGGACGACCAGGACGCCGCCCTGGCCTCGGACATCGGCAGGCTTAACGAGGCGGGGCTTAAGGTCACCCCCGGGGACCGGCGCTGCCTCCGGCTCGGACACCTGGCCAAAAACCTGGTCAACCGCCTGGCGGGCTCCTGGGACGCCGGGGCGGACACCCCCGCGAAACTTAAGCTCCTGGCCCGCGAGGCGGGGAGGACAGGGGACGCGGAGCTGCTGGGGAATCTGGCCGGCAAGGTTTGAGGCCGCGTCCGGCCGGCCCGGCCAAAACGAGGCGGGCGACGGCGGCCAGGCCGGCGTTCGGACGGGCCGCGGCGAAAAAAAGAAGTGGTTCGGGCGGATTTTTATGGGCTGGAAACCTGGGAAAAAGTCGCGCAAATTTTTCGAGCCGGCCGTTCTGGCCCTGGCCCTCTGCCTGGCCGGCCTTCTCCTCCCGGCCGCCGCCGGCGGGCTCGCCCGGGCGGCGGACGCGGCGGGCCCGGCGGAAGTCGCGGACGGGGCCGCCGGCGGGGCGGCGGACGGCCGTCCGGTCGTCGTCATGCTGGGCGACAGCCTGACCGCGGGCGGCGTCTGGGCCCCCCTCAACCCCGGGGCGAGGATCGTCAACCTGGGCGTCTCCGGGGACGGCTGCGAGGACGTCCTGGACCGCCTGGACGCCGTCGTCGTCCTCAAGCCCGACCTGGTCGTCTTGCAGGTGGGCGTCAACGACCTGGCCCGCTCCGGCTCGCCCGAGGACATAGTCGGGGGGCACGAGGCCGTCTGGCGGGAGCTCGGGCGCGCCCTCCCCGAGGCGCGTCTCGTCGTCTGCTCCCTTCTGCCCATGGGGCGGAAGTGGGCCGGCGGCCGCGGCCCAGAATACTACAACAGGCGCATCAGGCAGGTCAACAGGCTTCTTCAAAAGGCGGCCGGGGACCGGGGGCTGCCCTTCCTGGACCTGTACGCGGCCATGGCGGACCTCGACGGCAACCTGCCCGACTTCGCCACCTACGACGGCCTGCACCTGAACCCCAGAGGCTACGCCATCTGGTACGACGTCGTCGGCCCGCGCCTGAGGCGCTTTTGAGTTTTTCAGGGGCCGCCCCGGTTCGGTCCCGGTCCCGCGTCTCCCAAGTTCTTAGTCCGACGGGCCCGACGGCGACGGCCGGGTCCCCGCCTCCCGCGTCCCGCGATTTTCTGCGTGGGAGACCGACGGTCGTAGTATAATGACCGCTCGGGCCGGACGGTTTCCGGACCGGACTGGCCGCGGGGGCCCGCGGTCGGTTCTTTTGTCCGCCCCGGACGGCGGGGGCCCGACTGCCTTTGACTTTTTGCGGCAAATATTATAATTTTTTGACAAATTTTTAAAAAGATATAAATAAGCTAACAATTAGACTAAATTACCGTTAAATTTTCAAATAGCTTGTAAACATTTTTTCTCCGCGCTAATATGGTCCAGGTTATTGACGGCGCAGCCGGCCGTTTTTTTTCAAGGGAGGCGCAGCGAGGTTTGCCATGGCCAAGAAGCACGCGTTGGACACCAAGGTCCTGGAGATCTCCAGCCTGGGCGTCCCCAAAATCGACTCCCCGCTCCTGGGGTTCCCCGTCCACGGCCGGGAGGTCAAGGAGTCCATCTCCCTGGACGCCTTCACCGACGACGACCACAGGATCCTCATGGACTCGACCCTGGAGACCTTCGAGAAGTTCAGGTCCGACGGCGCCATGCCTCCCAGCTTCGAGCCGGCCGGGGCCAGGCGCAAGATCTACTTCGACCCCTCCAAGGTCCGGGTGGGCATCCTGACGGCCGGCGGGCTCTGCCCCGGCCTCAACGACGTCATCCGCTCCCTGGTCATGACCCTCTACTACCGCTACCGCGTCGAGACCATCCTGGGCATCAAGTACGGCTACCAGGGGCTCATCCCCGCCTTCGGGCACGAGCTCATCCACCTGACCCCCGGGGAGGTGGCCGAGATCCACCAGTTCGGCGGGACCATCCTGGGCTCGTCCCGGGGGGACCAGTCCGTCGAGGAGCTGGCGGACTCCATCGAGCGCCTGAACATGAACATCCTCTTCTGCATCGGCGGCGACGGGACGCTGAGGGGCGCCCACGCCATCGCCCAGGAGGTCAAAAACCGGGGCCTGAAGATCTCCGTGGTCGGCGTCCCCAAGACCATCGACAACGACATCAGTCTCGTCTCCCGCTCCTTCGGTTTTGAGACGGCCGTGGCCGTGGCCACCGAGGTCATCCGCAGCGCCCACACCGAGGCCCTGGGCGCCCCCTGGGGCGTGGGCCTGGTCAAGCTGATGGGCCGGGACTCCGGCTTCATCGCCGCGACGGCCGCCCTGGCCCGGGGCGACGCCAACTTCGTCTTAATCCCCGAGGTGGACTTCGACATCGAGGGCCCCGGGGCCCTTCTCGCCAAGCTGCACGACCGCCTCAAGTCCCGCGGGCACGCCGTGGTGGTGGTGGCCGAGGGGGCCGGGCAGAAGTTCTTCGGCAAGGACGCCGTCAACAAGGACGCCTCCGGCAACATCCTGCACAAGGACATCGGCATGCTGCTGGCCGACACCATCAAAAACCACTTCAAAAAGCTGGGCGCCGAATTGAACCTCAAGTACATCGACCCCAGCTACATCATCCGCAGCGCCCCCGCCAACTCCAGCGACCAGGTCTTCTGCAGCTTTTTGGGCCAGAAGGCCGCCCACGCCGCCATGGCCGGCAAGACCGACCTTTTGATCGGCACCTGGAACGACCACTTCGTCCACGTGCCCATCGCCATGTCCGTCCTGGAGAGAAAAAAGGTCGACCCCATGGGCGAGCTCTGGAACAGCGTCCTCGAGCGCACCGGCCAGCCCGACCTGGTGGCCCTCAAGTAGGGGCCGGGGACCAAGGTTTCTGAAAACAGGCGCGGGGAGTCCGGCCGGCATGGAAATGTCGTCGTGCTCCCCGCGCTTTTTTTTCTTTCTTTTCGTTTTTCATTTTTTTTACTTTTTAGTGGTTTTATGCTAAACTTATGCTGACTTTTAGTTGCTTGTCGTTCGGTTTTAGGCAACAGGACGGCTCTTATTCTTTTCGCCAGGCGGGCGGGCCCGACGGCGCGGGCGGGCCCGGCGGACCCCGCCGTCAGATCTTCTCCAGGAGCTCCCGCAGGGCCCTGGTCCAGACCTCGTAGGCGGCCGGGGTCAGGTGGACGCCGTCGAGGGTCATGTGGTCCGGGAGACCGCCGCTCTCGTCGGCCGTCAGGGCGTAGAGGTCCAAAACGGCGTGGCCCAGGGAGGCGGCGTCGGCCAGGATCATCTCGTTGGTCCGCCTGACGGCCCCGTTGTTGAAGACGGGGCCCGCCCAGCCGAATTTCTTCTCGTTGATCGGCATGAGGCCGCAGACGACGATCCTGCTCCCCGGCGAGAGTTCGGCCAGGTCCGTCCAGATCCTGCGGTGGGTCCCGGCGATCTCCTCCGGGCCGATCCCCCGGCCCAGGTCGTTGATCCCGCACTGGACGACTATGACGTCCGGCCGCCGGGCGGCCGCCCCTTTGACCCGGCACCAGACCCCGGCGGCGGTGTCCCCGCCGACGCCGAGGTTGATGATCCCGGCCCCCTCCAGGAGGTCGGACCAGGCGTGATACTCGGTCAGGCTGTCCCCCAGCATGACGATTTTTTCTATTCGTGGCATAAGCGCGCCTTTAATGCTAAATTTAAAAAAATATTTTCTAGCGGACTATTTTTTACTCGCTTTTTCTTCCGGCATTTAGTGTAATCCCTCGCCTCGGGGGCTGTCAATTTTCCGGCGCGCCCGGCCGGCCTCCCCTGCCGCCGGGGAGGGGCCCGGGGGCGCCCGTCCGGGGGTCGGCGGGGCGGTTCCGAAGGCGCTTTTGTCGGACGGCGGAAATATGTCGAAGGGAAAAAGTAGAATTTTATTTCTATTAATATAAATATAAGCACATTTGTTCTATATTGCCTTAAAAGTTTTTTAAACTCTGCCCAAAATCTGAACCCTCGGGACGGACCGCCGTCTTAAAAAAGTCCGGCCGCGGGCCGGCGGCAACTTTTGTCAACAAATTGTCAAAAAATATATAAGCCCGGAACTCGGAAGATTTTCTTGTTGACCCCGCCAAAAAAGGGGCCTATAATACTCCAACAGTATTCAAATCATCCTGACCGGCCTCGACCGGGGGCGCCGTCCAGGGTGGCGGTCTTCCGGTCCTCGCCCAACTTTTGTCTGCTTTATTTTTTTACCGTCCGCCCGTCGGGACTTTGGCCCCGTGGCGGCCTCCCCGGCCTCTTGTTTTTTTTTTTTTGCCTTTCGTCTTTAGTTTTCGGTAACTTTTAGTCTTCGGCGTTCCGCTGGCGCGACTAGTCGCCGCCATTTTTCGTCGTCCAGTCCCAGTCGTAATTTTTAATCTTTTGTCAGCCAACCTTTCGTTCTGGCTCTGGCTTGAAGCCGGCCTCTCCCCCATGGGAGGGACGGCTCTTCGGCGCAAGGGGAGCCTAGATAAGCAGCCTGTGGAGACGGCGGGCCAAGCCCGCCTTTTTAAGCAGGGACCCCTTTAGCGGCCCAAACGGCTAGGCCCGTGGAGAAGTCGCCACGATTCCCCGCCATGTCGCGCGGGGAGGATGTTTAACGTATTTTCCCTCTGCGTGGAGGATCCTGATGGACCCTGTTATTCTTTCCAGGCTGCAGTTCGCCCTGGCAACGATCGTCCACTTTTTCTTCGTCCCCCTGACCATAGGCCTGTCCTTCTTCACAGCTTGGATGGAGCTCAAATATGTCAGGACCGGGGACGAGGGCTACAAAAAGCAGGCCAAGTTCTGGGGGCGTATCTTCTTAATCAACTTCGTCCTGGGAGTGGTCACCGGCATCGCCCTGGAGTTTCAGTTCGGCACCAACTGGGCCAACTACTCCAAGTACGTCGGCGACATCTTCGGCTCCCTGCTGGCCATCGAGGCCACGGTCTCCTTCTTTCTGGAGTCCACCTTCATCGCCATCTGGGCCTTCGGCTGGGAGAAGATCCCCAAGAAGCTCCATTGCGTCTCCATCTGGCTGGTGGCCTTCGCCAGCACCATCTCCGCCTTGTGGATCCTCCTGGCCAACGGCTTCATGCAGAACCCGGTCGGCTACGTCGAGGTGGACGGCGTGGCCAAGCTGGCCAGCTTCACCGACGTGCTGACCAACACCTACGGCTGGCACATGTACGTCCACACGGTCTGCGGCGCCTTCGTGCTGGCCTCCTTCCTGATCATGGGCGTCTGCGCCTGGCACTTCTTCGTGGGCCGCAACGTGGCCTTCTTCCACACGGCCTTCAAGGTGGCGGCGGGCTTCGGCCTGATCTTCACCATCGGCTCGGCCCTGGCCGGCCACCAGCTGGGCCAGGTCACCGCCGAGATTCAGCCCACCAAGTTCGCCGCCATGGAGTCGGTCTGGAAGACCGAGCCCTCGACTCCCATGTATCTGCTGACCATCCCCAACATCACCGAGGAGGGCAACCTGGTCCAGGCCCTGCCCGTTCCCGGGGGGCTGAGCTTTTTGGCCACGAACTCCTTCGACCAGACCGTCAGGGGCTTCGACCAGCTTCCGGCCGACGAGAGGCCGCCGGTCTTCCCGGTCTTCGCCTCGTTCAGGATCATGGTGGCCCTGGGCTGCCTGCTCCTTTTGGTGGCCATAGTCTCCTACGTCATCAAGGGGTTCGTCCCCTCGCTGGGCTGGGGCCTGTGGGTCTACATAATCCTGATTCCGGTGCCGTATCTGGCGGCCGAGCTCGGCTGGATGGTGACCGAGCTGGGCAGGCAGCCGTGGGTCGTCTACGGGCTCATGCGCACGGCCGACGCCGGCAGCCCGCCCGTGGCCTGGTACCAGGTCCTCGGCACGCTGGGGGCCATGGCGGCCATCTACGGAGTCATCTCCATTACCGGCTTCATCCTGATGATCAAGGCCGCCGTGGCGGGCCCCGACAATCAGGCCGAGCACTACGCCTAAAGGGCCTAAGGAGGAACAAACAAAATGGACTCTTCTTATGTTCTGTCCGTGATCTGGTTCGTTCTCTGGGGTGTTCTTTGGGGAGTGTACTTCGTCCTGGACGGCTACGACTTCGGCATCGCCATGTGGATGCCCCTGATCGGCGCCTCCAGCGAGAATGATCGCAACGCCATGTACCGCGTCACCGGCCCGTTCTGGGACGGCAACGAGGTCTGGCTCATCACCGCCGGCGGGGTGACTTTCGCCGCCTTCCCGCTGGCCTACGCCGTCTTGTTCTCCAGCCTCTACACCCCGCTGATGATCCTGCTCTTCTGCCTGATCCTCCGGGGGGTGGCCTCCGAGCTGCGCTTCCAGTGGGGCAACAGGGGCTACAGGCTCGTCTGCGACGCCGTGGTCTTCGTCTCCAGCCTGGTGGCGGTCATCCTGCTGGGCGTGGCCTTCTCCAACCTGTTCAGGGGCCTGCCCCTTATGGAGGAGCGGGGCTTCGCCATGTTCCAGGGGAACCTCCTGAACCTGCTGCACCCGTACTGCCTGTTGGGCGGCGTGCTCTTCGTCCTCATGTTCCTGGTCCACGGCGCCCTGTACCTGACCTGGCGGACCGAGGGCGACCTGCGCAACAAGGCCTTCTACATGGCCAAGGCGACCTGGCCGATCTTCCTGCTGGTCTTTTTGGTCTACGTGGTCTTCACCTTCGCCTGGGCGGGGCTGTATAAGAACTACTTCGCCTCCCCGCTGCTGCTGGCCCTGCCCCTGCTGTGCGCCGTGCTGTTCGTCTACTCGGGCTACCAGATGTACCTGAGGAACAACGCCGCCAGAAGCCTGCTGGCCTCCTGCGGCGGCATCCTGACCCTGACGCTGACCGGCGTCTTCGGGATGTTCCCCAATCTCATCCCCTCCAGGCTCGACCCCGGGGCCAGCCTCAACATCATCAACGCGTCGTCGTCCCCCAAGACGCTGACCATCATGCTGGTGGTGGCGCTCATCTTCGTGCCCACGGTCATCGCCTATCAGATCTGGGCCCACAAGAAGATGGCCTGGATCATCAAGGCCGATTAGTCCGCCCGCGGGGCTTTTGACGGGATTTTAGTTCCGCGGACCCTTTAACCAGACCCGGGCCGGGGGGCCTTTGAAGCTCCCCGGCCCGGGTCTTCCGTTTTGCCGGCCGGCGACGGGGACGGGGGCGTTTGTCGGAGGATGAGCGGAGGCGGGCTTGTCCCGGCGCCGGGCGCGGTCGTTTCCCCCCCCCGCGAGGTCGTTTCATCTGTCCCGCGACTTCCGTTCCTTGTCCCCCGACATCCCGCCCCCGTCCTCCGACTTCCCCTTTTCCGTCCATGGTCTTTGATCTTCCGTTCCCCGTCTTCCCGGTCCGCCGGCCCTCCCTGTCCTCGGTGTCTCCGCCTTGACTCCCATGTCTCCTCCGTCTCCCTTCGTCGTTCGATCCTCGCCGGCCGTCCCGCTTGTCCGAAGCCTGGTCGTCAGCCGCCGCGTTGTTTTCAGCCCGGTTTTTTCCAGCCCGGTTGTCGCTTTCACCGACGTCCGACCCTCGTTGTCCCCGCCGGGGGGCCCCGCCCTCGGGCGCCGCGATTCGAGGCGGCCGGGGCCGCGGTTTTCGGGTCGCCAGAAGTAGCGGCCGCCGGGGACTTTCATCGCTTCCGGGGGCTCTGCCGGCGCCCGCGGGGGCGTCAGACGGGGAGGCGTCCGCGGGGTCCGGGCGGGCCTCGGGGCGGCGGGGGCGACCGGGAGCCGACGGTGGCGGGCGAGGCGGGCGGGCGAGCTCCGGCGGCCCCGGAAGTTATTGTTGGAGGACGGGTGGAGGCCGGCCTGGGGCGGCTTGAAGGGAGGGAGTTTAGGCGGTCAGTTTTGATTTAAACCTAACTAGAGTGCCGCGACTTTGAATTTATAGTAGGAGGAAGAAATTATAAGAAAAGTCTTGACATAGACAAATTTTCGGATATAATAAGTTATAAAGTGCTTCTGTTTGATACTAAAAGCACTATATTTAGTAGTTTTAAGATTCAGCAATACCTCATATATAGTGGCAATGAAAAAATCAAAATTTTCTTATAGGCAGAATTAGGTGCCCTGGAAATATAAAATAGTAGTTAAGGACTCTGTAAAATACCAAATATAGTGTGGCAGACTTTTAAGTCGTCACAACAAAGGAGATGAGGCTGAAAAATTTTGAGCCAATCTAAGCGATATATATAATGTGGACTAAAAATTATAGACTTGAGAATTATTATTATAGCGGACAAAATAAGCTTTCTGATCTTTTAGAGTTTAGCAGAAGATTAGTAAGATGCCTTAAGTAAGCTTTTAGGAAATTAATCGTAAGCTATGTCTGTCCTTTTCGTTGAACACCAAAGAGCCAATCGGGAGTGACCCTGAACAGATTTCTCCAGAGGCGTTTAGCGACTTAGAGGTTAGTTGAAAATTTAAGTTAG
>JAISET010000069.1 GCA_031264015.1 Deltaproteobacteria bacterium | reverse complement strand
TTGGATCGTCCGGGCCGCCCGTAATGGCCCGGGACCAAGCCTGGTGTCCCCGCGGATCCGGGCCGGGCCTCGGTTTGTGACGAGCCGGCCTTGAGGCCCCGCGACTGACACAAATTTGCCGCGCCGGGGGCGGTTGGAGGGTGGTTTTTCACCTAAAGCCGGGGCGGGCAAGTCGTCAAACATGCCGGACAGGCGCCCGGCCCATGACGGCCGGCGGCGCCCGGCAGGCCGCATGCCGATTTTTTGAAGCCGGACCCTGCCGCCTGGTCCTGGCGACGGATCGGGCCGACGATTAAAGCGGGCCCCGGAACCAAGGCGGGCCGCCCCCGTGAACGCTTACGCTCGAAAGAGCAGTCCCTACCGCGAACGGCTGTGAAGTCGAATATATTCTATAAATATTTGATAATGGGGTATATATGGCTAGAGAGATCAGCGCTCACTAGGTCAATGCGAGGTGGGGTTTTCGGTATTGGGGCTCTCGAAACCAGGTCGAGTAATTCCGGCCCCGGCACCTCGCCGTATCATGTGCCGACCAAACGATACTTCTGTAAGTGGCTGTTAGGTTTATCAGGGATGGTCATTTCAATCAGCCCGGCGTCCAGGGCCGGAGCCAGGTACCGCTGGCGGAACGACTTCCTGTCGGTCAGGCCCAAAGCCTCCATAATCTCCCGGCCGGACATTTCGCCGGTGAGCGTTTCCAGCAGCCGTTTCACTTGGGGGCTGACTTGGGGGCTGACTTGGGGGCTGGCCGCGCTTTCCATGGCCTCAAGAATCATGGCCAGCATGAACTCGACGAAGGGAGCCGAGTCGGCCGCTTTGGTGGCCTCGCGCAGGGCGCGGTAGTATCCCTCTTGATGGGCGTGGACGATGCTTTCCATCGAAATGCGGGCGAAGCAGGGATTCCAGCGGCATAGAATCAAGGTCTGCCACAAGCGCCCCAAGCGGCCGTTGCCGTCAGTGAAGGGGTGGATGAATTCAAATTCATAATGGAAGACCGAGCCGGCCACCAACGGGTGTAACCCGGTACGGCTCAGCCAGTTCAAAAGGTCGCCCATCAAGAGGCGCACGCGTTTGACTGGTGGGGCCATGTGCAAAACTTGCGAACCGGCAATGACCCCGACTCCGCCTCGGCGGTAGCGTCCGGCGTCATCGATGAGGCCGGACATCAAAAGTCCGTGGGCCTTCAGCAAATCCGCCTCATCGTGGGGTGTCCATTTTTCAAAAACGTCGTAAGCGGCAATGGCGTTGCGCACTTCTTGAATTTCGCGAAGGGGGGCGACAACGCGCTTTCCCTCCAGAATGGCGGTGATGGCCTCCTCGCCCAAGGTGTTGCCCTCAATGGCCAGGGTGCCCTTGATGCTCCGCACTTGGCTGACGCGGCGCAGACGCAGGTCGAGGGTGCTCTCGCCCCTGGTTGCCAGGCGATCAACTTTCAAGCTGATGTCGGCCACCAGCCCCAGAATGGCCGGGGTGATGGTGACGGGCGGTTCATATAAAGGCTTGCCTGGCAATTATTCCATGCTCCAACGTATTTTCAGAGTCCGCTTGAGCGCCAGCCGCCATTGGCCGCCCGCCTCGTTTGGTCATTCCGCGGGCAAGGATGCCTTGCGCTCCGTATTTTAATGGTTTCCTGAGCTCCCGGCGCTGTAAAATTCGAAAAATTGAGCTTGGCTAGCCTTGCTGTAAGTTTCCTGGGAAATAGAGGGAAACGGCATATATGCTCTATTTATTTCTATATACTCTTTTTAATCTATAGTCGTGTGAGGCGTTTTTTGCCAGACAGAGCAAGAACATGCCAACTTGACAGAATTCTTCAATTTTTTTCTTGGACACGTGTGAGCTAGTGATATTATTCCATAGCTATGAAAATTATTCTATAATTACCGAAAATCATTTTTCCCAAAAATAAACTCGCGCGGGGGCTGACGAAACGTCGGCCGGGTCTAATGAAAGACCGCGGGCTTGGTGAAGTCGGGAACCATGTTGACGGCGGCCTCCAGGTCCTGGACGAAGGCGTTGCGCAGGCCCAGGGAGACGACCTGCTCGAGGCTGTTTTCGTACTCCCTGAACGAAAGGGGCCTGCCGAGTCCTGGCAGGTCCCTAAACTCCGGGTTGTGGCCCGCCCTGACCAGATGGCTGGGGTGGTACTGGGCCATCAGGCTCAGAAACAGGCCGGTCCCGAGGTTCTCGGCCAGCCAGCGGAGCAGGGCGGCCGTCCTGGCGATGTCGTCCGGCAAAACCAGATGCCGGACGATGAGCCCCCGGTAGGCCAGGCCCCGCTCGTCGCAGACCAGGTCCCCCACCTGCCTTTTCATCTCCAAAAGAGCCCGGCGGTTGTGCCCGACGTAGTCCCCGGCCCCGAAGAGGCGCATGGAGAGAGAGTCGGGCTCGTCGGGGTCCCGTCCGAAAGACAGGCCGATCTTGGCGTCGGGCAAATAGACGTCCACCAGGCCGTCCATCATGGCCAGACAGTTCAGGGAGTCGTAGCCGCCGCTGTTGTAAACCACGGGCAGGCCCAGCCCCCGCGTCCTGGCCTTGGAGAGGGCCAGGGCGATCTCGATGGCGTAGGGGGTCGGGGAGACGAGATTAATGTTGTGGGCCCCGGACTGCTCCAGGGCGAACATGACCTCCACCAGCTGGTCGACGTCCAAGTCCCTGCCCAAATCGTTGGAGGTGGAGATCTGCCAGTTCTGGCAGAAGACGCACCTGAGGTTGCAGCGGGTGAAAAAGATGGTCCCCGAGCCGCCCGGGCCCCGATCCGGGACGGCGTCGCCGGAGGCGTCGGCCGGCGGCCCCGACAGGGGAGGCTCCTCGCCCCGGTGGATCAGGGCCGAGGAAAAACCTATCCCCGTCCCGGCCCCGCACTTGCCGGTCCTGCCCGCCTGGCGGTCGACCCGGCACTGATGGCCGCACAATATGCAGCCCGGTCCCTTTCCCACTTGGTCCGCCGCTCCTCCCGCCCCCCCGCCCGCCTGGCGTTCGCCGGGCCCGGGGGCCTGAAATTATGAAATGTTGAAAATATCGGACGACCGCCCGGCCCGGGATTAAAACCGGCCCGCGGCACCGCCCGGGGCCGGCGACGGCCCGCGGCCCCGCCCGGCTTCAGGCCGCCGGGACGGCCCGGCCCCGCGACGCGCCCCTGGCGGGCTTGCGGCTCCTCGGGCGGACGCGGCCGGCCCTGGTCGGGCGGACGAAGTTCTTGTCCGGGAAGACGACGTCCACCAGCTCGCCGATGTTGTCCACGGGGATGAAGGCGATCTTGCGCCTGATGGACTGGGGGATCTCCTCGACGTCCTCGAGCTCGCTCTGGTTCTGGCGGGGGATGATGACCCTCTTGAGCCCCGCCCGCATGGCGGCCAGGGATTTTTCCCTCAGCCCCCCGATGGCCAGGATCTGGCCCCGCAGAGTGATCTCGCCGGTCATGGCGACGTCCCGGGGCACGGGCTGGTTGGTCAGGGCCGAGATCAAAGCCACCACCAGGGCGCTCCCGGCCGAGGGCCCCTCCTTGGGGACGTTGCCCTCGGGCACGTGGATGTGGATGTCCATCTCCTCGAAAAAGTCCCTGGCCAGCCCCAGACGCGTCGCCTGCCCCCGCGCGTAGGTCAGGGACGTGTGGGCGCTCTCTTTCATGACCTCGCCCAGGGAGCCGGTCAGGGAAAGGTTGCCCTTGCCCGGCATGGTGCGGACCTCGACGTACATGAGCTCGCCGCCGGTCTCGGTCCAGGCCAGCCCCGTGGCCACCCCGGTCTGGCCCTCCAGGAGCTTGGGCTCCGGAAAGATCTGCGGGGGGCCCAGGTACTTGAGCAGCTGGGCCTCGCCGATGCGGAAGCGTTTGCCGCGCCCCTCGGCCACCTCGCGGGCCACCTTGCGGCAGATGGCGGCGAGCTTTCTGTCGAGCCCCCGGAGCCCCGCCTCCTGGGTGTGGGCGGTGATGAGGCTCATGATGGCGGAGTCGGTGATGGAGACGGCGTCGGCGTCGAGGCCGTGGTCCCTGATGAGCCTCGGGAGCAGATGCTTTTTGGAGATCAGCACCTTCTCCTCGGCCGTGTAGCCGGAGAGGTTGATGACCTCCATGCGGTCCTCCAAGGCGGCCGGGACGGTGTCCAGAAAGTTGGCCGTGGTGATGAAGAGGACCTTGGAGAGATCGAAGGGCAGGTTGAGATAATGGTCGGAGAAGTTGGAGTTCTGCTCCGGGTCCAGGACCTCCAGGAGGGCCGAGGCCGGGTCGCCCCGGAAGTCGTTGCCGATCTTGTCCACCTCGTCGAGCATGAAGACGGGGTTGGCGGAGCCGGCGGTTTTCAGGCCCTGGATGATCCTCCCGGGCAGGGCGCCTACGTAGGTGCGCCGGTGCCCGCGGATCTCGGCCTCGTCCTTCATGCCGCCCAGGGACAGTCTGACGAACTTGCGGCCCATGGCCTTGGCTATGGACTGCCCCAGGCTGGTCTTGCCCACCCCCGGGGGCCCCACGAAGCAGATGATGGGCCCCTTCTGGCGGTGGCTGAGCTTCATGACGGCCAGGTACTCCAGAATCCTGTCCTTGACCTTCTTTAAGTTGTAGTGGTCGGCGTCCAGGACCTTCTTGGCCTCGATCAGGTCCAGATGGTCCCTGGAGGTCACCGACCAGGGCAGCTCGACGATCCAGTCCAGGTACGAGCGGATGATGGAGGCCTCCGCGGCGTCGGGGTGCATCCACTCCAGGCGGGCCAGCTGCTTGCCGGCCTCGGCGGCCACCTCCTTGGGGAGCTTGGCCTTGCGGAACTTGGCCCGATACTCCTCGGCCTCCTCGTCGCGGTCGCTCTCGTCGCCGAGCTCGCGCTTGATGGCCCGCAGCTGCTCCCGGAGGTAATATTCCTTCTGGGTGCGGTCCATCTCCTCGCGGGCCTCGGAGTCGAGCTTGGCCTGCATGGCGCTGACCTTGACCTCCCGGGTCAGGATGTCGTTGACCATCCGCAGCCTCGCCACCGGGTCGGTGGTCTCCAGGACTTTCTGGGCGTCCTCGATCTTGACGCGCAGGTTGCTGACCACCAGGTCGGCCAGCCTGCCCGGGTCCTCGATCCCGTCCAGAAGGCTGGCGATCTCGTCGCTCAGGACATCCCGGAGCATGAGGATCCTCTGGCTCTGCTCGCGCGCGTTGCGCAAAAGGGCCTCCAGCTCCACGGCGTCGCCCTCGACGGGCGGCTGGCGCAGGAGGTCCACTCTCACCTTGAAGTAGGGCTCCTCGCCCAGGAACTCGGCGATTTTCGCCTTGGCCAGACCCTGGACCAGGATCTTCTGGCGCCCGTCGGGCATCTTCAGCTGGCGGACCACCTGGGCGATCGTGCCCACCCGGAACAGGTCCTCGGGCCCGGGCAGGTCGTGGCCCTGGTCGCGCTGCACCACCAAAAACACCTGGTGCCTCGTCTCCTGGGCCGCCTCCAGCGCCGCCAGGGACTTCTCCCGGCCGATGTAGAGGGGCAGGATCATGTCGGTGAAGATGATGACGTCCCGGACCGCCAGAAGGGGCAGCTCGGTGATGATTTCCACGTCGCCCAAGGGCTGTTCCTGTTCCAAAGCCAAAAAACCTCGCGTGAGTTAGGGGCCGCCCGGCCGGGAACGGACAAAAAGAGACCCGGGGGGCAGCGCCCGGCTCATGATAACAAGACCTTTTACTAAAAGCAAACCCTGGAAAACTCATAAATAAAGGTCTTTAGTGTGACGATTACAGAAAAATTCAAGACTGACAGCCCTTAAAACCGACTACTGGAAAAAAATAACCGCGGGGGCGCACGTCTGGAAATATTAAAACGCAATTATGCCAATATTAGACTATCGTCTCCGTAATTGACCTCAATATCCCAGGTCCAAAGAGGGTTCGGACGAGCTAAAGACCAGGCGAAAAGAAATCGGACGGCCCGTCGGCGGCGCCTTTTTCCCCCCGGACGGCCTCTGTTTTCCAGGGGCCGGCGCCTGATTTTCCGGGGACGGCCCCCCCGTCCGGGACGGCCGGCCTTTCCCCGTCCCGGGGGCGCCCGGACGGCCGGCCCCCTCCCCCCGGAACGCCGGGACGCCGGGACCGGGCCGGGGGGGGCGGCCGGGCGACGGCGCGACGCCGGAAAACGACGGCCGGGCGGGGAAACCGGGCGGGGGAAAGAAAATTCCCAAGCCAGATGAAAATTTAGTTTAAATATATGTCTAAGATCACTTTATTATATAAATTTCAGATATTTTATAATTATTTTCCATAAGATGACGTCGTTTGGACTGTCAGTTTCGGCGATTGTCTGGCGGGGGGGCGGGGAAAGACCGGCAAGCGACGGATAATTATTAAATTTCTGACCGGGCTCTAACTTTGGTCGACGGGCCTGGAAAATTATTCGGCCTCCCTCCAACATTTCCCCTTGACCGGAGGCTCCAAATCGACTATAAACTCTTGTGATGCCTTTCCCCAAGCCGGCTTCACAAGATTTTTGCCGCTACAAAGCATCTTGAGACACCGTTTGCCATATTTGCCATACATAATTGTGTCCGGCCAAATATCCCCTAAAATTTACCGGCTCCCGACGGCCGGCGACAAAACTTGCTTTGATAAGTTTTGAACCCTCCCCCCTTCTCGAAAGGATTGCTTACTATGACTAAAGCTGAATTGGTGGCCAAACTTGCCGAGGACAACGATATCACCCAGGCCCAGGCCGCCAAAATTCTCAACAGCCTCCTCGACATCATCGCCACTGAGATAAAGGAATCCGGAGCCATCAACCTGGCCGGCTTCGGCTCCTTCTCCAAGGCCGAGAGAGCCGCCAGAAACGGTTTTAACCCCAAGACCAAGGCGCCCCTGCGCATCCCCGCCTCCAACACGGTCAAGTTCAGGGTGGCCAAGGCCCTGAAGGACTCCGTCAACGACTAGGGACCGACTTTCCCGACCCCCTGGAGACGCCCCCCTCGGGACGGCATGACAACCGGGGCCGCGGAGACCACCCCAACCCCAGCCCCGCGGCGCGGACAAGCCGGGCCGCGGGCGGCTAGGCCGAGCGTCATAATTTGTCGCGGGCCGACAAAAGCCCGCGCATCGAGAGAAGAAAATGGCCAGAGTGACCATAGAGGATTGCCTGGAGCAGGTGGAGAACAGATTCGTCCTTGTCCACCTGGCCTCGGAAAGAGCCAGACAGCTGCGCAAGGGCGCCCGCCCCTTCAGCGAGCGGAACAACAAGGAAGTCGTTCTCTCCTTGCGGGAGATCGCCAAGGGGCACATCACCACCGCCAACGTCAAGGACTTCGAGCCCCTGCCGATGGAGGAGGAGAGGGACGAGCCCATCGAGCTGCTCGACGACTTCGGGTCCGGCGACAACTAGACTCCCCTTGCGGACAAGACGCTTTATAAAACGGCCGGAGACCGCAATCCGGCCGTTTTTTTTTTGCGCCCCGGCCCCCGGGCGCATCCCCCGGGCCTCCCCCGGCGGAAGCCCGCCGACGACTTTAACCTTGCGGGCCGCATCCTCGATCCGCCTTTGATCAATGTCAACTTCCCCTCCGCCGACAAAAAGACGACCAAAGCCGACGACGTCGACGACAACTCCGAAAAACGGCGCCCCGGTTTTTCCGAGGCGCCCGTCATTGTCGGACGGAGGCGGACAAAATGACGGGCGAACGGCTTCCCCGTGGAAAAAAGACGCCGTTTCCTGTATCATCTTCCCAGTCAAAGAGCGCGCCCCCGGCCTGTCAAACTTGTCGCCGCCCTCCCGGGAGACCGGTCTAATTTAAGGGCCTCGCGGGGAAAAATTGAAAATATGACGAATTTTCTGCTAGCATGACCCCGCGCGTCAGCCGGCGAAAATTTTTGGCGGGGCCGGCCGCCTTTTTCCGACCAGCCCCGGCCCCCTCGGACAAGACCGCGCCGCCGCCCCGGCCGGCCCGGAGTTGATCATGGGTGAGTACACCGCTTGGGAAATAGTCGTCATCCTCGTCCTGGTGGCCGTCATCTTCACAGGGACCAGCCTGGGCTCCATCCTGGGCCGGATTAGGAGGGCCCTGGGCGTCGGCGGCGGCAAGGCCGAAGCCGACCCCGGCGAGAGCCTCGAGAAGACCGGGGGGCCCGCCGTCGGCAGAGCCCCGGAGGCCGACGAGGAATAGCCCCGGACCGGCTGTCCGGCCGGCCGGCTGACGGACCGGCCGACGAAAAGTTTTTTCCGTCCCCGCCGCCGCCCTCGGCCAGGGGAGGCAAAGCGCCGCCGTGTCCGGTGTTTTCTCCCCGGCGGTCGGCCGTCAATATTTTCGGCCTTTTTTTTGTTCTTTCCTGCTCTTCTCCACTTTTTGTATTTTTTTCAGTTCTTATGCATTTCAATGCATTATTTTTTCTGCTATTTTCTGTTTTTTTATCTAGACAAACACCATTTTCTCCCATAGCAAAGCCATTAAAAGGCCGTCTCGGCCGGTAAACAATATTCATGCCCACTTTGATGATCCAGGGGACGACCTCCGACGCCGGGAAAAGCACCCTGGTCGCGGGGATCTGCCGCTTTCTCTTGCGCCGGGGCCATAAGGTCGCGCCGTTCAAGCCCCAGAACATGGCCTTGAACAGCGCCGTCACGTCCGACGGGGGCGAGATCGGGCGGGCCCAGGCCGTCCAGGCCCTGGCCTGCGGGCTGGAGCCCAGGGTCGACATGAACCCGGTCTTGTTAAAGCCCAACTCCGAGACCGGCTCCCAGGTGATCATCCAGGGGAAAGCCCTGGCCGAGATGGAGGCCAGGGACTACCACGCCTACAAGCCCAAGGCCAGGGCGGCGGTCCTGGAGTCCTACGGGCGGCTGGCGGCGGAATACGAGATCGTCGTCGTCGAGGGGGCGGGCTCCCCGGCGGAGATTAATCTTAGGGAGGGCGACATCGCCAACATGGGCTTCGCCGAGGCCGTCGACTGCCCGGTAATTTTGGTGGCCGACATCGAGCGGGGCGGCGTCTTCGCCCACCTGGCGGGCACGGTGGCCATCGTCTCGGAGTCGGAGGCGGCCAGGATCAAGGGCTTCGTCGTCAACCGCTTCCGGGGCGACCCGACCATCCTGGAGCCGGGCCTGGTCTGGCTGGAAAAACACACCGGCAAAAAGGTCCTGGGGGTGCTCCCGTATCTCGAGGCCTTTCATCTGGAGGCCGAGGACGCCATCGACCGCCGCCAGTCGGCCAAGGAGGGCGGGGCCCTGAAAGTGGTCGTCCCCGTCACCCCCAGGATCAGCAACCACACCGACTTCGACCCCCTGAGGCTGCACCCCCAGGCCGAGGTGACCTTCGTGCGGCCCGGCGACGCCCCGCCGCCCGCCGACCTGATCGTCCTGGCCGGCTCCAAGTCCGTCCGCTCGGACTTGGAGTTCCTGCGCAAAGAGGGCTGGCCCGGGAGGATCGAGAGACACCTGCGCTACGGGGGCAGGCTTCTGGGCATCTGCGGGGGCTACCAGATGCTGGGGGGCCTCATCGACGACCCCGACGGCCTGGAGTCGACCCCCGGGGAGAGCCCCGGCCTGGGTTTTTTGAACCTCGGGACCACCCTGGCCCCGGAAAAGCAGCTGTTAAACGTCAAAGCCAAACTGGTCTTGGAAGGCGCGGACGTCGACGTCACCGGCTACGAGATACACGCCGGGGTCACCGAGGGGCCGGATCTGGCGAGACCTTTCGCCATTAAAGAATCCGGGGAGCCCGACGGCGCCGTCAGCCCGGACGGCCGGGTGGCCGGGACATACCTGCACGGCCTGTTCGAGAGCCCCGAGGGGGCCAGGGCGGTCCTGCGCTGGGCGGGTTTGCCAGACGCCCGGACCCTCGACTACCGGGAGCTCAGGGAAAAAGAGATCGACCGGCTGGCCGACCTGGTGGAGAGCCGCCTGGACACCGGGTTCATCCTCTCGCTTTTGGGAGTCAGATAGGTTTCGGAACAGTCTCCTCCAACTAAAAGTTTGCCGTCGTCCGCCAATAAAAAAGTTTGCCGTCGTCCGCCAATTAAAAGTTTGCCGCCGTCCGCCAATTAAAAGTTTGCCGTCGTCCGCCGGCTAAAAGTTTGCCGTCGTCCGCCAATTAAAAGTTTGCCGTCGTCCGCCGGCTAAAATTTACCAGCCGCCTCCAAAACAAACCCGACGCCGCAGCCCCCGGAGGGCGCCATGTCCATTTTCAGACGCGACGCAGTTTTTTCCCGGAGCACCCTGGCCCGCAACATGGCCGTCCTGCGCCGCTCCTGCCCCGGGGCGGCCAAATGGCTTGACGAGACCAAAGGGGCCACGGTGGTCACCCTGGGCCGGGCCGAGGACGGGAACCCGGTCATGATGGTGGACGGGAAGTCCCAGGAGACCAGGCGCAGGGGGATGTTCGCCGAGGGAACGAACCCGCTGATAACGTTCTTCGAGAAAGTGGCCGACATTGTCGAGGAAATCGTCTTACCGGAGGGCCTCCGCCCTAATTTCTCCTCCGGGACCCGCCCGCTGTGCGTCTGCCTCTTCGGTCTGGGCGGCCTGGGAGCGTTGAAACAGGCGCTCAATTTCTCCCTGTTCGAAGCCCGCCCGCGCGGCGCCCTGGCCTACGAGCCGGACGTCGAGGTGGCCAGGGCCCTTTTGTCCCTATACGACCTGACGACCGTCCTCGCCGACGGGAGGCTCGTCCTGGTCTCGCCAAGGGAGCTCGCGGAGGGCCTCGAGAAGCCGGACGTCCCCTTCGCCCTGACCTGCGCCGCCGCCAAAAGGCGTCATCCGGACGCCTGGTCGGGCTTCATCGGGCTCGCGGGCAGTCCCGAACGCCAGAGAAAGCCCCGCCCGCCGCTCGACAGAGTCCTGATTATCCCCCCCTATTCCGGCGGCTCCGAGCCCATGGGCAAGTTTTTGTCGGACGCCGCCGCCCGGCTGGGGGTCGGGGCCAGACTGCTCGACTGGCCCGGGGAGCTCAGGGACATGGCCGGGATCCTGCGGGACGGCCCGGGACAAAACAGGGCCAGGGCGGGGGGACAGGGCGGGAGCCCCCCGGCCAGGGCGCCCGGGGGCGGGCAGATGAATTTGCGCAGGCTCTTCCAAAAGTCGGCCGAACACGCCTGCGAGACCGTCAAGGACTTCGGGCCCACGGTGGTGCTGGTCCTGGCCCAGGCGCCTCTGGACGCCGCGGGGCTGGCCAGGGTGCGCGCCGCCTGCGAGGCCCTGGACGGCGGGCCCGCCAGGATGGCCTTCTGGTTTGTGGAGGACATCATGAGGTTCGGCTACGTCCGCAAGGTCGCCCGGGCCTACGACCTGTTCCTGCACATCCAAAAGGGTCTGGCGGACGACTTCGCCAGGTCCCTGGGCGTCAGGGGGGCCAATTATCTGCCGCCGGCCGCGGACGAGAGCGTCTTCTTCCCCCGGAAGGTCCCCGAACGGTTCCGCTCGACCGTCTCGCTGTGCGGGGCGGGCTACCCCAACCGGCGCTCGATCATGAGCGGGCTAATAAGGGACCTGCCCTCCCTGAAACCCGGCGGCGTCGGCGGGGGCGGCGAGAACACTCTGACCATCTTCGGCTCCGGCTGGGAGGGCTGCCCTCCCGAGCTCGCCCCATATCTGTTCGAGGGGGGCAGGCGCCTGGACACCCGGGAATGCGCCCTGGCCTACGCCGGGTCCCAAGTCAGCCTGAACATCCACTCCGGGGACGGCGACGGCTTCGACGCGGGCTCGGCCTTCGTCAACCCCCGGACCTTCGAGCTGGCCGCCTCGGGAACTTTGCAGATTGTCGACCGCAGGCCGCTTCTGGACGGCCTCTTCGGCTCCGACGAGCTGGTCGTGGCCGACAACCCCGGGGACCTGCCGGGACTGATCAAACAGTGTCTCGCCGACCCCAAAAAAGGCCGGGACATGGCCGCCAGGGCCAGGGAGAGGGTGCTCGGGGAACACCTCTACACCCGCCGCCTGGAAACCGTCCTCAAACTGGCCGGGGAGGACTGGCCGATCCCCCGGTCAGACGATTGTTAAACCGGGAGCCCTGGCTGCCCGGTCGGGAGCGAGGCCCCGAGCCCCCGAAGCCCCGAAGCCCGGAGACCCCCGAAGCCCGGAGACCCCGAAGCCCGGAGACCGGGGGCAAAAAACGTCCGCCGACACAGAATTTAAAAACTGGCCAATCAGCCAATATATTAGATACTTATGAAACTATGATTTTAAAATATGCTGTTCTATCAGCAGAAATAATATTTTTCAAGTTTAATTATAAAATTTCACTTTCATATCAAGAATAAAAATTATTTAAAAATAAAGCTTGACACAAGTAAAATTTTTGATATCATGTCTTAATTGAGCTGCGGGGTGGAGCAGTCTGGTAGCTCGTCGGGCTCATAACCCGAAGGTCTCAGGTTCAAATCCTGACCCCGCTACCAACAAAAAACGGCCTTTGTTTTTCATTAAAAAACCCTCGTTTTGGCGAGGGTTTTTTTATTTCCTATTTTTCCTGTCTTTCCTGTCTCTTCCGTCTTCCCCGTCGGCCTCGTCATCCAACAACCGCGCCCGGCCGGGCTTCCCGACATTCCAGATAATTTCCGCGATATTTGCCGGCGATTTTATGAACGCCCCCGGAAAAAATCCTCCTGGAAAAGAACCTCGCTGGCCGGACGGAACGAGCTCGGAAAAAGCCAAAAAAATATTCAAGGCCGTCGGTCTCCTCGCGGAGGCCGCCCGCCTTTTTCCCCGAGCCGGTCTTGCTCGGACCGGCAGCAGTCACCTGACGATCCGGAAATTTTCAGTCGCGGCGATCGCCCGCAGTTTTTCCGGGCCGCCGGCGCCGACAAAACGGCTGAGGGCGTCCTCGAGGGGGCCGAAGTCGCGGTGGTCGTAGCGGCCGAGCATCGCGTAGCCGTCGCCTCCGGAATGCATGAAGTCGTTGACGGCCAGCTTGTAGGTCCGGTCTGGCAAGACTTCCTCGCCCCCGATCCTGACGCTTTCCAGGGCGCGCTCGCCGGCCGCGGAGCCTTTGGGCCGGCGCTCCCTGAGGGAGACCTCCAGGCCCCAGAACTGCGGCCAGGCGCCGGAGCCGGGTTTTTTGAAGCCGTTCTCCAGGGCGGCCAGCAAGTCGGCCCCGCTGACCTCGAGCAGATAGATTTTGTTGGAGAAGGGCAAGGCCGACAAAAGCCGACCCCTGCTCACGGCTCCCTCGGGCAGGGAGCCGCGGATCGCGCCCCCGTTGATGAGGACGACGTCGGCCCCCGTCTCCTCGGCCGCGGCGGCGCAGACCAGCCGGCCCAGGTCGGTGCCGCCCGCCCTGGGGGAGGCCAAGCCCAGCTCCATGGGGAGCGTCATGACGATCCGGGAGAGCTCCTCGTCGAGCTCGGCCGAGACGACCGCCAGAGCCTCCCTTAAGGCCGGGTCGGGCGGGGTTCGGAAAGCCTCCCCGGCCGTCAGCAGCTCGGCCCTCGCAAGAAAGCGGCCGTCTTTTTGGCGGTCGAAGGTCACCCGGCCCAAATTTTCCAAATGGGCGCCGGCGCTGACGACCAGGGTGGAGCCGGCGCTGTTTTTAACTCGCCTGGCGATCTCGGAGTGGCTGTGCCCGTCGACGATCAGGTCGATGCCCGGGGCCTCCCTGGCCACGGTCAGAGACATGGGCGGACAGTCGGGCTCGCTCCCCAGATGGGTCACGGCCACTATGAGGTCGGCCCCGGCCGCCTTCAAAACCCCGACCGTCTCCCTGGCCGCGGCCGCCGGGTCGGCGAACTCCAGCCCGTCCACGTTGCCGGGGCTTGTCTTCCCGACCGTCTGCGGGGTGGAGAGGCCGAAGACGCCCACTTTCAGATCCCCGAAATCCTTGACCAGCCAGCCGGCCAGCGGGAAGGGGGGCCCGCCCGGCAGCGGCCTGACGTTGGCGGCCAGGAAGTTCAGGCGGTATTTTTTGGCCAGATAAAGAAACCTCTCCCGGCCGTAGTCAAAGTCGTGGTTGCCGACGGCCAGGGCGTCGTAGCCGACCAGGCTCAAAATCCGGGCGATCAGCTCCCCTTTGCTGGTCGTGGCCAGGGCCTGGCCGTGCAGGACGTCCCCGGCGTCCAGGAGGAGCTTTCTCGCGGACGGGTCGGCGTCCGCCCGGGCCCTGACCCGGTCGTAGCCGATCCCCAGCGGGCGGCCCCGGGAGTCCGTCTCGGCCAAGGCGTGGCCGTGGGCGTCGTTGGTGTGGTAGACGACCAGGTCGTGGGCGCGGGCGGACGAGGCCGCCCGGGAGGCCCCGGCGCCAAAGAAAAATAAAAAAGCGAGAGCCAGGACGAGCCCGCCCGCGAGCCTCGCCGCCGCCAA
>JAISET010000068.1 GCA_031264015.1 Deltaproteobacteria bacterium | reverse complement strand
TTGGATCGTCCGGGCCGCCCGTAATGGCCCGGGACCAAGCCTGGTGTCCCCGCGGATCCGGGCCGGGCCTCGGTTTGTGACGAGCCGGCCTTGAGGCCCCGCGACTGACACAAATTTGCTGCGCTGGGGCGGTTGGAGGGTGGTTTTTCCCCTAAGGCCGGGGCGGGCAAGTCGTCAAACATGCCGGATAGGCGCCCGGCCCATGACGGTCGGCGGCGCCCGGCAGGCCGCTTGCCGATTTTTTGAAGCCGGACCCTGCCGATTGGTCCTGGCGACGGATTGGGCCGACGATTAAAGCGGGCCCCGGAACCTCGCGGGCCGCCCCCGTGAACGCTTACCTATGATCGACGACCCATTTGGCTAGTTCTTCAAGCCCAGTCTTGAAAGTGCTGAAAGTCCCGAATTCATACGTGTCCCTGCCTGTTTCGTCATCTTTTGTAAGATGACAAGCGACAAAAATTTTACTGTGAGCGTCAAGCCCGATTGCAGATTGCATAATTGGTGAAAATGACATGAAAAATTCTTGGCATGCAATAATTGGCGGCGTCGGGGGCGTCGCCTGGTCGTTCTTGAAAAACCCTGCCGGGCGCGGACAGTCATTTTTCCATACGCTCTCGTCATTCAGACGGATGCTTGTCGAGGCGCAATCAATAGACGACGGGACGCGTTTTTAACAAGTTCGGGCACATATGGGCCGTCATAAAAAGCAAACGTCCTCCTTGCCCCCCCGCGCCGCCGTATAAAACTATAAGCGTCCCGTCTGTCGAGGCAGGAGGGGGCGGCCGACGTTATGAACCGTTTTTTTATATGTGATCATCCAATTTAAGCTTCTAGACAAGAATAACGCTTACTAAAATTAAGAAATCAATCCTGGTCTTGCAATTTGAGTGATAATTTCCTAAAATTAAAGCAGGTTGTGGGCTTTCGATCACTTCCTTGGCTGGCCGCGTCCGAGGGGTTCAATTATTTAATTTCAAAATCAATTTTCTGTTGCCAGAGGAAAAAAGTTTGCTATAATTGCCAGTCAGCTCCGCCGCGGCCTTTTTTTTCAGGCTTTTTCCCGTCGGGGACGGAGGGCCGCCCCGGGGCCTCCCCAAGCCGTCCTGGTTCGTCGTCCGGGACCGCCGTCGGCCGCCGTCTATCATCCGGGACCGGCGGGCGGCCTTCGGACAACCGAAATCGGACCGACCCGGGCCACGTGTTTTTGCCTTCCCGGCCGGCCGGGCTAGCGGCCGTTTGTTCCCCCGGTTTGGCCCTTCGGCGCAGCTGGCCGTCATGTCGCCGTTTTTTCAGGTCTTTTTTGTTTTTAAGTATTTGTGTTTCCAGTTTTTCAGTCTTTTCGGTCGCTTGAGTTTTCTGAACCCTTGTCCTTTTCGCCCCCGGGGCCGCCAGCGCCGCCCCCCCTCTCCCCCAGCCAACCGCCGGCCTCCGCTTGTCGTCCCGACGACGGGCTCGCCTCTCCCGGGCCTCCGGCGGGCCCCCCCGGCCGGGGGAGCCCCGACGCCGGCCAGGCCCGCTTGCTTTTGCTTGCTTTTACTTGCTTTTAGTAGTCAATTGTTTGACTTTGGAGGATGAATGTCACTGTCTTCATCACTAAAAAAAGGTGTCTTTATCTTAATACCGCTGGCCGTGGTGGTCCTGGCCGCGGCCGCCGTCGGCCTGGGCATCCTCCGAACTCCCAAAAGCGCCCCGCCCCCGCCCCAGAGGGTGGTCATGGCCGAGGTGACGGTCCAGCCGGTCACCTCGGCGCTGAGGGCGGTGGCCCTGATCTCCGCCGACGAGAGCGTCGAGCTCAAGGCCAGGGTCAGCGGGTTCCTGGTGGCCAAGGACTTCGCCGAGGGCCAGGCCGTGGGCTCGGGCCAGGTTTTGTTCCAGATCGAGCCCGACCAGTACAAGGCGGCCGTGCTGGCGGCCGAGGCGGACCAGGCCTCGGCCCAGGCCCAGCTGGACCTGGCCGTCATCGAGTTCAACCGGGTGGACGGCCTCTATCGGAGGCGCTCGGCCCCCAAGAGCGACTACGACAAGGCCCTGGCCTCCAGGGAGGTGGCCGAGGCCGCCGCCAAGGCCGCGGGGGCCCGGCTCGAGACCGCCAGGCTGAACCTGACCTACGCCTACGTCACGTCCCCCATCTCCGGCGTCATCAGCGACACCCCCTTCTCCGTCGGGACCTATATCACCCCGGAGAGCGGCGTCCTGGCCACCGTCGTCTCGGCCGACCCGGTGGAGGTGAGCTTCGGGCTCTCCGACTCCGTCATGGCCCAGGTGCGGGCCGGCAACCCCCGGGCGGGACTGCCCGGCGGGGCCCTGGACAACGTCAAGCCCAGGCTTTTAATCGGCCCGGAGACCTACTACGAGCTCGACGGGGTCCTCAGCTACGTCGCCCCCCAGGTGGACCGCAACACCGACACGGTCAAGTTCAAGGCCCGCTTCGCCAACCCCAAAAACGTCCTGGCCCCGGGCCAGTCGGCCGTGGTCAGCCTCGAGCCCGTCGCCCCCAGGAGCCTGCTCCTGGTGCCCAAGGAAGCCCTGATGCACGCCGAGGGCGGCAGCTTCGTCTACAAGGTCTCCCCCCAGAGCACCTCCGAGCTCGTCAACGTGGAGATCGGCGTCGAGTATGACAACGGCTTCGAGGTCCTCTCGGGCCTGGCCGAGGGCGACCAGGTCGTCTCGCTGGGGCTCATGTCCTACGGGGCCAGGCTCAGGCCGGGCGCCCCGGTCATGATCGTGCCCGCGGCCGGCCAGGGGGCGCCGGGAGCTCCGGGTCCCGGCCAGGCCCCGCCCGCCGACGCCGACGCCGCCTCCTCCGGCCCGGAACCGGCGGCCGACCCGCGGGCCGCCTCGGGCGACTCACCGGGGGTGTGACGGATGCTTTCCCGTATTTTTATCGACCGTCCCCGCTTCGCCATCGTCGTCGCCCTGATCATCAGCATCGCGGGCGTCCTGGCCCTGCTGCGTCTGCCCGTCGAGATGTTTCCGAACATCGTGCCGCCCGAGGTGAACGTCAGCGCCGTCTACCCCGGGGCCAGCGCGGAGACCCTGGAGAGCACCGTCGCCCAGCCCATCGAGAGCGCCATGAACGGCGTGGACAACATGCTCTTCATGTCCAGCCAGTCGTCCAACAACGGCTCCTACTCGCTGACGGTCACTTTCGAGATCGGCACCGACCCCGACCTGAACATGGTCAACGTCCAGAACAGGCTCAAGAAAGCCGAGTCCCTGCTGCCCGGCGAGGTCACCCGCCAGGGCATCGACGTCGACAAGAGCACCTCGGGGTTTTTGAAGGCCTTCACTTTCTACTCCCCCGGCGGGACCTTGTCCGATCTGGAGCTGTCCGACTGGGTCAGCAACAACATCGTCGACCCCCTGGCCCGCATCAACGGCGTGGGCTCCATCAGGTTCTTCGGCTCCTCCTACAGCATGCGCGTCTGGATGGATCCCCTGGACCTGGCCACGCTGAGCCTGACCCCCGCCGACATCGTCGCCGCCCTGGCCTCCCAGAACATCCAGGCGGCCGTGGGCGAGGTGGGCGGCGCCCCGACGCCGGAGAACCAGAAGCTGCACTTCAACATCACGGCCACCGGGCGCCTCTCCGAGGCCGGGGAGTTTGAGAAGATCATCATCCGCACCAACCCCGACGGCTCGGTGCTCAGGCTCGGGGACGTGGCCGAGGTGGTCCTGGACACCAACGACTACTCGCCCCGGGGCATCCACGCCGGCCGCAACGCGGCGGGCATGATGCTGACCCAGTCGGCGGGCTCCAACGCCGTGGCCACGGCCGCCGCGGTGGACGCCGCCCTGGCCGGCATCACCGCCAGGTTCCCTCCGGACATGGAGATGCAGCAGGTCTTCGACGCCACCCTGTTCGTGCGCAGCTCCATCGAGGAGGTCCAGGAGACGATCTTCATCGCCATGGCCCTGGTCATCCTGGTGGTCTATCTGTTCCTGGGCAGCTGGCGGGCGACCCTGATCCCCATGGTGGCCGTCCCGGTCTCCCTGGTGGGCACCTTCGCCGTCCTGCTGGTCATGGGCTATTCGGCCAACACGATCTCGCTTTTGGCCTTGGTGCTCTCCGTCGGGATTGTCGTCGACGACGCCATCGTCGTGGTGGAGAACGTCGAGCGCGTCATGCGCGACGAGGGGCTGCCGCCCAGGGAGGCCTCCGTCAAGGCCATGGGCCAGATCACCGGGGCCATCGTGGCCATCTCCCTGGTCCTGCTCTCGGTCTTCGTGCCGGTGGCCTTCATCCCGGGCTTGTCGGGCAGGCTCTACCAGCAGTTCGCCGTGACCATCTCGGTCTCCATGCTCATCTCGGCGGTCAACGCCCTGACCCTGAGCCCCGCCTTGTGCGCCATATTGCTGACCGCGGGGCACTCCAAGCCCTTCTTCGCCGTCAGAATATTTCAGAGCCTCATCGCCAGGACCAGGGACAAGTACCGCTCCCTGGTGACCCTGCTGCTCAGGCGCTCGGCTTTCGGCCTGGTGGTGGCCGGCGTCTGTCTGGCCTCCGCCCTGGGCATCATCAACATGACCCCCACCGGCTTTCTGCCCGACGAGGACCAGGGGACCTTCATCATCCAGATCGGCCTCCCCGAGGGCACGTCCCTCAACAACACCAGAAACGCCCTGGCCAGGGCCGAGGAGCTCGTCACCGGCATCGAGGGCGTCGACCGCGTCATGTCGATCCTGGGCGTCAACGTCGTCAACTTCAGCATGCAGGACAACGCCGCCTTCATGTTCGTCGGCCTCAAGCCCTACGACGAGCGCGTCACCCCCGAGACCCAGCTGGGCCACATCACCATGCAGGCCAACATCAGGCTCTCGAGCATCCTCGAGGCCAGCGCCGTGGCCTTCACCCTCCCCTCCATCCCCGGCCTGGGCTCGGTGGGCGGCTTCGAGTTCATTTTGGAGGACTTTCTGGGCCGCCCCTCCCACGAGTTCGCCCGGGAGGCCCAGAAGTTCATCGGCTCGGTCATGACCGACCCCAGGATGGCCAGCGCCTTCACCTTCTTCAACACCGACACGCCGGTGCTCTCCGTCGAGGTGGACCGCGACAAGGCCCTGCGCATGGGCGTGGCCGTCAGCGACATCTTCGCCTCCATGCAGCACTACCTGGGCAGCTACTACGTCAACGACTTCAACTACCGGGGGCGCAGCTGGAGGGTCAAAATCATGGGCGGGGAGCTGAGCCGCCGCAACGTCGACGACATCTACTCCATCCACGTGCGCTCCGGCGCGGGCGCCATGGTGCCCCTCTCGTCATTGGTCAAGGTCGAGCTGACCACCGGCCCCCAGAACATCACCCGCTACAACAACTACCGCAGCGCCACCATCATGGGCGGGGGGCTCCCGTCCCTGGGCAGCGGGGCGGGCATCGCGGCCATGGAGGAGGCGGCGGCCAGACTGCCGTCGGACATAGGATATGAGTGGACGGGGGCCACCTATCAGGAGAAGGAGTCCTCCGGCCAGACCACGAGCCTCTTCGTCCTCTCCTTTCTGTTCGCCTATTTGTTCCTGGTGGCCCTCTACGAGAGCTGGACCATCCCCCTGGGCGTCATCGTCTCCATCTCCGCGGCCATCTACGGGGCGGCCATGGCCGTCAAGCTGGCCAACCAGGCCATGGGGCTCTACGTGCAGATCGGCATCGTCACCCTGATAGCCCTGGCCAGCAAGAACGCCATCCTGATCGTCGAGTTCGCCAAGGACGCCCGCGAGGCCGGGAACACCATCAAGGAGAGCGCGGCCTCCGGGGCCTTCATCCGGTTCAGGGCCGTGACCATGACCTCGATGGCCTTTTTGGCGGGCTTGCTGCCCCTGGTCTTCGCCTCCGGCCCCGGCGCCGTCACCCGCCAGAACGTCTCCATCTGCGTCTTCGGCGGCATGCTCGCGGCCTCGACCATCGGCCTCATCATCATCCCGCTGGTCTACGCCATGTTCCAGAAGACCAGGGAGGTCTTCCACCACTGGCGGGGCGCCGACCTCTACGGCCGCGCCTCCATCAAGGAGCGCCCGCCCGGGGCCGGCGGCGGGACCCCCGGCCTAAAGAAGAGCTGAGTCCGCGGCTCCCCCGGGGAACTTGCAAGTCCGCGGTTCCCTTGGGAAACGACCGGCCCGGCCCCGCCGGCCCCGCCTGACATGACCCCGCCGTCCGCCTGTCCCTCGTCGGGGCGGGCGGCGGACCCCGACGACG
>JAISET010000044.1 GCA_031264015.1 Deltaproteobacteria bacterium | reverse complement strand
CGCCGCCGGCCGGCTCCGGGGAATCGAAGCCGGCTGATTCCAGTGACTCGAAGCCGGTCGGCTATTGCCTGGTGGTGACGGTCACGGAAGCCTGATCGGCTTTCAAAATTGATTTACAGGCCTTGACCAGCTATGGCGGGTTCAGCTGATATTCGGACCCTTCCGGGATTTTATTTTTCTGGGTAACCATTCAGGCCACTATTTTATAGGTCCTCTGCTCTAAATCCGGGGTGCCAAGATTATACCAGGTCCTGGGTCAGCTAGCCATACTAAAGGCTAGCAGTTCAGAGCCAAATTTTCAAAATTACCACCCTATGAGCGGCAAATTTGATCCATATGGCATATTAATGACTAAAAATTAACATAAATTCCATCTGTAACATTCAATATATCTCAACGCCTAGACTTGGAAAAATAATTATATACAAAATATTGCCAATGGCTTATTTTACATCTCTATCAATCCGTTGAAGTTCAGCTTTATCGCTAAATAATACAACTTTAGTATCCAACGACATGCATGATTTTATCTTTATAGATTTGAGTCTCCCAATATATTTTTTTATCCCATAATTTAGTAAAATCTTTATCAAAAACGACTAACCACCCTTCTGGCGCTCGAGATTTGTTCATATAGCCAAAGAGCTGGTCCAAGCTTTCCTCACGGCTTTTAGATCCATGAATTTTGAGTTCCAGCGGATAGTTGCGGTCTTTGTGGCCAACACAAATATCGGCCCCCAGCGTGCCCGGAGCATATTCTCTTTGGATGAAGTCAGCCTCCCCATTCAAAACTCTTTGCAAAAAGGCAAAGAGAACTAAGTGAGTCAGGGCTTCATTGGTTAAGTTAATTAAACCTTCGGTAATACCATCGCCTATTTCTTTATTGATCTCTTCCGAAAGTTCGCTTGGAAATTTAAACTTAGCCAAAGCATCGCTAATGCTATTAAGTATCATGCCATCATATTTGTTGTTTTTGCCATACGTCTCCGCATTTTTCGACCAAAAATTCTGAAATGCTCCGAGCAAACCACTCATGTCAAAATTCTTTCCGTCCATCCATTTATTACGATAGGATTCAATTTCTTCATCTTGTATATCCAAGTCGATATTTGTTGTAAAAGTTCTTACAATTATCTCTTGGTAGACAGGATTGGCCGGCAGGAAAACCTTGCTCCTAATAGGGTCAGTTTTTAAAAGTCCTAAATCTACAGCGTAAGAAACATCATCGGCAGAAATTCCTTTAGGAAACTTAGAAGCCCCAATCACTAAAGCCTCCATTACCCTTCTAACCCTTGGTTCTTTTAGTCTTTCTCTAAGAGAATCGAAGTGAGTTTCATCACGTAAAATCAAAGTTTAAGCGGCTTGGTCAATGTTTGATTCGGAGATAACCGTGGAGAAGTCATTTCTTAGTTGCTTGACAACGATTTCACCGGCAATAGCGTTTACAAGCCAAGGTTGGCCTTCGGACCAATACCAAGCTCTTTCTATAGCATCTTGCGTGAAAACCTGTCCAGTGGCCTCAGTATGCTGACAATAAAGGGTTTGGATTTCCGCTTGGGTAAAATTAGCCAGGGTCAGCGACTCCTTTTTCACATTGAAAGGACTGGCCAGACCGACAGCCTGATCTTCCGGCCTAACCCGAACAAGGTTGTCCCTAATATTTCTCATGCCGATTAAAGCCATTGACCTAGGAAATTTAGTTGAAACAGATCCGTGCCGTCTTAAATATCCGTTTCTAATTTGAGACAGAAAGGGGATCAACACCTGTCCGGTCAGGCAATCGGCCTCGTCGAAAAAAACCGCCAGCTCCTTGTCAAGTTCCGCGCTAAGGTAATTGAGCATATTGAATAATTTTACTGAAGGATCGGATTTAGGAATCCCGTCATCTGGATATCCAAGAGATTTTAAAACTGGAACGTCCGATGTTTTCACCGCCGTGTTTATCAAAGCGACTATGGAGCTAATCCCTTTTTCCACATCAGTCGTAAATCTCAAACCGTCTAATGAACAATCAAAGGCGTAATACTGACCATCCGAATTAATTTTATTGGTCAAAGCTTCAATATACGTGGTCTTCCCAGACTGCCTCGGAGCGTGGAGTATAAAATAAAACTCGCCTTCCACCATGTCGTCTATGGCAGGGACACGAGGCAGGACAGGGAGCATGTAGTGTTTGGATGGAACACAAACACCAGTGGTGTTGAATTTCTTTGGCTGAGGCCTGTCCATGGGTTGTCCCTGTCGGCGGCTAAAAATAAGGGGGGAAGATGAAGAGAGCCGCTTCAGACCAAAAAGCCTATCTTGCCGGTTATCTTCACGATCCGGCTGTATGATAGCATTTTCAGGCGTGTTTTATCAAACGGATGGCATCTGGTCATTGTTTTGGCTAATATGAAAATCGGTCTAATGCCTTGTTTCGGTCTAATGCCTTGTTTAAGCTCGTTGGGTTAATTGATCCGCCCGCGGCCTCCTTTCCGACCGCCAGCCCCTCCAAACTGGGGGGGGCCTGAATGGTCACAAAAATGAAAACCAAGGGACGCGGACCGTCGGACAAAAAGGACTCGGGTCGTCGGACAAAAGAGACGCCGACTGTCAGACAAAAGCGCCCGGGCGGACAAATATTAAAACCAGGGGACGCGGACCGTCGGACAAAAGGGCCGGCGAGCCGCGAGACAAAAGAGCGCCGGGGGCCAAATATTCAGACCCTCAGGCCAGCCGTTCGGCGACCTGGGGGATGACGTTGAGGATGCCCTCGGCCTGGGCGACGGTCAGGCTGCCCAGACCGCAGGCGCTGGTGAGCAGGGTGCGCTCGCGCAGCAGGGCCGGGTCGACGCCGCGCCCGGACAGTCCGGCCCAGCCGTCCCTGACCCTGGCGGCCAGGGACTCGGCGGTTATCCCGGGGGCGAAGTCGCGGGTGGGGACGACGCCGAAGGCCAGCATGCCGCCCCGGTCCAGAAAGGCCCCGATCTCCCTGGGGTAGAGGCAGACCGTCCCCATGAACTCGTAGGCGTCGAAGTTGATGATGTCGAGATCCACCTGGGAGAGCAAGCCCCAGTCGGTGTTGCCGCAGACGTGGCAGCCTATCAGGACCTCGCCGCCGGAGCGGGCGACCTCCACCGCCCCGCCCAGGGCCTCCAGAATCGTCTCGGCGCGCAGGGTGGAGAAGGCGGAGCCGTAGCCGGTCAGGCCGGGCTCGTCGATGAAGACCACGGGGGCGCGGCCCAGTGCCCGGATCCTGCCCGCCAGCCAGGCCGCCTTGCCGCCCAGGGCCTGGGAGGCCATCTCCAAAAGGGCCGGGTCGTCCAGCAAAAGATTGGCCCCCTCGACCTTGACGGACTGCCCGAAGGAGACGGGGCCCACCACCTGGGATTTGAGGTAAGCCGGCCCGAAGGAGGGGTCCCTGGCGGCCCGGGCCAGAAAGCCCTCGAAGCCCAGGGAGGCGCGCTTGTCCAGGGCCAGGAACTCGGTGTCGCCGGCGTAGAACTTCTCGTAAAAAGAGGCCAGGGCCTCCTCCAGGCCTTCCCTGGCGACCGTCGCGCTCCTGGCCCCCTCGTCGACGACGATCCCGGGCATGCCGGAGACGGCCCCCAGGATCATGTCCTCCCAGGGGGAGAGGGCGACCATCTGCGGGGAGGCCGGGATGGTCATGTTCCCGCCCAGGAGGTCCAGGGTGGAGCCGAGGTCGGAGAAAGGCACCGACCCGATGGCCAGAGTGGACAGCGACGGGGGAAGCGGGGGGCGGGGGGCTCGGGCGGTCATAAAAAAGCCTCCGACACAAGGGCGAAACCGGCCGGCGGGGCGGGCGGGGACCGCGGACGGCAAGACGACGCGCGGGACGGCGGTCTTCGCCAAATTCTAAAAATCATTATTAACGGCGGACGGCGCGGACGGGCTCGCGCGACGACAAGGCGGCCGTCGTTTTGGTGCCGTTGTTGAAGCGCCGTCGTTAGAGCGCCGTCGTTAGAGCGCCGCGTTGAGTCGCCGTCGCGGCCGATCGCCGTCGCCATCCTTAATGCTACTATAATTTAGTGTCTTTATCCAGTATTTTTTCCCCAACGGCCCGTGTAGCCAAAGGCGCCGCTGTTTGACGCGTCGTCGGTCAGGATGGCTCCCCACCGGCCTGACGTCGTCGCCCTGACGTTGCCGCCGGATGACGACCGCGCGGGAAAAGGCTTGGAAAAGAGAAGAAACCTCGCGATGTTTCCGGCCGGGGAAAATAAACTTTAGCCGACGCGGTCCGGTTTTCCACAGTCCTGCTTTCCAGTCCTGCTTTCCAGTCAGGCTCGGCGCGGTCCGCTGTCCGCGTCGCGCTTGTCGGTTCCGCGCCGCCCTTATCCGTCCTCCGTTCCCAACCATTCGTTTTCCCTTCTCTTCTTCTTTTTCTTCTTTTTCTTCTTCTTCTTCTTCATCTCGTCGACAGTTTTCTATTCCACTCCGTTGTTTTTCTTGACAAGTCCGTCCCTGATTATATTCTTTTGAGCAATATTATCAGGTTTATGAGATGTCTAAACAAGCGTTGGACTAGTTCATTATTTTAGTTTTTGTGTTTATTTTTGACATGAATGACGCGGGAAATCGGGATATTTATCAAACTGGCGACGTTCCGGCGGTCAGGCGGTTTCCCCGGGACAATCAGGCCTTGTCCAGCCCGAGCTCCGCCCGGAAGAGGAGGTTCTCGGGGGCCAGCATGGCGAACAGATAATGCTGCAGGCGGTGGTAGCACTGGGACAGGGTGGTGGTCCTGGAGATGGAGGAGAGCCTGGCGCAGACGACGTCGAGGTCGCAGATCCTGGGGCCGCCGCCAAGGGCGTGGGAGTTCTCGGCGAGCAGGGTCCTGAGCTGGACGCCCCAGGAGAAAAACTCCATGGTGTCGGGCCATCTGGCCGAGGAGTTGAAGTCGCTGTGCAGGACGGACAAAACGAAGGTCCGGGGCAGCTTGAAGAGGGCGCAGGCCGCGACCAGGTCGGCGGCCAGTCTCTTGGGCTCGCCCCCCCTGGGGATCGGGGTGACCACCTCGCCTCTTTTGATGAAAATCTTGGCCATGGGCCTGGCCCGCTTGGCGGCGGGCATGGTGCGGCCGAAGTCGTGGACGACGAAGGCCCTGACGAACTCCCTGGCCTCGTCGGGGCCCATGGTCTCTATGTCGCGCAGGGGGGCCTTCTCGCCGCCGTAGGCCAGGCGCATGGGCGAGCTGATCCCGTCCCTGCGGGCCAGGCGGGCGGCGAAGGAGTCCAGGGCCTTGGAGTCGTCCCTGAGGCTGAGTTTGAGCCGGCCGAACAGCCTGTGCCAGAAAGCGGCCTCGTCGCGGTCGACCGAGGACAGGACGGGCAGCGTCGCCCCGGCCAGCTCGACCCCCCTCCCCGTCCGGCCCAACGCCCCGGCCAGGGCGGGCATTGAGTTTTTGAGGACGGTCACCGGGCCCGAGGGGCCCTCGAGGTCCCGGAGGTTGACGGTGGCGTCGGCGGGGTAGGCGGACCTGATCAGCCTGAGCCAGCACTCCTCCGAGACGCCCAGACGGCCGGCCTGGGCGACGACCAGCTCCATGGCCTTCTCCTCGGCCGCCGCCTGGCCCCGGGCCAGCTCGTCGAGGCTCAGGACGCGCAGGTCCATGACCCGGCCCAGATACGAGGACGAGAGCCTGGCCACCGCGGGACGGGGCGGGGCCTCCAGGGTCGGGGAATACTCCAGGATCATCGGGGAGTCCGCCCCGCCCAGGGGATAGGGGACGTCGGCCTCCGCCCCGCCCGCCGGAAAGACGGCCAGGGCGGCGAAAAGCAGGGTGAAGAGACTCCTTCTGGCCACCCTCCTGATCTCCGACAGCAAAGACCCGCCCAGCTCGTTTTTCTTGTCCCCCGTCTCCGGCGACCCGTCCGCGGGGGCCGGGCCCGTCCGCCCGGCCTGCCCCGCCTGCCCGGCTTGCCCCGGCGGCGCGGACATGATGGGCCGCGGCGCCCGGCCCGTCCGGTCGGCCGGGCCCGTCCCGCCTCCGGGGAGATCCGCCGGCGCCTGGGTGATCACGCGCCTGGGGGCGGGGTGGGCGGCCTCGGCCTGGTCTTCCGGGGACAGGGGAACAAGTTCCGCCGTCTCGAAGTCGCCGTCGCCGTCCCGCGGGGGCTCCTCCAAAAAGTCGGGGCCCAGGTCGTTGAAGGTCGCCTGCACCTGGTCGACGCCGGCGGGGGAGTCGAAATGCAGGTCGTTGTCGCCGTTCGACAGGCCGGCCGGAAGACCGCGGCCCCCGTCGCCGGTCCAGACGGCGCGGCCCGCGGGCGCCGCGGGGGAGGCCGGGGGCTCCTGCCCCTCGGGGACGCCGGGGGCGGCGGCCGCCGCGGCCGGCGGGGCCTCAGGCGGCGCGGGCGCGGGCGGAAGACTCCCGGCCGGCGGGGGTTCCGGGCCGGAGCCGCGGCCCAGGGACGGCGGGCCCGCGGGCAGGGCGGGGAAGGACGCGCCGGCCGGGAAGGCGCCGGGCAGGCCGGCTGAAACCGGGCGCGGGAGGTCGTCCTCGCCGGCGCCCTCCGCCCCCTCGGGGAGCCCGGAGCCGGGCCCCTCGCTGGCCAGCTGGAAGATGGTCCACCACAGAAGCGAGAGCCTGTCCTGGCGCCCTTTCAGGCGGACGATCTCCTCGTCCTTCTTCCTCATCTCCCCGAAGGCGGACTCCAGCTCCAGGGCCTGCTTGTCGATCCTGGTCTGCAGGTTGCCCATGGCGTCCCCGGCCTTGGAGTTGACGTAGGTCAGGGCGGCCCAGGCGGCCTCGAGCCTGCCGTCGGCGGCGGAGCCTTTCTCCATGGCCTCGATCCTCCGGCGCAGGGTCTCGAGCTCCCTGGCTCCCGCCGCGGCCTCGCTTTTTAATTGGTCGCGCTCCAGAACCAGCCGCCCGGCCTCGCTTCTGGCCAGGCCCAGGCTCATCTCCTGGTTTTGCAAAAGGCCCACCAGCTCCGCCTTCTCGCGGTCGAGGTCCTCGGCCCTGGCCCTGGCCGCCGCCAGCCCCTCGTCGCTGAGGCCCTTGGAGCTCAGCAGCCCCCCGGTCTCGCTCTCCAGCGCCGCCACCCGGGCCCTGGCCGTCTCCAAGGCCGCCTCCGCCCGCGAGGCCGCCAGCTCCAGGCGCGAGTTCTCGCGGGCCAGGCGGGCCAGCTCGCGGCGGGCCCTGGCCGCCTCGGCCGACATGGGCGCCGCCGGGGCCGCGGAGGAAATTCCCGCGCCGGGGGCCTCGGCCGGGACCGGGGCGCCGGGGACGGGGGGGGCCCCCCCGCCCGCCTCCCCCGGGGAGCCGAAGTCGAAGGCCTCCTCGAGGGGGACGCCGGCGTCGTAGGCCGCGGGGTCGGCCCGGCCCACGCTCCTCAAAAGCTCGGAGCGCTCCATGGTCACCTGGGCCAGGGAGGCGGCGTTGGCGACGAAGTTGTCGACCAGGAACTCCACCAGGGGCTGCAGCTCGGCCAGCCTTTTGCGGACGGACTCGTTGAGGCCTATGTAGCCCCGGCGCTCCGCCGTCAGGGCCTGGCGCTCGTTTTTCAGCTGGGCCAGCTCCTCGCCCAGCTGGGCGTTCTCCTTGGTCAGGAAATACAGGACGGCGTCCCGGGCGTCCCCCCTGCCGGGCCCGGCCCAGAGCTCGCGGCCGGACTCCAGAAAGAAGCCCACCAGGGGGACCAGCTCGGAGAGCCAGGCCTTGTGGTCGGCCAGGGCCCTGGCCTGGTTTCGGACCAGCTCCTCGAGCTCCGTCCGGAGGGCCGTCGCCTCCTCCTTCTCGGTGTCCAGGCGGCGGCGGAAATCTTGCAGCGACCTCCTGGAGCGCTCGCCCCTCATGCTCTCGGCCGAGAGGGCCAGGGAGAGCTGCTGGCAGAGCCAGGAGCGTCTGGCCAGGTCGTCGTCCTTGTCGCCGCTGCCCTTCCTCAGGGCCTCGAACTCCTCCAGCAGGGAGTCGCGCTCGCCCTTCAAGTCCCCCAGCTCCTTGTCCCGGGCGGCCAGGAGCTCCAGAAAGTCGATCTCCTTGGCGGCGGCGGCCACCCGCACCCCGGCCTCCCGGGCCTGGAAGCCGCGGCGCTGGTCGGCGATCCTGCCGTCGACGCCGTCCTGGACGGCCTTGAGCTGGGCCTGCCCCCGCCAGAGGGCCATGGCCAGCACGGAGACCAGCGGCTTGAGGTCCGTCTCCACCTCGTCGCGCAGGCGCCCGAGCTCCCCCTGGAGCCTCTCGGTCTCGGCGGCCCCGGCCCGGGCCCGCTCCAGGTCCTCGAGCATGCGGGCCCGCTCCTGCTCGTAGCCGTCGAGGCGGAGCTTGTGGCGGCCCATCTCGGAAAGCAGCTTCTGGCGCCTGGTGACCAGGGCCACCAGGTTGCGCTTGTGCTTGTCCAGCTTGAGCCGCAGCTGGTCCCGCTCGGTCTCCCCCTCGGCCAGCAGGCGCCCCCGGCGCTCCCAGGATTTTTTCAGGGCCGCCCGGGCCGTGGTCACGCGGTCCAGCTGCGCCCTTAGCGAGCTGACCGTCTCCGACATCCTCTCCCGGGACTTGCCGGCCTCGGAGAGCCGGTCCGCCTTGGCCGCCTCCTCCAGGGCCAGGGCCGTCTGGCGCTCCCCGGCCTCGGCCAGCTTTTTGTCCAGCAGGGCCGCCCTCTCCCCGGCGTCCGCGAGGGCGGCCTCTAGCTCGGCGATCTTCTCCTGGCGGTCCTTGACGGCCGCGGACAAACGGGCCCGCTCGGCCCGGTGGCGGGCCAGGGCCCGCTCGCCCAGGAGGTGCCGCTCCCTCAGGCCCGCGTGGCTTTTCTCCAGCTGCTGGAGGGCCTTGCGGTCGGAGGTGAAATACTCGGCCAGGCGCGTGTGCCGGCGCCTGAGGGTCGTCAGGTCGACCTCCAGGGCCCGCCGGGATTTCTCCAGCTCGCTCCTCTCGTCGCCGGCCTTTTTCAGGGCCGCCCGGGCCAGCTCGACGCTTTTTAGGACCCGGACCTTGAACTGCCCCAGGGAGTTGAGGCGGTCCCGGGCCTGGCCCAGGTGGTCCTCCAGGCGGTCGCGCTCGGCCTCCACCGCCCGCAGCTGGTCCCCCAGGGCGGACGCTCCCGGGCCCGCCGCCCGGGGGCCGGCGGCCCGCAGTCTCTGCCTCAGGGCCCTGATCTCGCCGTCGCGGCCCTCGAGGGTCAGGCTCATCTCCTGGCCGGACTGCCTGAGCCGCTCGAGATCCAGCTCGTGGAGGCTCTGCCTGGCCTCCAGGGTCTCGGCCCGCAGCTTGTAGTCGGCGGCGAGGGCCTCCTGGCTGAGCGCCCGGGCCTCGAGGCGGCCGGCCTCCCCGCGCCGGCGCTCCGCCTCGCCCTCGAGCCGCTCGGCCCTGGTCTTGTAGAGAACCAGCCGTCCCAGGGCCGCGAGCCTCGCCCCCGCGCGGGACAGGCCGGCCCGAAACTCGTTTTCGCGGTCCGGGAGCCCCAGGGCCGCGGCCGCCTTGGCCCTGATCTCGCAGGTGCTGGAGAGCCTGCCGGAGAGCCTGCCAAGCAGCGAGCGGATCTCCTCGCCCAGGGACATGGCCCGGCCCAGATGCGCGGCCGCGGCCAGGACGTTCCTGTCCAGAAAGCGGGGCCTCCCCACCAGCGGCGGCAGCAGGGTCCAGCACTCCCTGAGGTCGCGGGCCAAAGCCAGGGCGTCCCGCAAAAGCGTCTCCACCGAGGACGAGAGCAGGCCCGCCCGCTCCAAAAGATCGGCCCCGGCCCGGCCGCCGACCTCGAGCTCGCCCCGCTCCAAGGCCTCCAGGGCGGCGGCGACGCCCCGGGCCCGGGCCTCGCGCGCCCGGGAGAGGGACTGGTCGTCCCGCTCCAAAGCGGCCAGACGCCCCCTCAGCCCCGCCAGGGCCCCGGGCCAGAAGCGCTCGGAGCCGGGCCCGGTCTCGCCCTCGCGTCCGGCGGCGGCCGACAGGGCCTCCACCTCGTCGGAGAGGGCCCGCAGGCTCCGCCGCCACCCGAGCCTCGCCGCCAGGGCGGCCCTGAGGCGGGCCAGACTCTCGCTCAGGCCGTAGGAGAGGCCGGTCAGGGAGACCGGGGCGGAACCCTCCGGCGGCGGCGGGGAGGGGGCGTCGCGGCCGGCGTCGGCGTCGGGGGACGGGGGGGCCGGTCCAGCGGCCCCCAGAAGAAGATCGGCCGCCGCCTTGAGCTCCAGGGCCCGGCCCAGGGCCTCCCTGGCCTCTCCGGGCCACCGCTCGGCCAGCTCCTCGAGCCCGGCGCCCAGCTGGCGGGCCCTGACCAGGGCGGCCCGGCTCTCCTCGAGGCCGGCCTTGCGGGAGGCCTGGCGCCTGGGGTCGATCCTGGCGGCCCGCTCGCAGTCGGCCAGGGCGGCGTCCACGAAGCCCAGGGCCTCGGGGATGTCCTCGGGGCCGCGGGGCATGTAAGCGAGAACCGGGTTGGGGTCGGGGACCCGGGCCCCGACGGGGCCGGGCAGGCGGGCGAAGAAGTCGGCCAGGCTGGGGGCGCCCAGGGACTGCGCGATGACCGCCGTCAGCGGGCGGTCCGGAGACAAGGGCCTGGGGCGGTAGCCGGAGGGCGGCCGAAAAAAGGACAGGCTTCTCCCCGTCTCCCGGGCCAGGGCCAGCAGGGCCCCCGCGTCCAGGCGGCCGCGGCCGGTCAGAAAATGCTCCAGGCCGCCCCGGCCGGAGTCCCAGGAGGACGGCCAGGCGTCGGCCGTCTTTCTGGAGCTCCTGTCCTCGGGCCGGGGGCCGTTGTGCTCGCGGTCAGGCATCTTTTTGCAGTCGGCTCTCCGGGGCGCACGTAGGCGCCGGAAAATTCGTCCGGACACCCGCGGCTTCCCCGCCTCCCGAAGGGCCGGGGGGAGAGGAGGGCCGCGGCGAAAAAAAGACGAGGATAAGAAAAAAAGCGCGCGAAAAAATTGGACGGACGGGCGCGGGAGACGCGGGCGGACGCCGTGGTCCGGCGGGCGCAAAGACGCTCCCGCGGGCCGGGCGGCCGGCCGGTTTTTGTCGCCCGCCGACGGTCGGGCCAAGTCGCTATATACCCGCTCCTCCCATGTTATCATATTCCCGGGGCCATTAGAACAGTTAATTTCGCGTCGCTGGGCGAGCCCGGCCCGCCGCGGGACGCCAGCGGGACCGTCGCGAGCCCCCGCCGGGGGGAGCGGCCGGCGACCGCGGCGTTCCCGATCAAAGCGGGGCGGCGGCCCGAGGGGCGCTGACGGGACAAGTTTGCAATTTTTACACATGAACGTCTCATGACAGTCGGATCCGGCGCCGTTGGCAACAACTTTGCCGATTAAATCAACCGCGGCATGTCCCGACCAGCGCGGCCGCGTGTCAGACGTCTTTTTTCGTCGCCCCGGCCCCGTCCGAAAAAACGGCGGGGAGGATTTTTTTTGGCCGTCCGGGGATTTTTTGTCCCGGAGGATCATTTTTCCGGGCG
>JAISET010000025.1 GCA_031264015.1 Deltaproteobacteria bacterium | reverse complement strand
GTGAACAGATACAAAAAAAGCCGAACTCCTTCGTAAGCGTTCACGGGGTCACCAGGGGCCCCCGTGAACGTTTACCAACTAACTTGGGCTCGGGTGTGTATTTTTACAAATGACACTAGGTTTCAGGGGTTGAGCAAAGCCAGAAAGATGGAGTAACATAAAAATTTTTCCCGAAAGTACATAGTAGAGATAACATCCTCAATATCGCCGTCAAAGCCTTCCAAACTGTCAACTTTCCAGGTCAAATTAGTCCGAAGCCATTGTTTCCTGACTGACTCGGCGGGCGACATGTCGACGACATTTGCCCGGGGGGGGGAGGCGGGCTGGTCGAAAGAGGCGGTGATTGGAAAAGCTTAATTTTATTCGGGACTTGAGTGACCGGCGTCCACGGGGAGGTTGAAGACGGCCCTTATTTTGTACACTTTGCGGGCGGGCAGGTCGAAGACTTCCCCGATGCCCGGGACGGCCCTGAGCTCGTCGAGAAACGCCTCCAGGGAGTCCCTGGCGCCGTGGCAGAAAGTGAACCAGAGGTTGACGGGGTCGTTTCTCAGATAGTTGTGGGTGACCTCGGGCCTGGCGCTGACCAGGGCGGCGACGCCGTCCAATATCTCCTCGGGCACCCTGGCCGCGCACAGGGTCGAGCGGTAGCCCAGGGGGGCGGAGTTGAAAATGCCGCCCAGCCGTCTGATGAAGCCGCGCTCCCTGAGGGAGTTGACCGTTTGCAGAAACTCCCCGGCGCTAATTTTTCGCCCGGCGGCGTCGCCCAGGCGCTCGGCCAGCAGCTCGTAGGGTCTGGGGTGGACCGGGAAGCCGTCCTGGACCAGGTTGAGGACCAGCTTGTCCAGACGGCTCAAAGCGGCGGATTTCGCGGCCCCGCTCATGTCGCCGCCCAGGCTTGGGAATCCCGGGCCTCCTGGCGGGGGCTTTTGGCGCGGGGCAGGTGGGGGCAGAGTGGCTCGGGGCCCAGGTGGTCGCCCGCCGCGTGCGCCCTGGCCCGGCAGCCTCCGCAGACGGCCCAGTACTCGCAGTCGCCGCAGCTGCCGCGGTATTTGGTCTTGTCTCTTAAGTCCAGGAAAAGCTTGGAGTTTTCGTAGATGGAGACGGGGTCCTCGACCCGCGTCGAGCCCGCCGAGAGGGGCAGGTAGCCGCAGGGCCAGACGAAGCCGTCGTGGGAGACGAACATGAAGCCCTGGCCGCCCAGGCAGCCCCTGACGGACCTGGGCGGGTCGGGGAGCCCCAGGCTGCGGCTGATCCTGTTGTACTGCGGGGCGCAGGTGGCCTTGAACTCCAGGCCCAGGGAGTCCTCCCTGAGCCGCAGCCCGACCAGGGCCTCCTCGTAGCTCGCCGCCGGCAGCAGGTCGGGGCCCATGTCCTTGGCCCTGCCCACGGGGACCAGCAGAAAGACGTGGTGGGCCGCGGCGCCCATGTCCAGGGCCAGTTTCGAGATGGCCTCCGTCTTTTTGATGTTGTCGGGGGTGATGGTGCTGTTGATCTGGAAGGGGAGCCCGGCCTCCAGAAGCATGGCGGCGGCGGCTTTGGTCGCCTCGAACGAGCCGGGCAGGCCCCTGAACTCGTCGTGCTCCCCGGCCTCGGGCGCGTCGATGCTCAGGCTCAGCCTGGCCACGCCGGCCTCCTTGATCTCGCGGGCGAGCTTCGGGGTCAGCAAAGTCCCGTTGGTCGACAGAAGCATCCTCAGGCCGAGCGAGGTTCCGAACCGGGCCAGCTCCAGGATGTCAGGCCGCATCAGGGGCTCGCCGCCGCTCAGGATGACCATGGGCCTGGGGTTGAAGCGGGCCAGTCCCTTAAGAAGACCCAGTGATTCCGCGGCGTCAAGCTGCCCGGGGGCGGCGTCGGGGACGGCCTCGGCCCGGCAGTGGCGGCAGGCCAGATTGCAGGCCCTGGTCGTCTCCCAGGCCACCAGGCGCGGCGGGCGGGGGGAGTCTTGGGGGGCGTGGCGACCTGTCAAAGCCGGCTCGCCAGGGTCGGGCGCTCGGCGTCCAGTCCGGGCAGGGCGACGGAGATCTCCGCGTCGGTCAGATAGCAGGCGGGATCCGGGGCCCAGGGGTCGCCGGTCAGAAAGCAGGCCCTGGCCCTGAGGCCCCCGCCGCAGACGGTCAGAAAGCGGCAGTCGCGGCAGCGGCCCTTCAAGTGCGAATATTTGTCTTTCAGAGCCATGAGGAGGGAGTTGTTCGGGTCGTGCCAGATCTCCGGGAAACTGCGCTCCCTGACCGAGCCCAGGACAACCGAGCGCCAGAACTGGTCGGGGTGGACCAGGCCGTTCCAGGAGACGGAGGCGATGCCGTGCCCGGAGGAGGCCCCGCCGTTGAGTTTCAGGAGCTCCATGGCCCGCTCCGCCTCGTCGGCCCGGCCCTCGGCGAGCATCTTGAGGTACAGGTACGGCCCGTCGGCCTGGTTGTCGACGGTCAGCACCTCGGCGGCGATCCCGGCCTCCCGCATCATCCTGGCCCTTCCGGCGATCAGGTCCACGGCCGCCCGGGTCTCCTCCAAGGTCAGCCCCTGTCCGGCCAGAGCCGGGTTTTTTCCCGAGTCGACCAGATGGTAGAAGCAGACGCGGGGGATGCCCTCGGCCTCCATCAGGTCGAAGAGGGCGTCGAGGTCGTTTTGGTTGCCCCGGGTCAAAGTCAGGCGCAGGCCGACCTTGAGCCCGGCCGCGCCCGCCGTGCGGATGGCCTCCAGGGCGCCCCTGAAGGCCCCCCTCCTGCCGCGCATGGCGTCGTGGGCCGGCCCCAGGCCGTCGAGGCTGATGCCCACGTAGGAGAGCCCGATGTCCTTCAACTTGTCGGCCATGCGCCTGTCCAAAAGCAGGCCGTTGGTGGACAGGACCGCCCTGGCGCCCCTTTTGACGGCCAGGGCCGCCAGCTCCGCCAGGTGGGGGTGCATGAGGGGCTCGCCGCCGGAGAACAGGATGACGGGCACGCCGTGGTCGGTCAGGCTCTCCACCAGGCCGACGGCCTCCGGGAGGGTCAGCTCGTCGGGGGCGGGCCCGGGGGTGGCCGAGGCGTAGCAGTGGGCGCAGGCCAGGTTGCAGGCCCTGGTCATGTTCCAGACGACGACCGGTTTTTTATCCTCGGAAAATTGGAGCAGGTGGCTGGGCAGATCCCTGGACCTGCGTCCGTAGCGCAGGACGTCCGAGGGTTCCACCGTGCCGCAATATAATTTTGAGACGCCAATCATGCCAGCTAGAAGGCCTTTCCAAGTTCGGGTCGTCGCCGACCCACAAGAGCAGTGTATCAAAAACCGGGCCATAATGCTAAAAAAATTCGGCCCCGCCCCCGGGGGGCTTGTCGCGGACGCCGCCGGTTCGGTCGCGGGCCGGCGACGCTAAAAAGATGCTTTTACGGTAAATTAGAGGCAATTTTCTTGGAATAAGTTGAGGCAATATTTTTTTAATGTTGTTTGGTCAGACAGATCATGCCAAAGTCCATGTCGTTGCCGACCCGCCATCCGGGAGCCCGCCGCCGACTAATAGACATGGACGCTGCCCCGGGCCGCGGGCAGGTAGGAGACGCCCAGCCAGGTGATCATTAATAAAATTAGCCCGATGGCCGGGACCAGCAGGACGACCCGCGGCCGGGCGACGGGTTTTGGCCCCAGGCGCAGGTGGACGTAGGTCAGGTAGGCGGCCAGGGTGATCAGGGCCCAGGTCTCCTTGGGGTCCCAGGACCAGTAGTGGCCCCAGGCCCGCTTGGCCCAGACGGCGCCGGAGATCAGCCCCAGCATGAGAAAGCCCAGGCCCACGTTGACGACGTTGTCCAGGAAGTCGTCCAGAGACGCGTCGGGGCCGCCTTTGGAGCCCACGTTTCTGATCTGGATGACGGCGCCCACCGCCGAGGCGGCCAGAACGGCGTAGGAGAGCATGTACAGGGTCACGTGGGGCACGAAGTACGGGCTGATCAGGGCCGGCATGAGGGAGCGGGAGTGCATCTCGGGCTTTAAGAGGTTGACCCCGGCGAAGACCGCCGCCAGCACGGCCGTGAAGGCCAGCAGCCAGCCGTAGCGCCATCTGCGGTGGGCCAAAAGGCCGGCGCCGGAGAGAAACAGGGAGTACCAGAGCCTGGTCTCGCCCATCGTCCTCATGGGGGGCCGCTCCAGCCTGACCCAGAGGCCGGCGACGAACAGGGCGGTGAGGGCGGTGCCCAAAAGGACGAAAAAGGGAGCCCTGCGGTTGTTTTTTAGGGAGAGGAAGGCGCCTATGATCCAAAACAGCATGGAGAAAGGCGCCAGGTAGTCGTGCCAGCTCCAGCTCACTTGGACCCCCTCCTTTTTCCGCGCGCGACCAGCCCCAGGGCGCCGACCGCCCACAGGCCCATGCCGCAGTTGGCCATGAGCAGCCAGGGGTCCTTGACCAGCTCGAAGCCCGACCAGGCCGACGAGCGCCCCGCCTCGGTGTCGTAGTCGCGCTGGTAGACCAGCCAGTCGCCGGCCTTCAAGGGCTTGTTGACCTCGATGGAGGACTCGATTTCCCGGCCCTCCCGGGTGAAGACTTTGACCTTGGAGACGAAGCGCCTGGGCTCCGGCCTGGTCATGGCCAAAAGAAGGCTGCCCTCGAGGTTCAGGGGCCTGGGGGGCCGGAGGTTCTCGCCGGTGGAGAGCCAGCCCTCGAAATTTTTGCCGGTCAGGCGGTTCGTGGCCCTGAGCCTGGCCGCCTGGACCGCCGCGCCGGAGATGGCCCTGACGAAGACGTCGCTGCCGGCGGCCATGGCCCCGGGGATGAATTCCAAAAGCTCCACGTCGTAGTCCAGCAGCCTGCCCTTCGGCTCCATGGGGTCGAGCTGGAAGAGGGCCACCCTTCCGGCCTCCTCCATGGGCAGCCCGGACTCGTGGTCGACCAGGGCCAGCTTGGCCGGGTACTCCTCGATGTCGAAGCTGTCGAGGCGGATGGCCAGGGGCATCTCGACCGCCCCGCCGTCGGCCCGCCGCGCCCGCCACTCGAGGCCGCCTTCGGCGACGGTCATGATCTCCCTCTCCCTGTCCGCCGCCCCGAGGCCCGCGGCTACCAGCAGCAGCCACAGCCCCAGATGGTTGGCCAGAAAGACGGGCCTTTTGACGGAGAGTCTGACGGCGACGGCGGCGCCCAGGGACAGCAGAGTCGCCGCGTAGACGACGGCCAGCGGCCAGGAGGAGGTCAGATGGTCTAGCCCCAGGCGTGTGGCCGGATCTTTTTGGAGGGGCGGGACGTAGGGGACGGGGGCCTGGGGAATCGTGCCGGCGACTAGGGACAGGAGGCCCAGGGCGATCATCAGGGCCACGGCCAGGGGGGCGGAGGAGAGATATCTGACCGCCCCAAGCTTGCGCAGGGGGCGGCAGGCAAGACATAAAACCGCCAGGGCCAGGGCCGCGAAGAGGTTCAGGGGCCAGGCGAGACGGTCCAGGGGCGGGGGCCCGCAGACCCACTCGGCCAGAAAGCCGCCGGCCAGGGCCGAGGCGGCCAGGACGAAACTCTCCGCGTAGCCCCATCTTCCGATCCAGAGCCTTTTACCGGCTGCGTTATCCGACATCATTAACTTCCGCGGTCGACTCTCGGGCGCGTTTTCCCCGACGCCGTGTCTTTGGTGCGATTAATTCCTAAACCCGCCTGATGTCTCGACGACAAGGGGGCCCGGGGGCCCCCTGAGGTCGGTCGTTTCCGAGGTTCCGTCCGGACTTTTTGGCGGACGGGCTAGATGCGCCCGTTGTCTTTGGCCTCCTGGAGCCACTGGGGGACGACGGTGCTGATGAAGAGAGCCTTCTGGGCGTTGAGTTTGTCCGGGTCGAGGCCGATGAAGACCTGGGCCTTTTCCTTGGTGGAGATGTCGGGCAGCTCGACGTCGGTGACGCCGAGCGCGAAGAAGACGTCCTTAAGCAGAAGCTGGGCCTGCAGGGCCTTGTCGAGGCCGTGGGAGAGGATCCTCTGCGTCTCCACCGGGGCGTGGAAGGGGGCGCCGTGGGAGGCCACGCCGAAGTCCCAGCGCCACTGGGCCTGCCTGAGAAGCTTCCTGACGGGGAGCAGGTCCTCGTCCGTCGCCCCGGCGTCGATGGCCATCTTGGTGAGGATGTGGGTCTTGGCCAGCTCCGGCTCCAGGCGGTTCCTGGTCTCCAGAATCTTGTCCTGGCGCTCGTAGACGAACTTCCTCAAGTCGGCCTCTGAGTCGCGGTGGCAGACCTGGCAGGAGCGGGCGACGTCGTTGAGCGGGCTGACCAGCTGGTGGTCGGAGAATTTAAGCCCGCCCTCGGAGATGTAGGGCATGTGGCAGTCGGCGCAGGAGAGGCCCTTCTGGCCGTGCGGGCCCACCATGAACAGCTCCCAGTCGGGGTGCTGGGCCTTGAGCATGGGGGCCTTGGACAGGGCGTGGGTCCAGTCGGCGTACTCGATCTCGTCGTAGTAGGCCTCCATGTCCTCCATGGAGTAGCCCTTGTCCCACGGGAAGGTCAGATATTTGCCGTCGCCCTGGAAATAGTATTCCACGTGGCACTGCGCGCAGACCAGGCTGCGCTTCTCCTGGTTGGGGGCTTGGTCGACGTCGAGGCCGCGCCTGGCGTAGGCCTCCCGGAGGGCCGGCCTGGTGATGGTCAGGTTCATGGTCACCGGCTCGTGGCAGTCGGCGCAGCCCACGGAGTTGACGATCTGCGGCCCCATGGAGCTCCAGGGCGACTTGTAGAAGTCCGCGGCGCCCAGCTCCTCGATCATGCGGGGCACGTCGGGACTTTTGCAGGACCAGCAGGTGGCCGGCTGCAGGTCGGTCCCGCCGTCGACGCCGGGGGAGGCGGTCCGCAGGGTGTTCTGCATGTCCTCGATGGTGTACGAGTGCCCGCGGGGGGCCTTGTAGTCGCGGGCGAAAGCGTAGCCGGCCCAGAGAATGACCATGTCCGGCCTCTCGCCCAGGGCGTCCTGCACGATGTTGCCGTGGTACTTCGACTTGAAGTCCATGTTCGCCGTCTTCTTCCAAGTCTCGTACTCTCTGGGGTAGTTCTCGCCCCAGAGGCGGCTTTTGGCCTCGATGCCGGTGATCTCGATTTTTTTGTTGTTGTAAATCGAGGCCACCTCGGCCCTCCTGGTGGTCACCGAGGCGGCGATCAGGGCCAGAACGACCACGCCCAGGGCCACCCCGAGACTGATGGCCAGGCCGATTATCCACGGTCCGTATTTGTTGGAGTATAAAGAGCTCATAATCGTCACCTAAAACCCTGGCGCCGGGAGCCCCCCGGGCCGAAATGGTAGCCTAAGCTTATAGTCCTGCCGACTTCCGGCCGGCGAAAGTCGGAAAAGGCGGTGAAAAAAACTTTTATTGTCGCTTCGCGCCCGTCATCGCCTGGAGCCACGCGGGCACCGGGACGCCGGGCAGGGGCATGCTCCCCGACGGGGTGGAGCTCGGGGAGGATATCTGGGTGTGGGGCATGTCGCGGTGGCAGTCCCAGCAGGCCTTCTTGTCCCCCGCGAGCACCCGGTCGTACTCGGGGCTCATCTTCGCGAACTCCGTCACCAGGGGGACGTGGCATCTGACGCAGTTTTCCTGGACCACTTCCTTGGTGCCCTCCCGGGCCCTGATCACCTGGCGGTCCTCGCCGAAGGTGAAGACGGACGCGTGGTAGAGGCCGTCCTTGGCCTTGAAGGCCCAGGTCCTCAGAAACTTGTCCTGGGGCACGTGGCAGTCGTTGCAGTTCGCCCGGACGTTGTGCGAGCTTTTGGCGTATGAGGAGTAGTACGTCCCCATGACGTGGCAGGTGGCGCAGGCCCTCGGGTCGTCGGTCAGATAGACCCAGGCCCTGGAGGCGTACAGCGTGTAGGCCCCCAGGCCGACGACCACGCCGACGACGGCGAAGATCAGCCATATCCACTTGAAATTATGCCAGACAGTATCTTTTGAGCCCATTTTTCAGACTCCTTGTCAAACGGTGAAAAAATCGAGGCGGCAAACGGAGAAACAAGTCGTCAAACCGTCGGATTATCAATCGGCTGACCAACTAACTAACTAGTCGCGCCGACAAACTAAACAACAGATTGTCGGGCGACGACAAACAAACGAGTTCGGTTAAGGCAGGACGCGCACAAGGGTGATGATTCTCAAAACCTTGGAAGCTTGAACGACCGATTCGGCGGCCGGTGATTTTATTGCTGGTCCACCAGGAGCTCGAAGTGGTTCTTGCGGTAGTTGATGACCGCCTCCGCCTTGAGCTTGCTCATCTCGGCGGAGAGGGCGCTCCGCTCGACGGACAGGTAGTCGGCCAGCTCCTGCCTGTTGAAGGGGATGGAGAAGCTGCTGTTGCCCTGGATCTTGGACTGCTCCGAGAGGTACGAGAGCAGTTTCTCCTTGGTCGTCCTCTTGGTTATGTGCTCCATCTTTCCGGCCAGAAGCATGTTCCGTCTGGCGAAGATGCTGATCATGTTGCGGATCAAGATCGTGTGAAAGACGCAGGCCGACGAGCAGGTGGTGATGATGCGCTGAAAGTCGAAGAACATCACCTCGGTGTCCTTGACGGCCACGACGTTTGTCGGCAGGACGCCCAGCCCCCCGCAGACGACGGACTCGGCGAACATCTCGCCCCTGGCCACCTCGGCCAGGATGTTGCTGTTGCCCCAGGCGTCGTCTTTGACGAGGTGCACCGCGCCCTTGATGACCACCCCGATTTCCCTGACGAAATCACCCGCCAGATACACCGGCTCGCTTTTGCCGTAGGACCTGAAAGTGCAGCCGGCGCATTTGATCAGGGCGCCGAGCTCGGTTTCCGCAATTCCCTGAAATAGGGGGGACTGGCCCAGATCGGCAAAATTTACTTCCAAAATATCCCCCTTTCGTTGATTAACCAACCGAACAGCCAAATTTTTTTACCTGACATCTTTTCCGTCAGCCGGTCGGCTCGAATTTGTCTAAAAATAGTTTTCTGAAAGATGGGAGCGATTGGTCAGACGGTTAAATGTTAGGCGCTTTAAATTACGTTGTTTTTCCAACATTCATATTTAAATATTATTTTATGTCTTAAGGTGCCAATTGTCAACATTTTTTTTGCTCAAAATTTATTTATTTTCGTTGCTTTTCAAACCGAACATAAAAAATTTTAGGAATATAATCTTCTCAAGCCAGGCGAAAAAGGCGGGCGGTTGAAAAATCTAACCTGGCGCGGAGAGGAATTAAATTGACTGATGATTAAATGTAGATTGTTAAAAAGTATGTTGGAATTCCAACATCGAATCTTTAATTGTATTTTACCTTTATATTGCTTGAGTGTCAATAGCTTGTCGCATGAAATAAATAAAAAGCGTTGTTGTAATATATTGACCAATATGTGACGGCCGAGGCCTAGAGCCTTCACAAAAATCATCAAAAGGCCGAAATAAGGGAGGCGGAAAATGACCGGGATGTTTTGCCAACAATGCGAGCAGACGGCGGCGGGCCGGGCCTGCGAGTCCGCGGGAATCTGCGGTAAGAACTCGGAGGTGGCCCGCCTGCAGGACGAGCTGACCGGAGCTTTGATCGGGGCGGCCAGGGACGGGCGGGAGATTCCCGGCGAGCTTTTGCTCGAGTCTCTCTTCGCCACCCTGACCAACGTCAATTTCGACCCGGAGTCCCTGGCGGGTCTCAGGAGCGCCGCCGGGGGCCCGGGCTACGACATGAACGGCCTCTGGGGAGCCCCGGAGGACAGCCGCAGCCTGAGGACTCTTCTATTGCTGGGCATCCGCGGGGCGGCGGCCTACGCGCACCACGCCGGGGTCCTGGGCGCCGACGTCTCGGAGTCTCTGGCCTACTTCCGGCGGGGGCTGGCCGCCGTGGCCGAGGAGGGATGGGGGGCGGCCGAGCTTCTGCCGCTCGTTTTGGAGTGCGGCGACGTCAACCTGAAAATTCTGGCCCTGCTGGACGAGGCTCATTATAATAGTTTCGGCCAGGCGGCTCCCGCGGTCGTCTCCAGAACGGTGGAGCCCGGCCCCTTTGTCGTCGTCACCGGCCACGACATGCTCGACCTGAGCCTCCTTCTGAAGCAGACCGAGGGCCGCGGGGTGGCGGTGTACACCCACGGGGAGATGCTGAACGCGCACGGGTATCCCGAGCTCAAAAAATACCCGCATCTGAAGGGCCACGTCGGGACCGCCTGGCCCAACCAGCAGAAGGAGCTCGCCTCCATTCCCGGGGCGGTCCTTTTCACCACCAACTGTCTCATGCCCCCGTTGGAGACCTACCGCGACCGGGTCTTCACCACCTCCGTCGCCAGATGGCCCGGAGTGACCCACGTCGACGGCTCCAAGGACTTCTCCCCGGTGATCGACCGGGCTTTGGAGCTGGGCGGCCACAAGGAGAGCCGGGGGGACGGGACTTTCTCGACCGGCTACGGCCACAGGACCGTTCTGAGCCTGGCGGGGACCATCGTCCAGGCCGTCAAGTCCGGGGCTGTCAGACGCTTCTTTCTGGTCGGCGGCTGCGACGGGCACAGGGGGAGCCGGAGCTACTTCCGGGATTTCGTCGAGAAGACGCCCCCGGACACTGTGGTGCTGACCCTGGGCTGCGGGAAGTTCCGCTTCAACGACCTGGACCTGGGGACGATCGGCGGGATCCCCCGGCTGATCGACATGGGCCAGTGCAACGACGCCTACGGCGCCGTCCGGGTGGCCGTCGCCCTGGCCGGGGCCTTCGACTGCGGGGTGAACGACTTGCCCCTCTCGCTGGTCATCTCCTGGTACGAGCAGAAGGCGGTGGCGATCCTGCTGAGCCTGCTGCATCTGGGAATTAAAAAAATCGTTCTGGGACCGTCTCTTCCGGCTTTCGTCTCGCCCGCGGTGCTGAATTATCTGGTCGAAAATTACCAGGTCGCGCCGACGACGAGCGTCGACGCCGACTTGGCGAGGCTGATGGGCTGACCAGGTCGTCGGCGACTCTGACGGGAAGGGTCTCCTTGTTGTTTGACCAAACAACGGAGGCCCTTTTATTAATAGGGCGGCTGATGGGAAAAGACATGTCGGGCCGTCAAAAGAAAATGCGGCCGGACGGCCCGGGGTTGGACAAAAAGCCGGCGCCAAGGCCCAATTCTTGATTTGACCAGGGCGCTGCGTTAAAATCAGCAGACTGGAAAAGACCGCCGCAATGGACCTCCGCCTTGTCCCGCGGTAAGAATCGCAGGCATAAGCCGGCCCGACAGTCTTATTTTCCCGACTGATATAATTATGATCGTCACAATGGCGACAAAATATTGAACCGGGCCCGCCCGCCGCCCCGCGATGATTTGTCGGGGCTTGGCGGGGCCGGGGAGCGCGACCGGACTTGGCCCGCGACTTGGCCCGCTTAGTTTAATCAAGGAGATCATCTTGCCGACCGTCCCCGCTGACAGCGAGACAGAGAATTTGGCGGCCTCCTCGCTGGGGCCCCTGGAGAAAAAGCTCGTCTATCTGCTGAGCGGGGACCTGGGTCTCTCGGCCAGGCCCTACCTGGAGCTGGCCGGCAGACTGGGGCTGACCGAGGAAAAGGTCTTGGAGATGGTCGGTGATTTTCAGCGCCTGGGCCTGATCAGGAGGCTGGGGGCGGTGGTCGCCCACCAGCGGTCGGGCTTCAAGGCCAACGCCATGGTGGTCTGGGAGATAGCGGAGTCCGACCTGGACCGGGCCGGGAACGACCTGGCCGCCATGGCCTGCGTCAGCCATTGCTACTGGAGGCCGGCCGCGGGGAGCTGGCCCTATAATCTTTACACCATGGTCCACGCCAGAAGCCGGGACGAGCTCCTGGCGACGGTGGGCGAGATGACGGCCGTGTCCGGGGCCGCGAGCTGGAAGGTGCTGGAGAGCGTCAGGGAGTTGAAGAAAACCTCCCTGCAGTATTTTCATGAGTCCCGCGGCCGGGTCTGAGGCGGGCGGTCACCAAAGCCCCGGCCCGTCACTTGTTCTGGGCGAGCCTCTGGCCCATCTCGAAGGCCTGCCTCAGGTCCAGCGGAAACTGGGTCGCCCTGACCTCCTTTTTATGAGGCTCGTTGAACATCGGGGCGTGGAATTTGGAGTAGTCGTCGAACTGGTAGGTGTCGCAGCTGAACAGCTGCTCGAACCTCGGGCTTTTCAGGCGGGAGAAGAACTGGGCGTGGGTGTCGAGGATGACCTCGTAGCCCGCCGGGCCCATTCCCTCCTTGGGGATGTTCATGGTGTAGACCAGGCCGACGGACGGCCCCTTCTTGAGAACCGAGGGGGCGTCCAGGTCGTAGGCCAGGTTGATGAAGACGAAGCGCTCGAACAAGGCCCGCAGCGCCCCGGTGACGTCCCCCAGGTAGATCGGGGAGCCCATGACCACCCCGGTGGAGTCCGCCAGGAGGTCCAGGACGGGGGAGAGGCCGTCTTTCTGGGCGCAGCGTCCGGCGAGATAGTTTTCCTTGGTCTTGCACCAGAAGCAGCTCCGGCAGCCCTTGAAGTTCAAGTCGTAGAGGTGGACCGTCTCCGTCGCCGCCCCTTGGCGAGCGGCCCCGGACAAGGCCTCCTCAAGCAGCCTGGCCGTGTTCCCGTTTTTCCTGGGGCCGCCGTTGACGGCCACCACCCTGTGCGTCCTTTTTTTTCCGCTCATCGTCGCCTCCCTGTTCGGCTCCGGCTCCGGGGAGGCTTCCGGCCGTCCCCCTTGCCCGCGGCGTGTTGTTGGATCAGCCACCGGCGGGTGGATTTTTCCCTCAATTACGCGTCCTTGCGGCTCTTTTTGTTGACAGTCGCCCGATATGGCCATATCATGACATGGCCTGGCCGGCGGCTGCCGCCCCACCCGGCCTTTTTTTCGGCTTGAAAATTAATTTTCCACATTATAGCACAACCGGGCGCGTTTTGGGTCCGGTTTAAGAAAACGACGCGGGGTGAGCGTTTTGACCACAGAGCTGATCGTGCGGGATTTTTTGGAGATGGTGGCCGCGCCGTCCCATTCGCTTAAAGAGAGGGCCCTGGCCGACCTTTGCCTGAAGAAGCTCCGGGACCTGGGCCTGGAGGCCGAGGAGGACGGGGCCGGCCCCCCGATCGGCGGCGACGCCGGGAACATCGTCGCCAGGCTGCCCGGAAAGCCCGGGGTCGAGCCGGTCCTGTTTTCGGCCCACCTCGACCGGGTCAGCAACCCAGGCGTCATCAACGCCAGGGTCTTGGAGGCCGAGGACCGCATCGTCTCCGACGGGACGACCATCCTTGGGGCCGACGACGCCTCCGGCCTGGCGGCCATCCTGGACGGGCTGCGCCGGGTCAAGGAGGATGGCGTCGAGCACGGGGAGGTCGAGCTGGTGCTGACCGTGGCCGAGGAGATCGGGCTCCGGGGGAGCAGGCGCCTCGACTATTCCAAGATCAAGAGCAGGACCGCCTTCGTTCTGGACTGCGCCGGACGGCTGGGGACCATTGTCAACCGGGCCCCGACCCAGAAGACGGTCGTGATAACCGTCCGCGGGCTGAGCAGCCACGCCGGAATTGCCCCGGAGGCCGGGATCAACGCCATCAGAGTGGCGGCCGTCGCCATTTCCAGGCTGCCCGAGGGGCGGCTGTCCCCCGTCACCACCTCCAACTTCGGGGTCATTGAGGGCGGCAAGGCCACCAACATCGTCTGCGACCTTGTCAAAATCAAGGCCGAGGCCAGAAGCCACGACGTCGGGGAGCTTGACGCCTATTGCGCCAAACTGGAGGAGGCCTTCGTCAAGGCGGCCTCCGAGGCCGGGGCTTCGGCGGAGTTTGACTGGACCCTGGAATACGAGACCTTCAACGTTCCGGAAAACGACCGGGCGGTCGTCCTGGCCGGAAAAGCTTTCGACGCCCTGGGGGTGCCCCACTCCCTGGCCCTCACCGGCGGCGGGCTGGACGGAAACCATTTCAACTCCAACGGCATTCGCTGCGTGGGGATATCCACCGGCTACGACCATGTCCACACGGAGAAAGAGGAGCAGTCCATCTCCCAGCTTATCGGCTGCGGAAAGGTGGTGGCCGAGATAATCAAGGCCGCCGCGAAGGCATGACGGCGGGTCTTCCGGGGGGGGCGCGACGTCAAGTCGGCGCCTTGCGGACCGAAGGTGTTTTTCCCTGCCTTGATATTGTCGGGCAAGTTTGAGCTCGAGAGTTAAGCATGGGGACCTCCCCGACCGGTCTACATGTCTTTTTTTGACCGAGACCATTTGTTTGCCTTTCGTGATTGCCACAGATTGACCAGGACTAGTTTTATTATTTGAAAAAGTCATTGGCGTTCGGGAAAATCGATTTTTTTTTGGTTGCCGGCAGCTTCTTATTTTATTAAATTATTACCATAGGTAGCAATAATGTACTTTATAAACATATTTGAGTCCGTGGCTTCATTTATCTTATATTTTGTTATTTTAACGCTATCTTTGTCATTTTGGGGTAAACAAACAAGAAGATTGTTGAGATTTAAAGAGCCGGCTCAATACGGCGACATGCGGCTCATTATCGCGGCCATGGGGGCCATGTTCTTTTTATCCCAGGCGGCCATCATATTTCTGCCGGATTATTTCGCCTTTCTGATCATATATTTCATTGTCGGCCTGGCGGGATCATTGATAGAAATTTTATTTTATCTGAGAAAAAAAATTGAGGGGGCCTTAAAATTATCAGCTGTTAAAGATATCCTTAAAACTAAGGAGTCATTTTTTATTTCCATAGTCACGGCCGCTGTGCTGGCGTTCTTTTACAGCGCCGTGTGGCCGTCCGGGCAGTTGGATTTGTGGATGAACAGCGGCTCTGATTTTTACTCCTGGATCGCGACCGCCGACTACCTCCTGGGAGGGTTGAACAATAGAATCTTCGACTATTCCGCCATTTTGACCTACAACTCGATGGACGCCGTCGGGTCTCTGCTTCTGATCGACTTCATCGCGGCGGCAAAAAATCTGTCCCCTCTGCTTGGCGCCCCCAGCTGCGCGCTGACCCTTTTAACCTGGCAGGCGACGGCCATGGCGGGCATTTTTAGGAAAATATTCGGCTTCGGCCTCGCCGCGACCGTTGTTTTGTCGTTGGGATGGGTTCTTGGATCATTCGCCAATTATGTCGCCATAGTCGGCATGTTCGGACAGCTGGTCGGAGCGTTCTTGTTTTTGGCCGCCCTTGGGGAGTTCGCCCCGGGGGAAATGTCGCCTTTGTCCGACGGACGCGCGAAAAAGCTGTTTTTACCATTGTTTTGTCTTTTGATCGCCTACCAGGGAGGCTACGGGGTTTACGCCGGCGTGCTGGTATGTGTCGGCGCCCTGTCAGCTTTTTTGAACTGCGAAAAGCCGTCCCTCGGCGCCAGGCTTGCTGCCGCCTTGAAAATCGGCCTGCTCCCGGTTCTTTTGGTGACCGTCCTGTGCATGGTCGTCATGCCGGGTTTTGGTCATGAATTTATTGTCCGTCTCCGGCTTGAATATCAGCAGTCCGCAGGATGGTCCTTGCCTTTTCTCAGCCCCCTGCTGTTTTTGGGGGTTCCATATTATAGTCAGCATCTGTTGTTGCCGTCCTCTGATATCAGCATAGACAAAGCCAACATTATTCCATACATTCCTCTTATATTAAGCGTTATTTTTCTGACGATTGTTGTCAATCATAAGAGATTCATTTTTTTCATCAATAAAAGTTCGGCTGACAAATGCTTAAGAGAACGAAAAAATATTATAACAACTCTTAGTTTGGCATATTTAGTCGGTGTTGTTATTTATTTGGCTTCATACTTGCGCTACGGAAATCTTTATAAAGTGTGGAAATTTGTTTCTTTCACAGCGCTGCCATTATCATTTATTCCGATATCTTTATTAGTTCTTCTGATCATTTGGCTGAGCATAAATTTTAAGCTTCAATGGCTTAGAAAAAGTTTCTGTATTTTTTGTCTGGCAATTTATCTTTGTCTGTTTGTTCAAATGCCAGGATTATTATTGCTTCCATATAATTATTATGGAATACTTTCAGCCAGGCCTTTTATAAATGATTTGTTTGCCGTGCAGTCTAAAATGCAAGAAAATAAAACTTTATTAGTCGATCTTATTGGTTTTAACAAGATGCCTATAGTCCCGTTAATATTGAAAAATAATAAAAATCTCAAAATTAATTTTATATATGCCGAGGGAACTTTCGCAAGTAATCCGTTTTATAATTATTCGGTCGATGAGGACACGATAATTATTTCCGATGTTTATTATCCTAAAATTTATAGGGCGAAAGAAATCCCGCCGTCCATATATGAGATGTATTTCTATGACTTTAACCAACTAGAAAAAATGGGCATGGCCAGCATAAATACGGGCGTGATCCCTTATGATTGGAAAACCAGCCCCACCGGGGACGCCATGGTGGTGGCGATCAAAATACCTTTGGAACTGCGGGGCCTTCCTTTGAAATTCTCCATGGACGTCGGACCAGATCCCGGCACGGACAGTCAAAATTGTCGCGACATCGGCCTGGACCTGATGGACGGCGACCAGGTCTTAAGCGGCGGCGTGTTTGATGTCAACGGGGAAGTTTCGCTCGATCTGTCGGTCGACATGATAAGATCCGATTTCATCAAGATCATGATTTTTCAAACGGCCACCGCCGACAGTGACGGGCTCGTTCCCTGCGTTCAGCGAATTCGAGGCGTCGACCTTGAGAAATTAGATTCCGGCTTATAAACATAGGAGTCCGTCGGCGGGCGAACTCAGCTTGAAAACCCGCGGGCGGGAGTTACGTATTGGCCTCGGATGATGATGATGGTCAGTAGTCGTTTGAAGAGACTTGGAAACTAACGTTTATTTGGGTCGCAATAATGTTTTATATTAATGTCATAGAGTCGACGGTTTCATTTACATTAAACTTTATAATTTTGACGCTGTCTTTGTCATTTTGGGGCAGACAAACGACAAGAGTCTTGAGATTTAAAGAGGCCGCGCAATACGGGGACATGAAACTCATTGTCGCCGGCGCGGGAGCGATGTTTTTTTTATCACAGGCGGCGATTCTATTCCTTCCAAATTATTTAGTCTTTTTTAATGTGTTCTTCATTGTGGGTGTGGCCGGCTCTTTAATCGAAATTTTATTGTTTTTTAAATCCAACGGGGTCAAGACTGCTTCAAAACTAATTCTTGTTACGAAAAATATCAAAGCAAAAGAATCTTTCTTTGTATCAATAATTTTAGCGGTAATATTGTCGTTTTTCTATAGCGCCGTATGGCCGTCGGGTAAATTAGATTTATGGATGAACGGCAGCGGCGACTTTTATTATTGGATCACGGCCGCCGACTATTATCTTGGAGGGCTGGACGGGAGAACTTTTGACTACTCCCCCTATTTTACTTTTATTTCCAAGGACGCCTTGGGAACTTCGTTGCTGCTGGCATTTATTGCAACCGCGAAGAATATGTCCCCGTTGTTCGCCGCCCCCAGCTGCGTCTTGACGCTTATGATCTGGCAGGCCGCGGCCGTGGCTGGCATTTTGAGAAAAATATTCGGCTTCGGCAGGGTCCTGACCGCCGTGTTGGCCGCTGGTTGGATTCTTGGATCTTTTGCCAATTATATCGCCATTTCCGGAATGTTCGCCCAATTGACGGCTACTTTTTTATTTCTGGTCGCCTTGGGCGAGCACGCTCCGCGGGGGGGCTCGCTTTCGTCCGACGGAATTGCGAAGAGGATGTTTTTTCCACTTTTCTGTCTTTTGGTCGCCTATCAGGGCGGGTATGTGGTTTTTGCCGGGGTGTTGATGTGCGTCGGAGTCCTGTCGGGTTTTTTGAATGTCGAGAAGCCGTCCCTTGGCGCGAGACTGACAGGCGCCTTGAAAAGCGGTCCGTTTCCTGTTCTTTTGGCGACCGTCTTGACCATGGTTGTCATGCCGGGGTTTGGGTACGACTTTTTAGTCCGGCTAAAATATGTCTATCAGCAGACAGTCGGCTGGCCTCTGCCATTTTTAAGTCCCTTGTTGTTTTTAGGCGTCCCGTACTTTGTTCCAAATTCATTTTTGTTGTCTTCTGATTTAGTTATGGACAAGTTAAATATAATTCTATATGTTATCCTCATACTATTTATTGTAGTTCTTTTAGTAATTATAAATTCAAAAAAAGTACAATTATTGCTAGTTAATAATAATAGTAAAATAAATAAAAATAACGCATGTAGATCTATAAGTATTATAACAACTATAAGTATTGCATTTATAGTGTCACTAATCTTATATTTAGCGCTATATATGCGCTATGGAAATCTTTATAAAGTATGGAAATTTGTATCTTATACAGCCTTACCATTATCATTTATACCGTTATCTTTACTAATTTTTGTTGTGATTTGTTTAAGTAGAAATTTTAATTTTAAATACTTAAATAAATGCATTTCATTATTTTGTCTAATAGTTTATCTTATTCTTTTTATTAGAATGCCTGTATTAAAACTGATTCCATTCACATACTATGGTATAGTATCTGCAATGCCATTTATATATGAACTCTCAAGAATAGAAACTAAAATACCTAAAAATATGACTTTATTAGTTGATGTCGATGGTTTTACTAAAATGCCTCTAGTTCCTTTAATAATAAAAAATAATCAAATAAAAGGTGAATTTTTATATGCTTTAGATACTTTTAAAAGTAATTCTTTTTATAATTATACAGTTGATAAAGATACCATTATTATTTCCGATGTCGAGTATCATAATATTTATAGAGGGGAAAATAACCGTCCGTCACTTTATAAATTATATGTCTATGCTTTCGACCAGCTGGAAAAAATGGGCATGGCCAGCATCAATTCGGGCATGATTCCCTACGATTGGAAAACCAGCCCTGTTGGCGCCGCCACTTCCGTGACGATTAAAATTCCGCTGGAGCTGAGGGGACTGCCGTTGAAATTTAGCATGGCGCTTTCCCCCGACTCGGACGCGGACGGTCAAAATTGCCGGACAATAGGCCTTGATTTGATGGACGGCGAGCAGGTCGTGGCCGGCGGCATATTCGAAGTCGGCGACATTTCATTGGACATCCCCGACTCCCTGATAAATTCCGATTTCATCAGGATCATGCTTTATCAGACGGAAGGCGGCGACGGCGCCCTCCGGCCCTGCGTTCAGGGCGTCCGGGGCGTGGGCCTGGAAAAATTGGATTCCGGGGCGTAGAATCTGGCTGCCCTGGAGATTTTTTTCGACGGCCTCATTCGAAAACAAACGTTGGCGGTCGTCCCGGCGTCCATATGGGCGCCTGGCAGGCGGAAACGTCCGGATCAACCGATTTTTTTTCAAGCGAACGGCGGCTTATTATGAAAACTGTCATCTTGTGCGGCGGCGAGGGCACCAGGCTGAGGGAGCTGACCGAAGTCCTGCCCAAGCCCATGGTGGAGATCGGGGAGAAGCCCATCCTCTGGCATATCATGTCCGGCTATGCGGCCCACGGGTTTAGCGAGTTTGTCCTCTGCCTGGGCTACAAGGGGCAGGTCATCAAGCGTTATTTTCTCGAGTACCAGTCGGCCGGCCGCGACCTGGAGGTCACCCTGGGGCGGGAGTCCGACGTCAGGTTCCTGGGGCCGGCACATGCGGAAAACTGGCGGATAATTTTGGCCGACACCGGGGCGAAATCCCTGACGGCCACCCGCCTGCGCAAGGTTTGGCCTTACCTGGGAAACGAGACTTTCGCCCTGACCTACGGGGACGGCGTCTCCGACATCGATTTGACCGCCGCCTTGGAATTTCACCGCCGGGAGGGCAGGCTGGCGACCATCACCGGCGTCCGTCCTCCCGGACGGTTCGGCGAGATAGAGAACGACGGCCACAAGGTGACCTCGTTTTGGGAGAAGCCCGCCACCTCCGGGGGGCTGATCAACGGCGGCTTCTTTTTCATAGAGCCCGATTTCAAGAGATATCTGCCCGGCGAGGGGGAGGACGAAATGCTGGAGTTTGGCGCCCTCAGACGCTGCGTGGCCGACGGGCAGCTGTCAGTCTACCCCCACGAGGGTTTTTGGCAGTGCATGGACACCTTGCGCGACTGGCAGTACCTCGAGGATCTCTGGGCCAAGGGCCGGGCCCCCTGGACAATAAAGTGACCGGCGGCGCCCGCCCCGACGCCGGTTTCTGGCGAGGCCGCGACGTCTTCGTCACCGGGCACACGGGATTCAAAGGCTCCTGGCTCTCCCTCTGGCTCGCCTCGCTGGGGGCCAGGGTGCACGGCTACTCCCTGCCGCCGGAGGCCGGCGGGGGAGGGGAGACGCCGCTTTTTCTCTCCGCCGGGGTTCGGGAAGTTTTGGCCTCCCACGTCGAGGCCGACATCCGGGACCGGGCGCTTCTTTTGGAGAAATGGCGGGCCTCGGACGCCGGGGTTCTTTTTCACCTGGCCGCCCAGCCTCTGGTCAGGGAGAGCTACCGGAGCCCATACGAGACTTTTGAGGTCAACGTCCAGGGCACGGCTTCCGTCCTGGAGGCCCTGCGTCTTGTCGGGAGGCCGGCCGCGGCCGTGATGGTGACCACGGACAAGGTTTATGAGAACTTCGAGGAGATCTGGGGTCGGCGGGAGACGGACCCCCTGGGCGGCCACGACCCCTACAGCGCCTCCAAGGCGGCGGCCGAGCTGGTGACCGTCGCCTACAGAAGCTCCTTTTTTCAGCCGGCGTCCGGGCGTCCCGCCGTCAGGGTGGCCACCGCCAGGGCCGGCAACGTCATCGGCGGCGGAGACTGGGCCAGGGACAGACTGGTGCCGGACATGTCCAGGGCGCTGTTGTCGGGACGGGAGGCCGAAATCCGCAACCCGAAGTCGGTGCGCCCCTGGCAGCACGTGCTGGAGCCGCTGGCCGGCTACATGATGCTGGCGGAATTTTTGCGCGGGGACGCGGACAACCCCCTGTGGCGCTCGGCCTGGAATTTCGGTCCCGACCCCCTGGACCTCTGGCCGGTGGAAAGGGTGGCCGACGTCTTCTGCCGGGGCTGGGGGGAAGGGGCCGGCTGGCGGAACCTCGCCGAGCCGGACGCCCCGTTCGAGACGTCTTTTTTACACCTGAACACCGACAAGACCAGCCTCAGGATGGGCTGGCGCCCCCGCTGGACGACCGGGGAGGCCGTTGAAAAGTCGGCCTTGTGGTACCGCCGTTCCGTCGAGCCGGGCTTTGAGGCCAGAAGCGCCTGTCTGGGCGACGTCGCGGACTATATGGCGGCTCAAAAATGACCGGGAACCCGTCTGGGGGACCCTACTCCCTGGAGGACGATCTGGACGAATTGCTGGACGTCTCGCCCTCCCCCTGGGGAAAACTTGCCGACGCCGAGATCTTCGTCACTGGCGCCACCGGGCTTTTCGGCAGGTGGATGCTTGCGAGCCTTTTCCGGGCTGCTGACAAGCTTGGTCTGCGCACCAGGGTCACGGCTCTGGTCAGGGACCCGGAGGGCTGGCGCAAATCGGCTCCCGAGTTGGCGGGCAGCCCTTTTTTGACCATTCTCGAGGGGGACTTGTTTGATTTCGAATTTCCCAAAACAAAATTTACCCACGTCCTTCATTTGGCCGCCCCGACTAATCTAGTGCAGAGAGACAACCAATTCATGTCTCTCGACATTCTCGTCCAGGGGACCAGAAGAGTCCTGGACCTGGCGGCGGCCTCCGGGGCGGGGGGCTTTCTGATGGCCAGCTCGGCCGCCGTCTACGGTCGCCATCCGAAAAAAGTCGCCAAAATATCCGAGTCCTGCCTGGAGGCGCCGGACGTCTTCTCGCCTGCGACCGGATTTTACGACGAGGGCAAGCGTGTCGCCGAGCTTCTGTGCGCGCATTATTGGCGGACCGCTGGGTTGCGGACGGTGGTGGCTCGTTGTTTTTCTTTTGTCGGCCCGTTTTTGTCTCTGGACACACATTTTGCTGTCGGAAACATCATTAGGGACGCTTTGGTAGGAGGACCGATAGTTCTCACCGGGGACGGCACCCCCCTGCGCTCCTACCTTTATCTGGCTGATTTGGCCTGGTGGCTCTGGGTGGCTCTTGTTGACGGTCTGCCGGGGCGGGCTTATAATGTCGGCGGTGAGGAGCAGGTCAGCATCGGGGCTTTGGCCGAAAAAGTCGGCGGTTTCTTTTCACCTCCTTTGACTGTTATAGTGTCCAAGGCGCCCCCTCCCGACGGCCCTCCCCAGAGCCAGGTTCCTTGCCTGAAAAGAGCGAGGGAGGAGCTTGGTTTGTATCAGCGGATAAGTTTGGACGAGGCCCTGCGGAGAACTATTAACTGGGCCCGTGGTCTTCGTTGACGGTCTGTTAAGTGTATTTATTCCACATCTATTAACAATAATAAAAATAATTATGTATTTATTATTGTAAGGTAGATATTATTATATCTTACTCATAGTTTAAGATTGATATGCTATTAAAGGTGATTTATGCGTGTGTATCTTATTGCTGAAATAGGGATTAATCATAACGGCGACATAAATATTGCCAAACAGCTTATAAATGTCGCCAAGTCCGCCAATTGGGACGCCGTCAAATTTCAAAAGCGCGACATCGACCTGGTATACAGCAGGGAGCTGCTTGACTCGCCGAGGGAGAGCCCCTGGGGGACAAC
>JAISET010000251.1 GCA_031264015.1 Deltaproteobacteria bacterium | reverse complement strand
CCGCGTCCTCGCCGAGGCTGCCGGCCTCCTCCCGGCTGACGACGGCCTGGCGCCGGGACTCGAACTGCTCCTCTATCTCGGGGGGCGGGCTGGGGAAGGTCATGGCCGCCCAGATCAGCGCGGAGACGGCCAGGATGACGGTGCCGGCCTTCTTGATGTGCTGCCAGGCGCGCTCCCAGGCGTGAAGGTTAAAGCGTTGTCAATTTTGGAGCCGCTGGCGGGGCATGTCGGCCGCCCCGGCGACCAGTCCTGGCCCGGCCTTTTCCCGGGCGGGCCCGCTGTTATTATTTGTCGGCGGCCGCTTTTTCCTGCTTTTTTAGCCTGTCATTGCCTATTTTAGCTGCTTGAGATCTGTTTGACCCCGTTCGTCCGCTTCATTTTTCCGACCCTTCCCCGGCGTCCCCATAAAATTACCCGAACCTCCCCAGGCCGTCCGGCCGACCGGACCGGGCGGCGGCCGGGGGAGCCGGACTGTCTTGGATTTATTTTGGGAGTTGGCTAAGATGGCCGGGACCGGCTTGGGAGCCTTCTGTCTCATTTTTTTCCGCCCGTCCGGCGGCGCGCCCGGCCGCCGGGCTTCGGGCGGCCGGGGGGGGGGGCCGCAAACGCCCCGGCCGGGACGATCCTGACCGGGGGAGGGGGCTAGTGGGGACGCGCCGTAGAGTCATAGTCATGCTGGGGGACAGCCTGACCAAGCACGGCCGGACCTGGGGAAATATCGACCCTGAGGCCGAGGTGCTCAACCACGGGGTCGGGGGCGACACCGCGGGGTGCGTCCTGCGGCGGCTGAGCCGGACGACGGGCTTGAGACCGGAGTGGATTTTTCTGCTGGCGGGCGTCAACGACCTGGCCCAGGGCTTCAGTCCCGAGTCGGTCGAGGAGGGTCACATAAAAATTTGGTCCGCCGTCGCCTCCCTCTCGCCGGAGAGCCGGCTGGTCGTCTGCTCGCTTCTGCCCATGGTCGAGTCCCTGTTCGACTGGGGGCCGGGGACCAGGCTCAGCAACGATCTGGTCAGAAAGGCCAACCGCCTGCTCGGGCGGGCCGCCGAAAACTTCAGGCTCGATTTTCTCGACCTCCACCCGGCCTTCGCCGAGCCGGACGGGAGCCTCAGAAGAGATCTGACCGACGACGGCGTCCATCTGCTGGGGCCGGCTTACCCGATTTGGGAGTCCCTGGTCAGGGACTTTTTGTCGTCCAAGTCGTCCGGGGGACGTTAAAAAGACTCTTCGGCCGCCGTTTGAACAGTGATTACGGGGGCCTGACGGCCTGGAACGCCGTCCCCGCCCCGGGGATGACGGCGGCGGGCGGCCGGCGGGAGTGGTTTTGTCGGCGGGCGGCCGGTGGAGTTGGTTTTGTCGGCGGGCGGCGGCGGGACGAATTAATTGGAGCGGGCGGCGGCCCTTTTGAGGGGTCGCCTCACCCGCTTTTTTTCATGTCGCCCCGGCTGCTTTCTTTCCAAGGCCCCCGAGGCCTCCGGCTGGCGGGCGGGCGCCCGGGGTCCGGCGCCGGTCGCCCCCGGCCGGGGTTTGGCCGGCTGTTCAAGGCGTTTATGAACGCCGCCCCGAGCCCCGGCCGGCCGCTTCAAACGATTAGATTTTAGGGAAAAAAACGTCAAATTAAAGACCGGGAAAAACGGGCGACGAGGTTTGGCGAAAATACGCGCCTAAAAATTAACCCCGCCCCCCGGCGGGGGCGCGCCGATTAGAAAACGCAATGATTTCAGGGATGACGCCCGGACGGGAAAAAGGGGCGGCCGAAAATTTTTTTTTGGGACGCGTCCGAGCCTTGGGAATATTAGTTTCTAAATCCTTTAATTTTATTGTATAAATTTAGACTGAACAGAGAATAGTTTATGAAAGGAATGTCGGCTGGGCAATTAAAAAATTTTTCGAATTATGGTCCACTGAAATGTAAAAAAAATGTTAATAAAATTTATTTTAAATAGATGTCATTTCCAAATAATTGTTTTTCAGGTAAACTTTGGAGCCAAATTTTTTCGCCGGAGGGCAAATTTTTCTTGACAAAGGCTGATTATATGCTATATTGCAAATAGTTCTCAATAACATTAAGCGCCCCCGCGGGCCCTTGATTGGGAACGAGCCGGATCGCGGCTTTTCGTCCGCCAGGGGACCCGTTGGTGAGGCCGGGAACCCGAGAAGGCCCCGCGGGCCGCCAACCCAGCCCGGACTTCACCGCCCGGACGCATCCCAACTCACGGAGGCCTCTCCATGGAATACGTGATCGTCGCCGTCATCATCGTCGCCGCCTTGGGCGTGGCCATCTACCGCGTGGCCTACAAGCCGTCCTGCGGCTGCGGCTGCGGTTGCGGCGGGCCCAAGAAGGGCGGGAAGGGCGAGGATCGCCCCGACCCCCTGGCCGACCAGCTGCCCTAGCCGGACCGTCAATCGGGACCAAAAGATTTTTAAGTTTTTTCTGGACTTTTCGGGACTCGGACGCCTTCTTCGGAGAAACTTTATGGAAGACACCAAGACCACGCTGCGGACCTTAAAAAAGGGCCAGAAGGCCATCATCAAGACCATCGACGCCGACGGGGAGATGGGCCGCCGGATCAGGGACATGGGCCTGGTCCCCGGCATCCAGATCCAGTGCATGGGCCGCGCGCCCCTGAAGGATCCGGTCGCCCTGCGGCTGATGGGCTTCACCCTGACCCTGCGCAACCGCGAGGCCGACCACATCAACGTCCAGGCCGTCACGGCTTAAATTAAAACGCGCCCGAGTTTTTCCGCCGGGGGGGCTTCGCGGAGGCCGCCTCCCCCGGACGGTCGAGCTCGAACCGGCGCCAGAGGCAACCCAGCGTCCTGAGCCCCCCGGTAGCCACAGGGCTTTGAAAAAACTTCCTTCCCGACCTTCAACGGCCTGCTTTTTTAGTCAAATGGTGGGCCGTTTGTTTTATCCTCCCCGCCAGCATGTTAGGGACCGCAATTTATGCAGCAAAAGGCTTATGACAGAATCGCGATCGCCGGAAATCCCAACTCCGGAAAAACGACGGCGTTCAACCGCTACACCGGCGCCCGCCAGCACGTCGGCAACTATCCCGGGATCACGGTGGAGAAGAAGGAGGGCGTGGCCCACCTGGACGGGATAGAAGTCACCCTGGTCGACCTGCCGGGCACCTACTCCCTGACCGCCTATTCCATGGAGGAGGTCGTGGCCAGAAGGGTCCTCTCCGAGGAGAACCCCGGCTCCGTCATAGACGTCGTCAACGCGGGAGTTTTGGAGCGCAACCTTTATCTTTCGGTCCAGCTTCTGGAGCTGGGCATGCCCATCGTCCTGGCCCTGAACATGATGGACGAGGCCAAGGCCAACGGCTACGACATCAACGTGGAGCGCCTGGCCGAGCTGACCGGCCTCAAGGTGGTCCCCATGGTGGCCAGGAAGGGCGACGGCCTCGACGACGCCCTGCGGGCCGCGGTGGCCCTGGCCAAGGAGAAGCGCGGCAAGGCGGCTCCCCTGGAGATCTCCTACGGCAGCGACGTGGACCTGGCCTTGAAAGAGATGACCCCCATGGTGGAGGAGGCCAGGCTCCTGACCGAGTTTTACCCGGCCCGCTGGGTGGCCATGAAGTTTCTGGAAAGAGACGAGGAGGTCGTCCGCCGGGCCAAGAAGGCCGGGCCCGAGATCTCGGCCAAGCTGGCGGCCAAAGCCGACGCCCTGGCCGCCCACCTGAAGACGACCCTGAAGAGCTATCCCGAGGCAGTCATCGCCGACTACCGCTACGGCTGGATCAACTCCATTTTGAAAAACGGGGTCCTCCGGGGCTCCGACGACATCTCCCATGACGACCGGGTCGCCTTCTCCGACAAGGTGGACACTGTCCTGACCCACAAGGTCCTGGGTCCCCTGATCCTTTTCACCGTCTTGTACCTCATGTACTACGTGACCATCGAGATCGGGGCCATCCCCAACGAGTGGCTGAGCGGCTTTTTTGAATGGCTCGCCGGCCTGGCGGGCGACGTCATGGGCGACGGGCCGCTGAAGTCCCTGGTCACCGACGGCATCATCGCCGGCGTCGGCGGGGTCCTGGGCTTCGTGCCGCTCATCATGATCATGTTCCTCTTCATCGCCGTCTTGGAGGACTCCGGCTACATGGCCAGGGTGGCCTACATCATGGACCGCGTCTTCAGGTTCTTCGGCCTGCACGGCGCCTCCATCATGCCCTTCATCATCTCCGGCGGCATAGCGGGAGGCTGCGCGGTCCCCGGCGTCATGGCCACCAGGACCCTGCGCTCCCCCAAGGAGAGGCTGGCCACCATCCTGACGGTCCCCTTCATGACCTGCGGGGCCAAGATACCGGTCTTTCTATTGTTCGTGGGCATCTTTTTCGACAGCCACCGGCCGCTCATCATGTTCGCCATCACCCTCTGCGGCTGGGCCGCCGCCCTGCTGGTGGCCCGGCTCCTGCGCTCGACTTTGATCAAGGGCGCCCCCACCCCCTTCGTCATGGAGCTGCCACCCTACCGCTACCCCACCTTCTCCGGCGTGGTCATCCACACCTGGGAGCGCACCTGGCAGTACATCAAGAAGGCCGGCACCGTCATCCTGGCCATCTCCGTGCTGATCTGGGCGGCCATGACCTTCCCCAGCCCGCCCCCCGAGATAGAGGAGCAGTTCGAGTCCCGGCGCCAGGCCGTCGTCAGCCGGGAGGAGGCCGGCAGCCTCGGCGAGGACGCGG
>JAISET010000234.1 GCA_031264015.1 Deltaproteobacteria bacterium | reverse complement strand
AGAAGCGAGCTAAGAATTCTATCTTATTGACGGCTTCTTTATAGTCCTTAGCCTTTATTTGTGAGGTTTTTTTCCTCATGTACCTTCCCAAAAATTATGAAGTCTTGATAAAAGTCAAGTCGCAAGCTCCTAAGATCATGGTATAGTCCATAGCTAGCCATGACTCTCAGATGTAAAATAAACCATTGGTAAGATTTTGTCAACAACTATTTTTCCAAGACTAGGTGTTGGGATATATTGAATGTTACAGATGGAATGCATGTTAATTTTTAGTCCTTAATATGCCATATGGATCAAATTTGCCGCTCATAGGGTGATAATTTTGAAAATTTGGCTCTGAACTACTAGCCTCCAATATGGCCAGCTGACCCGGGACCTGGTATAATCCGGGCGCCCCGGATTTGGAGCAGGGGTCCTATAAAATAGTGACCTGAATGGTCGCTCGTTTTTTTTCATATTTTTCGCCCCGGCGCCTTTTTTTCTTCACGCGCGCCCGGGCGCCCGGTCGTCCCGGCCGGGAGGCGGGTCGACGCCCGCTCCCCCGCAGGTCCATGTCCCCAGCCAAACACAAAAAAACTTCCGCCAAGACGTCGGGGCGGGCCAAGTCGTCCAGGACGTCCAAATCCCCGGGACGGGCGGCGGCCCGGACGGCGCCCCGGACGGCGCCCATGTTTCCTCCGGAGGTGCCGGCCATGCTGGCGGTGATCCTCTCGGTGGTGGTCTTCCTCTCCCTGGTCTCGCACCGCGGGGGGGACCTGGGGCTGCCGGACGGGGCCGAGCCGCAAAACCTCATCGGTCTTCTGGGCGCCTATCTCTCCGACCGCATGATCAGGCTCTTCGGGCTGGCCTCCTTCTGGCCCGTGCCCTTTTTGGTCTTCCTGGCCGGCGTCTGCCTGCGGGGTCGTCCCGACGGCCTGGGGGGCGTCCGGCTGGCCCTGGGCTGGCTCCTGGCTTTGTTCGCCTGCTTCTCCCTGGCCGCCCTCGTCTGGCCCGGGCCCGCTTTGGACGTCTACTGGCCCGGGGAGTCCGTCTCCGGGGGCGGCCTGGTGGGCGCCTTTCTGGCCGGGGGGCTGGAGTCGGCCATCGGGAGGGTGGGCTCCTACATCTGTCTGCCGGTGGTCATGCTGGCCGGCCTGGCCGCGGGCACCGGGGTCTCCCCGGCGTCGCTGGCGCGTCTGCCGGGCAGGATTTTTTCCTCGTCGTCGTCTTCCTACGACGCCTCCGGCCGTAAAAACAAGCCCGCCCCCGGCCGGTCCGACGGCCGGGAGTTCCCCGGGCGGGGCGGCCGGGCGGGCGGCGGCGGCTCCCGGCGGGCCGCGGGCCGGAGGGCGGAGGAGGACGACGACGACGTTTTGTTTCTGGACGAGCCGGTCCGGCGCCCGAAAAAGCGCGGGCGGGGCCGGGGGGCCCCCGAGTCCCGGGACTACGACTACGAGGACGACTCCGACCCCATCCTGGACCTGGGCTCGGTCTCGGAGCCCATCATCGTCGAGAAGAGGCGGCCGGGGGCGGGGCTCGGACGCCGGCAGGAGCACCCCAAGTCCTACAACGGGGCGCCCTACGAGCTGCCGTCGACGGACCTTTTGGACCCGCCGGACGAGAGGCTGCGGGCCGGGGGGGCCGCCGGCCTTGGCCGGGAGGCTCTGCTCGAGAACGCCAGGCATCTGGAGACCAAGCTGGCCGAGTTCGGGGTGGAGGGACGGGTCATCGAGGTTTCCGCGGGCCCCGTCATCACCATGTACGAGTTCCAGCCGGCCCCGGGCATCAAGATCGCCAAGATCGTCAACCTGGCCGACGACCTGGCCATGGCCATGCGGGTGGCCTCGGTCAGGGTGGTGGCCCCCATCCCCGGCAAGGCCGCCCTGGGCTTCGAGCTGCCCAACCGGGACCGCGCCACGGTGACCCTGCGGGAGGTCGTCGAGGGCCAGGCCTTCCAGGACATCAAGTCGCCCCTGGGCCTGGTCCTGGGCGTGGACATCACCGGGGTCCCCCAGGTGGCCGACCTGGCCCGCATGCCGCATCTGCTGATCGCCGGGGCCACCGGCAGCGGCAAGTCCGTGGGCCTGGACTGCATGGTCATGAGCATCCTCTACAAGGCGGGCCCGGAGCAGGTCAGATTCCTGCTCATCGACCCCAAGTGCGTGGAGATGGCCATGTACCAGGACCTGCCGCATCTGCTGCACCCGGTGCTGACCGACCCCGCCGAGGCCACCACGGCCTTGAAGTGGGCCGTCTGCGAGATGGACGTCCGCTACAAGCTGATGGCCGAGAAAGGCGTCCGCAACATCGCGGGCTTCAACGAGCTCGTTAAAAAGGCGGCCGCCGGGGCCCCCGACCCCGAGGCGCCCGACCTCCAGCCCATGCCCTATCTGGTCATCATCATCGACGAGTTGAGCGACCTGATGCTGACGGCCCCCAAGGACGTGGAGGTGGCCATCACCAGGCTGGCCGCCAAGGCCCGGGCCGCCGGCATCCACCTCATCCTGGCCACCCAGAGGCCCTCCGTCGACGTCCTGACCGGGGTCATCAAGGCCAACCTGCCCACCAGGCTCTCCTTCCAGGTGACCAGCAAGGTGGACTCCAAGACCATCCTGGACCGCATGGGCGCCGAGCAGCTCCTGGGCAAGGGCGACATGCTCTTCATGCCCCCGGGCACGGCCAAGCTCCTGCGCCTCCACGGGGCCTACGTCAGCGACGAGGAGAAGAGGCGGGTCACCGACTACGTCCGCCGCTGGGGCCCCCCGGACTACGTCGAGAGCCTGGTCCCCCCGGACGCCGACGAGGACGGCGGGGGCGGCCCCCGCGACGAGAAGTACCAGGAGGCCGTCGATCTGGTCCGCAGGCAGGGCCGGGCCTCCGTCTCCATCGTCCAGCGCCACCTGCGCATCGGCTACAACCGGGCCGCCCGCATCATCGAGGACATGGAGCGCGACGGCATAGTGGGCCCGGCCGACGGGGCCAGGCCCAGGGTGGTCCTCTAGGGGCCGCGGCCGGGGACGGGGACGCTTCGCCCGCCGGTTCGCCCGGCCGCGGGGTTCCAGTGTTCCGGCGTTCCGGCGTCCCGGAGTCCCCGGCGGCAAGTCCGACAGTTTCGCCAGGTCGCGGGAGGGATGATTTTTTTTGAGTCCCGGATTTGACAATCTGGAAAAAAAGATGTGATTATCAATAATCTGATGTTATAATATGAGTCTATAAGTTTATGAGTCTATGAAAAAAACTGAAGACTCCTGATTTTTTAGCGACAATTGTCCCGTCGCCCAAGAAAGAATTTCAAAATTATCAAATGTCGAGTCCCGAGCTTGACGCCGGCGACGGCGCCAAAACCGGCGTTCCGGGTTTTTGTCTTGGCGGCGGCGGGACGCCGGTCAATTTGGCGGCTCAGGATCTCGAGAGGGGGAGTTTTCGTCGGCGCGCCTTTTGCCGCGCGAGCAGGATGCGCGCCGACTCCCTCAAGCCCGGCCGGGACGACGAAAACATCCCCGGTCTCGCCTCCGCCGGCCTTTTTGAGTTTGAAAATATTTCCCGGCGAGGAATTTCACTCCAAAGTAAGGAATGTTGTTCGTAAATCAGGCCTTTCATTCCCCGGCCCCAGGATGAAAAAAAACGCCGGGCCCGACAATGAAACCGCCTGCCATAAAGAGTTGTTCGGCGCTCCGACGGAAGATTAAAAGTTGGCGTTCGACAGGAAGTCGGAGTCGAGGGATAAGAGGCGACGATGGTGACGGGGGCGGGGACCGTCGGCTGACTCGTTGATTATTTGTGTTGAAAAGCCATTTTGGAGGCGGACGACGCCTTCCAAAACGGCTTTTTTTTATAATCGGCGTCCCCGCGAATAACTTTGGCCCGGACGCGGACGCCGTCGGCCCGCCCAAGGCGAATGATGATGACGACGACGGCGGCCGACAGGCGGTCTTGTCCGGCGGCGGTCCCCCCCGTGTCTTCGGGGACGATCCCCCCCGTCTTCAGGGACGATATCCCCCGGCCGGGGGCTGGAAAAAAAACCGGACGCCGGTCAGGCCGGGGGGGCGGCCTGTCCGGGTCCGGGCGTCCGAAGCGGGCCTCGGGCCCCTCCGGACAACTCGAGAAACCGGACTGGCCGGACAAGCCGGGCAGGCGGCTTGCCGGGTGTCCGGCGAGGCCCGGCGCCGCTCCCCGGCGACGCCCGGCCCGGGTTGTCACTCGGTCTGTCAGGCCCGGGGGCGCCCGGGGGCCTCCCCGCGCTCGTCCGGCCCGGGCTTGGGGGCGGCATCGCGCCTCTGGGAGGGCTTGAGCTTGAGGTGCTTGCTGTTTTTGGCCATCGCGCAGACCCAGTCGGGGTTGGTGACGAAGCGGCCGACGACGACGGACCCGGGGCTGACGCTCCGGCCGTCCTCCCGCGCGGTCTCGTCCCCGGCGCCGGATATCGCCGTCTCGGCGGCCAGGGAGGGGGCGGGCCTTATGTGGCGCGTGGGGCCGAACTGCTCGTGGAGCTCGTCGGCCTCGGGCCGGCGGGTCTCCATGAACTTGGCGCGCTCGAGGTCGACCGCCGGGGGCTTCATGGTCAGGTCGACGTTCTTCTTCTCCGGCCGCAGCCGCAGGATCCAGACGACCACCTTCTGGCCGACGGAGAGCAGGTCGCCGGGGGAGGAGACGAATCCCTCGCTCATCTCGCTCAAGTGCAGAAGACCGAAGACGGGCAGGCCGAGGTCGACTAAGGCCCCGCGGGCGTTCATGCCGGCCACCTCGCCCGTCACGCACATGCCCTCGGCCAGGTCCTCGAACTTCTCGAAGCCGCGGCCGACGGTCAGGGGCCTGGCGCGGGCCTTGACGTCATGGCCGGGGTTGATCAGCTGGTAGACGATGTCGTGGACGGTCTCCAGCCCGGTGGTCTCGGTGACGTAGGCCCTGGCCGGGATGGCCGGCGGCAGGCTTTTGTCGCTCATGAGCTCCGGGACGGTCACCCCGAGGTCGGCGGCCATCAGGCCCGCCAGGGGGTAGGACTCCGGGTGGATGGTCGTGCGGTCCAGGGGGTTGTCGCCGTCGCCGACAAACAGAAAGCCCGCGCAGTTGTCGAAGGCCATCTCGCTCATGCCCTCGACGGTCAGAAGCTCCAGCCTGTTTTTAAACGGGCCGAAGCGCCTCCGGTGGGCGACGATGTTTTTGGCCAGCCGGAAGTCGAGGCCGGAGACGTACTGCAGGACGTGCTCGCTGGCCTCGTTGACGTCCTCGCCGAGGATGTTGACGCAGTTGCGCATGGCGTTGCCCAGCTCCGCGGCCAGCTCGTCCTTGTCGAGGCTGGACTGGTAGTTGCCCAGGGGGATGCTCGTGAGGCTGACCTTGGTCAGCTCCGAGAGGGGGTCGAGGGTTCGCCGGCCGATGCTGACGGCCCCCCGGGAGCAGGGGTCGAGGTTGGGGAACTCGGCGATCCCGGTCTCGCTGACGGAGTAGGCCACCACCCCCTTGGTGTTGGCGACGACCACCGAGACGGCCTTCTTGTCCAGCCCGGGGACGGAGTTGACGAAACCGAGGACCTCCCTGGTGCCCGAGGCCGTGCCGATGACGATCATGTCGGCCCCGTGCTCGTCGACCAGGCTCCTAAGCTCCTTGCCGGGGTCCCGCCAGCCCGTCCGGGGCGCCTTGGTGTCGATGGTCGCCACCTCCAGTACCCTCCCCGACCCGTCCAAAACGGCGAACTTGGAGCCGCTGACCAGGTTGGGGTTGACGGCGATGATCTTGCGGGCGCCGGCCGGGGGTTTCATGACGATCTCCCTGAGATACCGGCCGAGCATCCTCATCTGCTGGCGCCGGGCCCGCAGCAGGGCCCTCCGGTAGGCCTCGCGCTCGAGGAAGGGGAGGATGAGAAACTCGTAGGCGTCCCGGATGGCCAGCCTGACCTGTTCGACGCAGGAGCACTCCTTTTTCTTCAGGATCAGCTCGTCCAGGGCGGCCAGGGCCTCCGCGGCCGGGACCTTGATCTCGACGTCCAGGCAGCCCTCCTCGAGGCCCTCGTTGATCTTGAGCATCTGCATGACCCCGACGTCGTTGAGCCTGACGGAGAAGTCCTTGAAGAGCTTGTACTTGTCGGCCAGGTCGGGGTGGGGCTTGAACATGCTCAGGTTGCCCCGGCCGGGCGCGACCGGGGCCATGGCGGCGGCCTCCTCCCGGGCCCGCCCGACCCGGGGCTTGTGGGTGCTGAAGATGGGGGCCGAGAAGAACATGGGCCGGAGGGTGAAGAGGACGTCCTCCTCGAAGAAGACCATCTCCGAGATGATGTGCCTGGCCCCCTCCAGGGCCTCCTCGACCGTGGCGACGTCCGCCCCGAGGCCGACGGCCTCCCTGGCGAGCTCCTCCGCCTCGAAGTCGGGGCTCATGACGGCGATCTTCAGGGCCAGGTCCCCCAGGCCGCGCTCCCGGGCCCTTTTGCTCAGGCAGGACTTGCGGGGCGCCAGCGGCAGGAAGGCGTCGTTGAGATCGGCCAGGTTGTCGGCCGTCAGGAAGCGCCGCTCCAGCTCCGCGGTCAGCAGGCGGTTGTGCTCGAGGTAGGCCATCAGCGAGCCGGCCCGGTTGTTGAAGTCGTCCATGGCCAGGAGGGCGGCCTCGATCTGCTGGATTTTAACCTCGTCGAGGGACTTGGTCTCCTCCTTGCGGTACCTGGCGACGAAGTGGGAGGTGAGCCCCTGCTTTAAGAGGAAGGCCGCGGCCAGCAGCTGGTCGACGGAGATCTTTAACGCTCTGGCCACTTTCTTGATATATGAGGCGCTGTTGCCGGTCATGACCGATTACTCCGAGACTAATTTTTTTTGGCGTCCGCCAAAAAGCCGGCCCGCGTGGCCGCGGGTGGTCCGGCGCGCGGCGGGACCATAAATAACAAGGGTGTCAAAATTCGAACATTGGCGACAAATAAAGCGGGAGGCACCCGGAAAATAAAAGACCGCGAAAGATCTCCCTGGTCGATAAAAATATCCCCGGGTCCGCCCGGAGGGGGGGGAGGCGGGCCCGGCCTGATGCGGACGCCCGGCCCCCCCTCAAATCTGACGTCGCCGGGGGCCGCTCCCGGGCGTCGGACGCCGGCGGCCGTCCCGCCCGGGGTCCGCCCCGGTTTTGGAGACGGTTCTTCCGCGTCCGCTTCGCTGGCGTCGCGGCAAGCCTGTCGTCTCCCCTCTGTTTCGGGCTCTGGAAACAGGGGGGCCGGCCGTGCTGAAAACTGAAAACTTGTCCCCGGGGTCGAAACCCCGGCCGTCCCCGGGTTTTCACGGACTGGCGAAAATCCATGGAGGCCGGGATAGACGACGGTTTGGCGACCCCCCGGGCCGTCGCCCCGGGAGGCGGCGGGAGGGGGCCGTAAAAACCGCCGATCCGTCCGGTCGGGACGGGACGCCGGCCGGGGGACGGACTGGGGACGTCGGACGAGTCGGCGTTAAAAGAAGAGCCGGCCGGACGCGCGCGTCGGCGCGTAAATATTTTTAAGATGTCGGACGAAACTAAGGACTTGGGAAACTAAGGATTTGGGAAAACTGGGACGCTCCCTCCGGCCAGGGGGTCAGGACATGGCCGGAGCGTCCGAAACCTCTCGGCCCGGAACGGCATCCCAAAGGCGTCTCGCGAACGGGCCCCGTGGTCAAGGGCGCGGCGTGAAACATGGGGAAGGAAAAAAATGTGGTGCTCGGCAATAGCGAGGTTGAGAATACAACAAGAATTTTCGCTTGGCAAGACTTTTTTTACAAGCCTTACGCGGGGCTGGTTTGCGCCGTTTCAAGCGCCTTCCGGCGTCTTTTTTTCGAGCCTGTCAAGACTGTCCGCGGGCGTCTTTTCACACCATCTGGTGGTTTTTTTCCAGTCGCCCCATGACCTTGTGCCCGGTGATTTTGAAAGAAAATAAAATTTTTTTTTTGCCTTTCCCAAATATTTTTTTCCGGGCGCCAAAATAGTTAAAACCTAGTGACGACGCCAATTAGGCCGGATTCGCCGGGCTCCGTCATGTCTTGACGGTTGTTTCGGCTTAATTTTTCGCCAAAACATCCCCAAAATAATCCTCCGTTGTCTTTGTTCGCCTAATTGCCGTCGACCGTCGGCATATTTTTTTCGTCCGGCATTTTGAGGAAATATTTGCCCTCCCGTCGGCTGGCTCTCCCCTGGGAAATTTGCCCCGGTTATATTTCAGGGCCTTGGTCGGTATTTTTTTCTTTTTCCAATTGTTTTGACCGGCCGGGTTGTTTTATCCGGCCGCGAGGACGGGGGCTTCGACGCCAAATTTTTATTTTTTTTTTCCCGCGACTTCCAATAAACTCGCCCCCGCCGTCCCGCCTTCTCCAACCGGCCGGGGGCGGATTTTTAATTCCGGTCGTTTTTTGAGACGGGATGTCAGACGGCAGGGTCGCGGTTTTGGTCTCGTCGGTTTTCCCTGACGACAATTTATTGTTTCCGGCCGGACCGCGGCCTCCGGCGACCTTGACATGCGCGCCAAACGACATGATTTTGCCGTCGTCCGGGCTTCCGGTTCCGCCCGCTCCGGGCCGGCCGTTTCGGGCCGTCCGTCCGGGGCCGAAAAGGACTAGTTTTTTTTCAGCCCGGCTTTCTAGTCCCCGGTTTCTGAAAACAAAAAGACGGTTTCTTTTCCCCGCGCGAAAAAACCCGGCCGGCCGGCGGCCGGGTTTTTACGGGAGTCCTGCGGGGACGATGATTTGGCGACGGGCCGTCGGGCGGCATGGGTTTGGGGGGCGCGGACTTTTTTCCTCCTCTCCCGGCGAGCCCGCCGTTTTTCCCCTCGTCCCGGAGCGCCCGCCGTTTTTCCGCTCGTCGGGGCGCGTTTTGCCGGGGCGCTTTCTACAGCAGTTTCTTTAACGCCCCGAACGGGTTGTTGGCCGCCGGGGCCGGTTTTTGGGGCTCGCTCCTCCCGCCGGGCCGCGGGTCCCCGGGACGACCGCCGCCCTGGCCGCCTCTCCCGCCGCCGCCGCCTCCCGTCCGCGGGGGGCTCTGGCCGGCGGCGTCTATTTCCTCCTGGCCGAGGGGGCCCTTCATGGTCAGCCCCAGGCGGTTCCTGGCGGGGTCGAGGGATTTGACCCAGACCGTGACGCCCTGGCCGACGGAGACCTCGTCGGTGGCGACTTTGACGTACTTTTTATTGGACATCTCGCTGATGTGCACCAGGCCGTTGGTGTGCACGCCCACGTCGACGAAGGCCCCGAAGGCGGCCACGTTGGTGACGACGCCGTTGAGCTGCTGGCCGACGGCCAGGTCTTTGATGTCGTCGGCGCCCTCGGTGAAGACCGTGGGGCTGAAGCTCTCCCGGGGGTCGCGGCCGGGTTTTTCGAGCTCGTCGAGAATGTCGCGGATGGTGGGGAGGCCGGTCTTCTCGGTCACGTGGTCGGCGGGGTTTATTTTGTCCCTGAGCGTCTTGTCTCTCATGAGCTCGCCGACGCTGACGTTCAGGCTGCCCGCCATGCCCTCCACCACCTTGTAGGACTCCGGGTGGACGGCGCTGGCGTCCAGGGGGTTGTCGCCCCCGGCCAGACGCAGAAAGCCCGCGCACTGCTCGAAGGCCTTGGGCCCCAGCCTGGGGACTTTTAAAAATTCCTTTCTGGTTTTGAAGGGGCCGTGCTCCTGGCGGTACTTGACGATGTTCCTGGCCAGCGACGGCCCCAGGCCCGCGACGTAGCTTAAAAGCTTCTCGGAGGCCGTGTTGGCCTCCACCCCGACGTTGCTGACGCAGCTTTCCACCACGTCGTCGAGGCTGCTCTTGAGCCTGGCCTGGTCCACGTCGTGCTGGTACTGGCCCACGCCGATGGACTTGGGGTCGATCTTGACCAGCTCGGCCAGCGGGTCCATGAGCCTGCGGCCGATGGAGACGGCCCCCCTGACGGTCAGGTCGAGGTCCGGGAACTCCTCGCGGGCCAGCTCCGAGGCCGAGTAGACGGAGGCCCCGCTCTCGTTGATCTGGACCAGGGGCACCCCCTTGGGGAAGCCCTCGATCTCTTTTAAAAAGGCCATCGTCTCCCGGCCGGCCGTCCCGTTGCCCACGGCCACGGCCAGAACGCCGTGGGCGCCGACCATGTCCAGGACCTTTTTGGCGGCCGTCTTTCTCTCGCCGGCCGAGGCGTGGGGCTGGATGGTGGCGTGTTCCAACAGCGACCCGTCGGCCGACAGGGCCGCCGTCTTGCAGCCGGTCCGAAAGCCCGGGTCCAGGGCCAGGACGGGCTTGCCGCCCAGCGGGGGCGCCATCAAAAGCTCGTGGAGGTTTTTTTGGAAGATGACGATGGCCTCCCCGTCGGCCTTCTTCTTGGCGGCCAGCCGGGCCTCGGTCTCCATGGACAGCCCCAGGAGCCTTTTGTAGCCGTCGGCCAGGGCCGTCTCCACCTCCCGGGCGCTCGGGGAGTCGTTTTTCACAAACAGGGGCCTTAAAACGGCCAGAGCCTCCCCGGGGTCGGGCTGCACCTGCATGGTCAGGCAGCCCTCGCTCTCGCCCCGGCGGATGGCCAGGTATCTGTGCGAGGGGATCTCGGAGAGGCGCTCGGAGAACTCGAAGTACGCCGAGTACTTCCCGGCCTTCTCCTCCAGGCCCGCCTTCACCCTGCTGGTCACCAGGCCCTTGTCGTGAAAAAGCCGCCTGAGCCTGAGCCTGGCCTCCTCGTCCTCGGCGAACTTTTCCGCCAGGATGTCCCGGGCCCCGGCCAGGGCCAGCGCCGCCGACTCGACCTGCGCCCCGTCCTCCAGGGCCTTTCCGGCCATCGCCTCCGGGTCGTCCCCGGGGTCCTGCAGGAAAAGCCTCTCCGCCAGGGGCGCGAGGCCCCTCTCTTTGGCCGCCATGGCCCTGGTCCTTTTCTTGGGCCTGTGGGGGAGGTAGACGTCCTCCAGCTTGGTCATCGTCGACGCCTCGACGATCTTTTTCTCCAGCTCCGGGGTCAGCAGCTCCCTTTCCCTAAGCGACTTCAGCATCGCCTCCCTGCGCTCGTCGAGCTCCCCGAGGCTTTTCAGGCGGTCCCTGACGGCCAGGACCATGACCTCGTCGAGTCCTCCCGTGGCCTCCTTGCGGTAGCGGGCGATGAAGGGCACCGTCCCCCCCTCCGCCAGAAGGCCGGCGGTCGCCCTGACCTGGCCCTCCCCGACGCCCAGCTCCAGGGCTATGTTTTTCAGATGGACGTCCGACATGGGGGATCCTCTCTATCCGGACCGTCCGCCTTTCCGGCGCGGCGGTCGTTGTCCGTCCCGACGCCCGCGCCAGGCCGGAAGACCCGCCCGCGGGGGTGGTGGAAAAAATATGAGACGCAAAAAAATGTCGCAGTCGAAAATTCAATTCCGACTGCGAGCGTCGACGCGGCCGTCCGCCGGGCCAGGTCCGGGAACATGAGTCATAGAAAACATGAGTCATGGAAAACATGAGTCAAAGAAAACATGAGTCAAAGAAAACATGAGGCTGAAAACATGAGTAAAAAACATGAAAAACTACGGCCCGGAACAGCCGGGGGCCGATTGTCGGACCGCCGGACGCGCCGCTTGAAACGTCGGATCCTCCGCCCCGGCCCGTCCGCGTCTTAAAACGGCCGCGGCGGGGCGGCCCTCGGGGGGCGGCCCAGCCTCTCCAGGCTGTCGGCCAGCCTGGTCAGGGCCAGGCGGTTGGCCCGGGTGTTGGAGGAGACGTAGGCCAGGCGGTAGTAGGCCCAGGCGGTGTCCGGGTCCCCGAGCCTCTCGTGGTGCAGGCCCATGTTGTAGAGGGCGGGGGAGTAGTCGGGGTTCCGGGCCAGGAGTTCCAGCCAGATCCTGGAGGCCCCGTCCCAGTCGCCCTGTCCGGCCAGGGCCGCCGCCTGCCTCGAGTCCGCGTCGAAGGCCTGGGCCAGGTCCGCGGCCGAGTAGGCGGGCCCCAGGGCCTCGACCAGCTGCTCGGCCAGCCCCGGGACCATCAGGGCCAGGACGTTCTCCTGGGTGGGGAGGTTTTGGCCGGCCCGGCCCAGGCTCCCCAAAAAGCCCCCGAAGGACCTTCTTAAATTGTCCTCGCAGACGCCCGAGTCGACCGCGGCCCCGCTGGCCGGGTCCGTTAGCGTCCAGCGGAGCGTCAGGGAGGCCGCGACCTGGGACAGGGGGTACTCCCCCGTCTCCCAGGGCCCGGGGTCGGCCGGGGTCTCGTTTTCCCGGCCGGGGAGGCCCTCCGGCCAGGGGACGCCCTCCTGGTTGAGGACGACACGCTCGGTCGACTCCTCCACCTCCATCCTGAAGCCCGTCTCGCCGGAGAGAACCGGCCCGCCCTCGGACGGGCCGCCGGCGTCCAGGCGCCGCAGCTCGTCCCTGACGGCCTCCCCTCCGGGCCCCCGGAACTCCCCCAGGGTCAGGCCCGGGGGCAGGACCCGCCTGGGCGCCCGGGCGCAGGAGGGCAGCAGCGCGGCCGGCAGCAGCAGGAGCAGCGCGAGCAGAAGCGGCGGCAGCATCGTCAGCGGCGGCATCGTCGGGAGGGCGGCCGTCGTCCCCGGCCCGCGTCCGCGCCGCGGGAGGCGGGGGGGCGGGAAAAGGAGACGCGCGAGCCGGGGGAGTTCACGAGCGGCGGACATGGCCGACCTCCGTCAGAAAGGCCTGAAAACTTTGCCGGGCCCTCTCCAGCCTGAGCGCCGCCCTTTGTCTTTTGGGGGCCGACTCCGGAGGGGGCGGGAAGAGCCCAAAATTGACGTTGGAGGGCTCGAAGGGGCGGCCGGGCGGGCCGGTCCTCAGATAGCGGACCAGGGAGCCCAGGGCCGACTCCGGGGGCGGGATTAAAAGATCCAGGCCCAGGGCCGTCCTGGCGGCGTTCTCCCCGGCCAGGAGCCCCTGGGCGGCGCTCTCCACGTAGCCCTCCACCCCGGAGATCTGACCGGCCAGAAAGACCCGCGGGGCCGGGAGAAGCCTCTGCCACTCGTCCAGCACCCTGGGGGCGTCCAGGTAGGTGTTGCGGTGGACGGCCCCGAAGCGGGCGAAGACGGCCCCGGCCAGGCCCGGGATCATTCTGAAGACGGCCTCCTGGCCGGGGACGGTCAGCCTGGTCTGGAAGCCCACCATGTTGTAGTGGGTGCCGGCCTCGTTCTCGGCCCTGAGCTGCACCGCCGCCGCCAGTTTGCCGCCGCCCCGGGGGTCCCTGAGGCCCACCGGCTTCATGGGCCCGAAGGCCAGGGTGCGGGGGTTTCTTTGGGCCATGACCTCGACGGGCAGGCAGCCCTCGAAGAAGCGGGCCTCCTCGAAGTCCCTGGCGGCCACCTTGTCGGCCTCCAGGAGAGCTTTGACAAAATCCTCGTACTGCCTCTCGTCCAGGGGGCAGTTGAGATAGTCGCCCGAGCCCTCCTCCCCGTACCTGTCGGCCCGAAAGACAACGTCCATGTCCAGGGAGTCGGCCGTCACTATCGGCGCCAAGGCGTCGTAGAAGTGCAGGTTGCCGGCCCCGGCCAGCCGGGCCAGGCTCGCCGCCAGCCCCGCCCCGGCCAGCGGGCCCGCCGCCACCACCACGACCTCCCCGGAGCTGACGAAAGGCGCCAGGTCGGCGACTTCCTCCCCCAGGACGAGCTCGATCCCGGGGTCGCTTTTGATTTTTTCGGTCACATGGGCGCTGAAGGCCGTCCGGTCCACGGCCAGGGCCCGCCCGGCGGGCACCCGGGTCTTGTCCGCCGCCTCCATGACCAGGGAGCCCAGCAGGCGCGCCTCCTCCTTTAAAAGCCCCACGGCCGAGTCGGGCGAGTCGGAGCGCAGGGAGTTGGAGCAGACCAGCTCGGCGAGGCCGGGGCTGGCGTGGGCCGGGGAGTAGACCCGGGGCTTCATTTCCATGAGCCTGACCGGGACCCCGCGCGACGAGAGTCTGGCGGCCGCCTCGCAGCCCGCCAGGCCGCCGCCTATGACGGTCGCCCGCGGTCTGTCGCCCCCCCCGATATGGCCGGCCCGAGCCGCTCCGTCCGCGTCCATCTATTCCTCCGTGCTTGTCTGGCGCCCCGACCAGGGGAAAGGGAATTATACAATAAAAATCCCCCGCCCGGTTGAAATTATCGGCCGCCGGCCGCAAACCCGCCCCCGCCCCCGGCTCGCGGCCGCGGGGAGTCCCCTGGGGCGGCGGCGGCGACGGCGGGGAAAAAGCGGGGGGATGGGGAAAAGGAAGAGGGGATTGGGAGAAGGAAGAGGGGATGGGGAAAAGGAAGAGGGGCGGGGGAGGAAAAAAGAGGCGAAAAAACGTCTCCCCGCCGAAAAAAAACGCCTCTTTTCCCGGCGATTCGTCCGGGACATAGCCTGCTGGGGGTAATAATTTTTCTAGACAAGCGATAAATTAAGAAATAAACAAACGTAGTTATGTCGCCAATAAGCTAATTGTGTGCGATTATAATTAATTGGCCTGAAATATGTCACTATAATTATGGACATTGATTAGTTTTATTGATTATGGTAGAGTCAAAGATGCCTTGAAAGCCAATAAGTTTGGTGATCTTGTCGGAATAGTCCCGCCAATGGCCGCGGCCGGTCGTTTTTGAGGGGACCCATGCCGGCTGTTTTAAATTAGGGCGAAAGCGTCATTGTGGTTTTCGGGCCAGGGCTCGGAAGCGGAACCGTCAACGCCCCTGTCCGTTCATGACGGCGAGGGCCGCATGCGAAGGCCGGGCGTTGTGAATCGGATGGTTTTCATCGTTCGAGCCTCCGGCCGGCTCGACAGGCCCGTTCCTGTCGGCCCGCCCCCCCGGCCGGGGGGCTCCGCGCCGAATGTCTCATTGATTTAGTCTGACAAGTATCCTCGCAGCCTGTGACCAACTTGAGTATTCTAAGAAACTGTCTGAAAAAATCTTTTAAACTGCTGAAATCTAAATATTTTAACTTATTTACTTAACATGCTATATATTGTGGTCGAGAGACGACTTGACGCCAGCCTGCCGCTTGAAAGCAACTATCCTGCCAAAAATGGAGGTTTTAGACGAAGTCTTTGTAAAATTTTGACGCTTTCGCCATATTTTAAATTTTCGGCCGTTGACAGCATGGTCAAATATTTATATAATATAAAGTCGTTTTTTTTGTTCTTAGCGACCAATTCATTTTCTTTGACCAGACATAGTCAGCTGGCGGACTTAAAAGGCCCGGCCTTTTTAAGTTCCGGCCGCCATGTCGCGCCCTCATCCTCACATTTAACAGCGGCGCCCGCCAAGGCGCTGGTTGGGCCGGCCCCGGGGTCTTTTGGGCCTGGCCGCCTCAATCCACGCGACGCAAGGATCTTTTTATGGCCCTGCAGAAACCATTGATAAGCACCTGCATCGACGGCAAGCAGCACTCCTGGATGGTTGTTGCCGAGGACGCCGTGCAGAACGGGGACATCGTCAAACTCGAGCACCGCTGGTGCAAAAAATGCGGCTGCCTGACCCAGGTGGGCATCAGCACCGACGGGCAGCCGGTGGTGGCCGTCAACGAGGCCGGGACCCCCCATCTGGCCGTCCCGAAAATCCTGGACGTCACCATCAAGTGAGGCGCGGCCAGGCCGCGGGCGCGCTCGGAAAAAAGACAAAAAGCTTCCTCCGACCGGCCCGCCGCCTTTGTCGGCCGGCGGCGTCCCGTTGAATTTTTGTCCGGTCCGGCGGCCTCCCGATCCCGGGGTTTTTTTTAGCGGGCGCGCCCGGCGCGACCGATCGGGCCGAACGGCGAACGGCCGGCCGGTCGGTCGGGCTCGTCCCTGGCGCGCCGGCTCCCTTCGGGACGGCGTCCCGGGTGACGTCACAGGCGGCGGCCGGGCGATTATTCGGGCGGCGGCCGGGCGATTTTTTTTTCTCGCCGCGGCCTCCGGGTCATTTTATCCTCCTGTTTGTTTTGCTGAAAAAAATAAGGCCGCTTTCGCCGGTGATTATTTGGGCGACGGGTGTTCCATGGACGGCATTTTAAACATGTTCAGCGAGATGTTCGGCAACCCCTCCAGCAGTTATTATCTGGGCGGCGCGGCCTTTCTGCTTGTTTTTATCTATCTGGTTTTCAGTCGCGTCAAGGGCGGGCCCTCCAAAAAGAAGGAGCCCAAGCCCCCGAAGCAGCCCAAGGCGCCCAAGCCCGACAAGGCGGAGGCCGCCGAGGCCGCGGTCGACAAGAAGATGGCCAAGCTGGCGGCCAAGGCGGCCAAGGAGGCCCAGAAGAAGGCCGGGGCGGCGGCCAGGCTGGCCGCCAAGCACAAGGGCAAGCTGCCCACGCCCGCGCCGGAGACTCAGGCCGGGCAGGACCAGGGACCGGCGGCCTTCGAGCCCGCCCCCGTCCCGCCCCCGGCGTTCCCGGACCCGGCGCCCGCCCCGGACCCGGCGCCCGCCCCGGCCTCCGGCGCCTTCAGGGCCGTCACCCTCAAGGCCGCCCAGAACAACCTCATTCTGGCCCCGGGCCAGGAGGCGCCCCGCCCCGCCCCGCCCCAGCCCGCCGTCGCCGTCCCCCCGCCCGTCCAGCCCCGGCCGGCGTCCGTCGAGACTGTCGAGACGGTCCGGCCCGAGCCAACGGCAGCCGATCTGGCCAAGGCCGCCGGGCTTGTCGTCTCGCCCGTCCCCGCCCCCCCCGCCCGCAGGGAGCCCGAGACGCCCGTCTTCGAGCGCCCGGGGCAGGCGTCCCCCCGTGACGAGCTCGTTCGTCAGGAGCCCTCCGTCGGCCTCCTCGCCCCCGAGACCGGGCCCAGCTCCACCCCCGTCGCCCCCCAGGTTTTGGAGGCCGTCGAGCAGCCGGCCGCCTCCGCGGGCGTGCGCATCGCCAGCGGGACCCAGATGCCCGTCCCGGCCCCCGGGCCCGACTACGACCGGGACCCCTCCTACGGGCAGTCCCGGGTCATCGGGGAGGACCCGCCCTTCGGGCAGTCGCAGATGTGCGAGGCTCCCGACCCCCCGGAGGGGGCCCGCTATTTTAACGAGACCGTCGAGTCCGTCGAGCCGGCCGAACTGCCGGCCGTCGAGCCGGCCGTCGAGATCCACACCCTGACCGCCGTGGTCGAGGAGGCGGGCCCGTACTCCACCGCCGTGGCCGTGGGCGGCCTCGAGGACGCCCCCTCCCCGGAGGCGCGCGGCAACGGCGACGGCCGGGGCGCCGACTTCGAGGAGGACGGTCTGGAGCCCGTTCTGGACGTGGAGGCCGCCTCCGAGTTCGAGGCGCCCAGGCCCCCCGAGCACCCCAGGCAGACCCTGGTGCAGCCGTCCCCCTCGGGCGGCTCCCGCGCGCCCGACGCCGGGGAGTCGGAGGACGAGCTCCCGCCCCCGGAGGCCCCCGTCGCCGCGCCGGTCGCCGCGCCTTTGGCCGCCGCCCTGACGCTCCCCCAGGCCAGGCCCATGTCCATCCTCGAGGGCCGGGGCGGGGTCCTCAAGGCCAGCCAGACCCAGATGAGCACGCCCATCCAGATCGACCAGACCCAGCTGCCCAGGGTCATGAAGCAGGCCGCCGTGGAGACCCCGGCCCCCGGGCAGACCCAGGGCGCCGCCGCCATCACGGTCCAGGAGCTCGACGTCACCTACCAGCGCAACATTTTCTTAAACTCGCTGGAGATCACCTACTACAAGCTTCTGAGGGCCGCCTTCACCCAGTTTCTCATCTTCCCCAAGGTGACCAGCCGGGCGGCGGTGACGGCCATCTCCCGCAACGCCGACCACCTCAAGGTCGCCGAGAACGTCCTGACCAACACGACGCTGAGCTTCGTCATCTGCGACGTCAAGCTGAACATCAAGGCCGTGGTCGAGGTGGTGGACGAGTCCCAGACCCCCACCAACAAGGACAGGGCCAGGGACTACATCCTCAAGAAAGCGGGCCTGATGGTGGTGCGCTTCTACAGCGGGGACACCCCCCCGGACGTGGCCACCCTGAGGAGGCTCCTGACCGACTGACCGAGACGGAGCGGGGGAGGCGGCGTCTCGTTAATTTTTTATCCGCCCGCCAGGCCCGCGGCTTTCAGCTTTCAGCTTTAGGCTTCCGGTCTCCGGGCTCATGGTTCCGAGTTCCGGCTTACGGACTGACGACAAAACAGACGACAAAAAAACAGACGGCGGGGCATGTCCCCGCCGTTTTCCCGTCTTCTTCCTTCTTCCTTCTTCCTTCTTCTTCCTCCGTTCTCCGTCTTTCGTTTTCCTCCGTCATGTCTTTGATTTCCAGAAACTTTTGTCGGCGTCGACCCCGCCGGAATCCGGCCGCAGACGCGTGAAAAGACTGCCGGCGTTAATTTTTTCCTAAACGGCGGCAAGACCGGCCGTCATGCCGGCTGGCCATGTCCGATGATTAACCGGCGGTTCCGGGAGGGCGGGCCCCCCGGAGGGACGGGCGCGTCTTGTTTTCGGGCGGGGTTTTCCGTCGGCGGGGCGGGGGAGGCGGCCCGCGGGCGAGACTACTCGTCGGGCTTGATTTCTTTGGACTGGATCTCCATCATGACGCGCTCGCAGAGAAAGACCGTCTCGGCCACGTTGTTGACGATGAAGTCGGCCCCGGAGCGCTTTTTGACGCTCTCGATGATCATGGCCCCGGAGATGAAGATGACGGGCCGGTCGGCCGGCCGGACGTTTTGTCTGATCAGGCTGATGGTCTGGGTCAGGGCGCTGTGCCCGGAGGTCATCAGGGAGGACAGGCCCACCAGGTGGGGCTTGAAGCCGGCCGCCTCCTCCAGGAAGTTCTCCGGGCGCACGTCCACGCCCAGGTCCCTGACCTCGTAGCCGTAGGTGGTCAGCATGGCCCCGGCCATGTTCTTGCCCAGGTCGTGGATGTCGCCCGCCACCGTGCCGATCAAAATCCGGCCCCGGCCGTAGGGTTTGTGGGGGGTCTTGACGTGGGGCAGGACCATGTCGATGATCTGCTTCATGATGTCGCCCGCCATGATGAGCCCGGCGATGAAATATTCCCCCGTCTCGTACTTGCGGCCGATGTCGATGAGGGACTTCTGGCAGACCTCCATGATCTGGGTGGGGTCGGTCCCCATGCCCAGAAGCTGCTTGGTCATCCGCCTGCAGGCCGAGTCCTTGAGCAGGGTGATCAGCTGGGCGAGGCGCTCCAGCGATGGCTTGTAGTTGGTCATAGTTTAAGAACTCCGCCCGGGGCGGGGGCGCCGGCGCGCGGCGCGGACATCCGGGACGCCGGCGTCCGGGAAGCGACGTCCCGGACTCGACGTCCCGGACGCGGACCCCGGGCGTCGGCGGCGGCTGAAAAAGAAAGGGCGGGCGAAAAAAACTTTTTATTGGTCCCAAAGGCCGATCTTGGTGGTCAGCGTGATGTATTTCTTGGGCGTCAGAAACCACCCGGAGCCCAGGGGCTGGTCCTTGTAGTCGTAGAAGACGTAGTTGATCTTGAAGGCCGTCTCGCCCTCGCCGGTGCGCAGCTGGAAGGACTCGGACTGGTTGAGGGTGGCGGGCTCGACCCTCAGAAACGTTTTTTTAATGTAGTGGCTGCCCTCCCCGGTGAAGAGCCCGGACAGGGACGAGAGCTCCAGCTCCGCCTCGACGATCGGCGCCTGGGGGTCGAACTTTAAGAGCGCCTCGTTCAACAAAAAGGGCTTGTCGCGGTGGCTGACCAGGCGGATGAGGTGGATGATCTTGCCGCCCTTGTGCAGGCAGAGGCTCTCCGCCACCTTGGGGCTGGCGTCCATGATGCCCGCCTTGATGATGGTCAGCGAGCTGTTTTTGCGGTCGGCCAAAAGCTCCATCAGGCCGTCCCAGGTGAAGCTCGCCTGGGTCCAGGCCGGGGTGGCCACGTAGGTCCCGCTGCCCTGGATGCGGCGCAAAAGGCCCTGCTCGGCCACCAGGCCGATGGCCTGTCTGACCGTCATGGTCGACAGGCCGTAGTGCCTGCCGATGGCGGCCTCCGAGGGGAGCTTGGCCCCCGGCGGAAAGTCGCCGCTGGCGATTATTTTTTTGATAATCTGCGACAGCTGCAGGTAGGCGGGGGTCTTGTCGTTGTCCTTGTCGATGGCGTACCCTTTGGAGAAGACTGATTTAAGATTCATCTGTCTGCCGCTTCCTGCTGCCGTCTGGTCTCCCCGCCGCGGGCGGGGGGTGGTCACCGTCTTTTCCCCGGTTCGGAAAAGGGACGCGTGGGATCGGAAAAGGGCGCCGGTCGACTGGCCGTTTGTCCGGCCGGAGATTTGTCCGGCCGGAGAGGGGGGCGCCTCCCCTGGTTCATGTCTCGTTTTTTTTGCCCCCCCGGCCGCGGGGACGGGCGGTCGACAAGAAAAATTAACCTAAAAAGGGGTCAAATTTCGGGTTATTGTATCAAAAAAGGGGTGGAAAGCAAAAAGAGTCGCCAAGACCGCGTAAACCATGGGCGGGAGCCTGAAATCTTCCCCCCCCCGCCGCCAGTTCGCCGCCGGTCTCCGGCCGCCGCATTATATCATCTTTCGGCGGGGCCGGTCCGTCCGGCGGGCCCCAGGCGATTTTTTTGAGCGGCCCCCGCCGCCCGGGCCTGGCGACGGATTGGGCCGACGATTAAGGCGGGCCCCGGAACCAAGGCGGGCCCCGGAACCAAGGCGGGCCGCCCCCGCGAACGCTTGCAAGTTTTTGGCCGGACTTTTAAGTGCTTTGCTAATATTTTGTCTAGACTTTCGATCAATTTTAGTTATAATTTATTGTTATTGAGCGGCGCCCGCCCCGTTTATTTCAAAAATATTTTCCCCCTCCCGTCCGGCCGTCCCGCCCCCCTTTTTTCTTCTTTCAGGCGCCCGGGAGGCGGGCGGGACCGGTTTCCGCCGCCCCGGGGCCAGTTGACTTTGATTTGCTCCGTCGGGTAAAATCTAATCGCCCCGGCGCCCGGAACGCTCATGTCCGCCCCCTCCCGGGGGGCGCGGCGCCGAACCGCCGGGGCGGGAGAGGAAAAATGTCAGAGATAACCGTGAACGACCGTCGGATATTCAGAAAGGACGGGGAGCCGGAAGACCCCGCCGGGGGGGGGGGCGCGGACCCCCAAAAAGAGTCCGAAACCCTGGCCGCTCCCGAGCCCGGGACCAAGGCCGGGCCCGAGGCCAAAAGCGCGCCCGAGACCGGGGGCGGGGACAAGTCCGGGGGCGGGGACAAGTCCGGCCGGCGCCAGCATCACCATCATCATCCCCCGGCCAACCTGGTCACCATGATCCTCGGCCTGGCCACCTCGGCCAAGATCCATCTGGGCGAGCAGCCCCCGGAGGGAGCCAGCGAGCCCCTGCCGCCGGACATGCCCCAGGCCAAGTACGTCATCGACCTTTTGGGGGTCCTGCAGGAGAAGACCAAGGGCAACCTCGACGAGAGCGAGGACCAGCTCCTCAAGGCCATCTTATACGATCTGCGCATGCACTACGTCCGCCTGAACTAGGCCGGCGCCCACTCGCCTGACCTCCCGGAGTTGAAAAGCCCTGACCGCGGCCCGAGACCTGGGACCGACCAAAGACCGCCCTCAAGGCCGGCCGGACAAAGGCGCCGGCCGCCGTTCTTTTCCCATGCCGCGATCATCCAGTCCCCCGTCCGCAGAAGCGGGCGGCGGCCGGGCCTTTCGGGGGGCCCCGGGCGCCGCGCCGCCGGGGCTGGTCCAAATTGAAAGGACATCAATATGTCAAAGCGTCTGTCAGTTTTTCTTCTCGCCTCCCTGGTCCTCTGCCTGGGTCTCGCCTCGCCGGCCCCCGCGCAGACGGACGCGGCCCCGCCCGCCGCCCCCCGGGGCGAGCCTCTGGTGGCCCTGCCCTCGGTCTCCCCGGTTGTCAAGAAGGCCAGCCCGGCCGTGGTCAACATTTTCACCGTCAGGGTCGTCCGTTCCGGCGGCCCCTTCGGCCTGCGCCCCAACCGCCGCGACCCTCGTTCCTTCAGGAACTTCGACGAGCTTTTGGAGGAGTTTTACGGCTTCCAGGGGCAGCCCGGGCCCGGCCGGGAGCACAAGGAAAAGTCCCTGGGCTCCGGCTTCATCTTCGACCCCGACGGCCTGGTCATCACCAACAACCACGTGGTCGAGGGGGCCAGCGACATCAAGGTCAAGTTCCAGGACGGCAAGGAGATCCAGGCCGCCATCGTCGGCCGCGACCCCAAGACCGACCTGGCGCTGTTGAAGCTCTCCGAGCCCGGCCCCTATCCCTTCGTCAACATGGGCGACTCCGACTTGCTTGAGATCGGCGACTGGATGGTGGCCATCGGCAACCCCTTCGGCCTCAACCACACCGTGACCGCGGGCATCCTCTCGGCCAAGGGACGCTCGACGGGCGGCCCCTACGACGACTACCTGCAGACCGACGCCTCCATCAACCCCGGCAACTCCGGGGGGCCGCTTTTAAACCTCTACGGCGAGGTGGTGGGCATCAACACGGTCATTTACAGCAGCGGCACCGGGGGCAGCATCGGCATCGGCTTCGCCATCCCCAGCAACTCCGCCGCCAAGATCATCGACCAGCTGAAAAACAAGGGCCGGGTCGACCGCGGCTGGATCGGCGTGGTCATCCAGCTGGTCAACCCGGATGTCATCGCCTCCTTCAACCTGCCCGAGGGCGCCACGGGCGCCCTGGTCGGCGACGTCCAGGAGGGCAGCCCCGCCCAGCAGGGAGGGATCCAGCACGGCGACATCATCAAGACCTTCGACGGCAAGGAGGTCGGTGCCTATACCGACCTGAGCTCCATCGTGGCCGACACGCCCATCGGCAAGGAGGTCGTGGTCACCGTCATCCGCAACGGGAAGGAGACCAACTTCAAGCTGACCGTGGGCCGCCTCGAGGACGACGCGGCCGACTCCGGCTTCGGCGCCGGCCCCGGCGCCTCGGGCTTCGACATGGGCCTGACCCTGCGCGAGATCACCCCCGAGATCCGCGCCCGCCTGAGCCTGGGCGAGGTGACCGGCCTTTTGGTCGAGGGCGTCAACTCCGACTCCCCCGCGGCCGAGGTCGGCATCCAGCCCCAGGACGTCATCCAGGAGGTCGACCGCAAGAGCGTCACCACCATCGCCGAGTACAACTCGGTCCTGAGGCAGCACTCCGCCGACCTGCCGCTTCTTTTGTGGGTCAGGCGCGGCCAGCAGTCGCTGTATTTCACCCTCGCGCTCAAGTGAGGTTCGGCCGGACTTTAGTCCGATTCTGAGACGTCGGCCGGGAGCGGAGAGCATGCTTTTCCTCCCGGCCTTTTTTTGTCCCGCGTTCGGAGGCGCGGCGGGAATGACGGCGGGGACGACGACGAAGGCGACGATGACGGTGACGATGTCGATGTCGACGACGACGACGGTGACGATGTCTATGTCGATGACGGCGACGATGTCTATGACGGCGACGGCGCCCGCCAGGGAGGACCGGGGGCGGTAATCTGGCGACGACGCGACGCGCTTGGGAAACTCAATGACCGGCGCGAAATGGCGGCGGGTTTTTGGCTCCGATAAAAACAACCGGCTCGATTCGGACGAAAACAACCGGCTCGATTCGGACGAAGACAGCCGCCGCCTTTTTTATGGCGACGGGAGCCGACTTTGCCGGGCGGGTCCCGCTCTCCTCCGCCATGGCGGGCCTGCCGGCGGGGAGGACCGTCGCGCCGGGCGGCGGGTCAAAAGGCGGTTGTTTCAGGCCGGGGGCCCGGCGCCGAAAGCGCGTCTCCAAAACTTCGGTTCAAAATGTCGCGTCCGCAAAGTTTGGGCTCGAATAGAAAAAGGGGCCGGAGGATTTTGACGTCCTCCGGCCCCCTGGTCGTTTGCTTCGGCCGGTTTTTATCCGCTCGCCGCGTCTACTCCGGCAGGGCCTGGTACTGCTGCCTGCGGGAGTCGGCCGACTCGGCGCCGCCCCGGTGTTCGAGGGCCTCGTCGCCGGCCGCCTTCTCGCCCTTGACCAGGACGCTGATCTCGTTGACGGTGTCCAGGAGCTTCGACTCCTGGTCCTCCAGGGTCTCGGCGATGCCGGAGGACTCCTTGGCGGAGGCGGCGTTGGCCTGGGTGATGCGGTCGAGGTCGTTGACGGCCTTGGAGATCTGGCCGATGCCCTGGGACTGCTCCTTGGAGGCCTCGGCCACCTCCCCGATCAGCTGGGCCACCTTGTTGGAGTGGTCGGTGACCACCTTGAAGTTCTCGGCGGTGAAGTTGACCATCTGGGAGCCGGAGTTGATGTTCCTGGTGGTGTTCTCGATCAGGCTGGCCGTGTTCTTGGCGGCGTCCGCCGAGCGGCTGGCCAGGTTGCGCACCTCCTCGGCCACCACGGCGAAGCCCGCCCCGGCCTCGCCCGCCCTGGCCGCCTCCACGGCCGCGTTCAGGGCCAGGAGGTTGGTCTGGAAGGCTATGTCGTCGATCGACTTGATGATCTTGCCGATCTCGTTGCCGGAGGTGGAGATCTCGGCCATGGCCTCGATGACGTTGTCCATGGACGACTGGGCCCGGACGACCGACTCCGAGGCCAGCTGCATGAGCTTGTCGGCCTCGGCGGAGTTGCCGGCGTTGCGCTTGGTCATGGAGGCCAGCTCCTCCAGGGCCGAGCTGGTCTGCTCGAGGCTCGTCGAGCTCTCGTAGGCGCCCTCGGAGAGGGCCTTGGCGTTGGAGGCCAGCTGGTCGGCCAGCCTCTGGACCTCGTCGGAGCGGGCCATCAGGTCGGCGTCAAGCTTCTTTAACGACTTGACCAGCGCCTGGATGAAGACGATCGACAGGGTGGCGCCCAAAAGGAGCCCGGCGACGATGAAGACGGTCAGGAAGAGCATGTTGTTGTCGTAGGTTTTGATGGAGTCCGCGACCACCGAGGCCATGTACTCCTGGCTGAGGCTGATGAGGTCGTTGATGCTCTTGCGCTCGAGGTTCCTCATGGCCTGGCCCTGGTCCATGAGCTTGGTGTAGGCCCGCAGGTTGGTGTCCTTGGTGGCCAGGTCCATGATGCGGTTCAGTATCTCCGTGCCGCCGCCCCGCATGGGCTTGATGGTCTCCCAGTAGACCCGGGCGGCCTCCGGCATGAAGGGGTTGACGTAGTTGGGGGGCAGGGTGAACTTGGTGGGCCCGTAGCTGAGGGTCCCGTCGTCGGCGAACTTGATCTTGCCGACGCCCGCCTGCCGGAAGTCCTCGTTGAAGGAGGCCAGCTGCTCGTCGCTCACGACCGGGTTGGTCAGGGTCCTCTCCATCGCGTTGAGGTTCCTGGTCACCTGGGCCATGTCGTCGCGGGCCTTCTGGATGTAGAGGTCGCGGTCGGCGGTGGTCTGGGCCAGCAGCGCCATCTTCTCCCAGAGCTGGAGCCCCCGGATGTACTGGATGGTGTCCAGGGCGGTGATGCCCAGGGAGTCGCCGACGGCGGTGTGGTACTTGGAGGCGGCCTCGAACAGGGTGCGCAGGCTGGGCTCGTAGCTCAGCCAGTACTCCAGGCTGTAGCGGACGCTCATCTGCCTGGCGATGTTGGCGGAGTTGGCCAGGGAGTCGTTGTAGACCTCCTCCATCAGGGCCACGTGTTTCTCCCAGCTCTGGGTCAGCTCGTTCCACAACGGGATCTCCGCCCCCTCGACCTTCATGGAGGCGATCAGGGGGGCGATTATTTCCTTGGTGGTGGCGGTCATCCTGTCCCAGGCCTTCTGCTTGGAGGTCGTGTCGTCGACCAGGATGACGTCGCGTATGGAGATGGCCTCCTCCCCTATACCGGCATTGATGGACACCAGGTCTATGACGTGCAGGGAGGATTCGTAGCCGGCGATCATCAGGGCGTACTGGCCTTTGATGGTGCGAAAGGCGACGAAGCTGATGCCCAGGGTCACGGCGACCAGAAAAAGGACAATGAGGTATAGCTTGGTTTTGATGGACATGATCGTCTCCGTTGAGCGCCTAAATTTTCGACGAGGAACGCCCTCGTTTTTTTGAAAGTCGGTCCCGGGGCCTCTCCGGGCTTCTCCGGGGCGGCCGCCGCGGGGTGCCGGGCCCGCCGGGCGGTTGGAGTCCGGACGTCTGGTTTGAGAAAAAACTGAATAAGACAAGACAAACGTTGTCGACATCCCGGACAAAACATGCTAAAAGAGCGGGGGATAGTAAATTATAGTCTAAAATTAATAAATAGAGCTTGCATTAATAAAAAAATGATATTTATTAGTGTCGTTGATGATTTTTGCCACTGTTATAAAATTTTTAAAATCTTAAACTATGTTAAGGTGTGTATTATGTTAAGGTGTGCATTATGTTAAGGTGTGCATTATGTTAAGGCGTGCATTATGTTAAGGCGTGCATTTTGTTATCAATTTTTAAATTTAGCTGAACAAGCGACAGTTAGTTTAACTTCCGGGCGCAAATATATTGCCGCCAGCTCTCCTCCAGCCCCGCCAATGTTTGGAGCGCGGTCGGGCGGGGGGCTGGCGATGCTGGCCGCGTCGTCGGAAAAAAGCCGGGGGGGCGGCGGGGGGAGCCAGGCCGGACGGTCCGCCGACCGCCCGGACCCGTTGTCCGCCATCGGACACTTTGCCTGGTAGCTGCTTGCGGTTCTCAAACGAGGGGAATGTTAGCACAAAAATCGCCGGATGTCAGCAAAAAATAAACCGCGTCAAATGGAAAATAAAAAATTATGGGAAAAGAAGATTAATGTCGGGACCATGAACTGCCAATACGGGCCCGCCGAGTCACTAAGAGAAAGATTTTACAAAAATTATAACGGTCCGCTCCCGGCCGCGGACGCCGGGCCCCGGCCCGCGGCTCCCCCGGGCCCCCTTCCCGCGCCCCCGGCCGGCCGCCCGGCCGCCCGGGCCCCCGCGGTCCCGGGCTCAGGCGTCCGGGTCGAAGCCGCTCTCGAAGCCCAGGGCCGAGCCCAGGGCCAGGAAGTTCTTCCGGCCCTCGGGGTCCAGGCTCCGGCGGAAGTCCCGGTCCCCGGCCAGGGCGTGCCAATTGTTCTGGCTTTCCCAGCAGTCGGCCAGGGTCTTGTTCTCCTTTAAAAACGCCGCGAAGTCCAGGGCCTCGCTGAGGACGGTCGGCCGGGCCTCGGGCGAGCGGGCCGAGGCGATCAGGGCGGCGAGGTATTCCTGGCCGGCCCGGACGAGCGCGGGCTCGGTCTGGAAGGACCCGGCCGCGTCCTCGTCGGCCGCCAGCTCGGCGAGCTTGGGCAGGTCGACGCGCCCCCCCCTCCTCATGACCTCCAGAAAGGACCCGATCCTGGACTCGACGACCACCCGGAAGACGAAGCGCTGCAGCCAGTCGGGGGAGCTCCGGGAGCGGGCGAACTTGACCAGCATGTCGCCCCGGCGGGAGAAGGATTTTTCCGCGTAGTCCCTGAGGTCGTTGAAAAAGTCGCCGACCAGGTCGCTCAGGATGGAGTGGCGCACGCTGGTCCAGAGGTCGTCCAGGGCGTAGGCCGCGGCGCCCCCGGCGGGCCCCTTTGCGACGTCGGGGCCGCTCTCCGGGAGGAGGGCGGCGGGGGTTTTCAGGAGGCCGGGGTTGTTTTTGACGGCCGCCAAAAGCCTCGCCGCGTCGGGGGCCGGGCCGTCCCCGCCCGCGGGGAGGACCGCGACGGAGAGGCTCCCGCCGCCCGCCGCGCTGGCGGCCAGGCAGAACTCCGAGTGTCTGGAGCGGTCCCGGGGGTCGGTTATCTCGACCAGCCCGGCCAGGACCCGGCCGTCGCCCAGGTCGTCCTCCAGGACGCCGCGCCCGGCGAACTTCTGATAACGGAACTCGCCCAGCGACTCCGAGACGCCCATCAGCCGGGCCGCGGACCAGTGGGCGGCCGAGAGGGCGGCCGGGAGACCCTGGGGCTCGACCATCTCCCGCCAGACGTCCTCGCCGGTGGGGAACTCCCGGCGGTTGGGGACGGCCTGCCGCAAATGGGCCAAAAGACCCGCCGTCAGGTCCTGGTCGCAGGAGTCCCCGGCCAGGGCGATGGCCCGGTGGGCGTAGCGCAGGTTCTGGACGGGCTCGAGGCCGGTCAGGTCGTCGAAGAACCAGCCGCAGCTGGTGAACATGTAGAGGCTCATCAGCTGGGCCTCCATCTGGGTCAGAACGACCCGCTCCTCGTTTTCGGAGAGGGGCCGGGCCCGGTGCGCCGCCAGAAAGTCGTCCTGCTCGCCGGGGTCGTATTGGCTGGCCGGGACTCTCAGGTAGTCGTTTCTGGCGGCCCAGGGGTCGCCGACGAGTCCGGCGAGAGTCCTTTCAAAGACGGCCGCCAGCTTGTCTCTCAAGTAGTTGAGCCCGTCTCTGAGCGGCGTCCGCCACCTCTGGTTCCAGCCGGGCCCGCCGCCGGCGCTGCAGCCGCAGTCCGAGCGCCAGCGCTCCACCCCGTGGGCGCAGCTCCACGACGAGTTCTCCACCAGCCTGGCCTCCCGCCTGGGCGGGTTCATGGCCAGATAGTGGCCGTAGTTGGTCAGAACGATGCGGCCGGGGTCGTCGGCGGGCCGGCCCTGCAGCTCGTCCACCAGCCAGGAGAGGGCCATCTCGCCGAACTGGAAATGGTGCCCGTAGGACTCCCCGTCGGTGGCCAGGTTGACCAGCCTGGGCCCGCCGTCCGGGTCCGGGTCCCCGAAGGCCTGGGCGATCCTGTTGAGAAAGCTGCGCCCGTCCCGCAGCAGGCTCTCGAAGGCCACGGCCCTGGAGACGGGCCCGTCGTAGACGAAGACGTCCAGATAGTCGTCCGGCCCCCGGCCCCAGAAAATTCTGTAGGGCTCCCGGGGGTCGGGGTGGCGGTCGGGCTCCCAGGGCGCCGAGCGGTCCGGGGTCAGGGGCCTCGTGGCGTCGACCTGCGACTGGGCCAGCACCGTGAACTTGACCCCGGCCTTGGCGAGCAGGGCCAGCGACTCGGTGTCGGCCGCCGTCTCGGCCAGCCACATGCCCTCCGGGGCCCGCCCGAAGGTCCTGACGAAATGGTCGCGCCCCCAGACCACCTGGGTCAGCTTGTCCCGGAAGTTGGCCAGGGGCATGATCACGTGGTTGAAGACCTGGGCCAGGGCCGGACCGTGGCCCTCGTGGTCCCCGGCCCCCGCCCTGTCCGCCTCGACGATCAGCTCCCTGGTCCCGGGGAGCTCCGTCTCCATCCAGGACAAAAGCGTCGGCCCCATGTTGAACGACATGTGGGAGTAGTTGTTGACGATGCGGCGGATCAGGCCGTCGTCCCCCAGCACCCGGGCCATGGCGTTGGGGGTGTAGCACTCCCTGGCCACCCGGACGTTCCAGTTGGCGAAGGGGGCCGCCGAGGGCTGGTCGCCGACCGACCCGCTGAAGGGGTTCTCCCTGGGCGGCTGGTAGAAATGACCGTGGACGACAAGATAGCGGGGGCTGGACATGCTGGGGACCTGTTCTAATTACTATTTTTTTGCCCGACGAGTCTGAAAGGCGCCTCGGGCGGCGCGGGCGGGAGTTTTTGGCGGCCGGCGGTTTTGGCGGCCGACGGTTTTGGCGGCCGGCGGCGTCCGCCCGGCTAAAAAAATACGCTCGGGGGCTATTATAGCGAAATTTTAGCGGATGGAGAAAGGGAATTTGACAGTTGGTCAATTTGTTGAAAGATGAAAGGCGCTTTGGTGGATTGTGGATGGCATGTTGACAGAATAAAATTAATAATATGATGTTAAAAAAAATTAATAAATCTATATAAAATATTTATATATGTTTGAAATAGTATTTAAATGAAATTTTAGAGACAATAATAGTGCGTAAAGCGCAATGCAAATCAATAGAATAAAATATTATTAGAACGCGACAGGTTATGACGGAAAAGACTGACAATCGGACGCCCCCCCGACGACGGGGGAGCCGGCCGGCGCCGCGACAAAGCTTCCCCGCCGGGCGGCCGAGGCCCGAGGGGAGTCCGACGGCGGGAAAAGTCGGTGAAAAAAAAGGGGGGTTTTTCGTCTCGCGCGCCTGAAAGCCGCCGCCGCCTTTCATGCGGGGCGGACGGACAAGGGCCGGGCGGGCCCCGTCCGGGCCGTCCCGGCTAGTCGCTCGGGCCCAGGATTTTTCGGAAGACCTCGACGTACTCGCCGGCCGACCTGGCCCAGCTGTGGTCCTCGAGCATGTTCCTCTGGCTCATGGCGGCGAAGTCCTCGGTGCGGTAGAGCTCGGCGGCCCGCCTGATGGCCCTGGCCAGGGCGGGTGCCTGGAACTGGGTGAACTTGAAGCCGTTGTCCCAGAGGCCCTCGGGATTCTGGCCGGCGTAGTCGCGGACGGTGTCGTTGAGGCCGCCCACGGCCCTGACCACCGGGATGGTCCCGTAGCGCAGGGCGTAGAGCTGCACCAGGCCGCAGGGCTCGTAGGCCGAGGGGACCAGGACGAAGTCGCTGCCGGCGATGATGCGGTGGGCCAGCTCGTTGTCGTAGCCCAGGATCAGGCGCATGTTCAGGGGGAAGCGTTCGACCAAGGCGGACAGCTGGTTTTCGAACCAGGACTCCCCGGTGCCCAGGACGATGAGGTCGAGGCCGAGCTTGAAGATGTCGGCCGCCCCCTCGATCAGAAGCGAGATGCCCTTCTGGGCGGTCAGGCGGCTGACCATGGAAAAGAGAGGCCGGTCGCCGGGCGGCAGACTCACCTCCTCCTTGAGGGCCAGCTTGCACTTCTTTTTGCCGGCCGGGTCGGAGGCGGAGTAGCGGGCGGGGAGGAACTGGTCCGAGGCCGGGTCCCAGGCCTGGCAGTCCACCCCGTTGACGATGCCCCGGAGCTTGCCGGAGTAGAGCTGCATGACCCCGTCGAGGCCGTTGCCGCCCTCGGGGAACTGGATCTCCCTCGCGTAGCTGGGCGAGACCGTCAGCACCGCCTTGGAGTAGACGATGCCGGCCTTGAGGTAGCTCAGCTGCCCGAAGTACTCCATGCCCTCGAGGCCGAAGTACTCGTCGGGGAGGCCGATCCTGGTCTGCATGGAGGCCGGCGCCAGGCCTAAAAACCCCTGGTTGTGGATGACGAAGACCCCGGCCGGAGCCTCGGGCCCCAGACAGTCCAGATAGGGCATCAGAAGGCCCGTCTGCCAGTCGTTGGCGACGACGATGTCGAAGGGGTCGGGCTGGCGGGCCATGACGGCCATGACGGCCTTGCAGAAGAAGGCGTAGCGGTCGTGGTTGTCGCCGTAGGCCAGGCCGTCGTCCTCGTAGATCCCCGGGCGGTCGAAATACTCGTCGCAGCGGATCAGCAGGACCGGCACCCCGTCGGCCAGGGTCCCGGACAAGACGGAGAAGGCGACCTCCTGGCCCCCCATCATGACCGTCAGCGACGAGACCGTCTCGCTGAAGGCGCGGAGCCGGAGGGTCTGGCGATAGGCGGGCATGACCACCGTCGTCGGGTGCCCCATGGCCTGGAAAGCCTTGGGCAGGCTGCCGGCCACCTCGGCCAGCCCCCCGGTCTGGGCCAGGGGGGAGACTTCGGAGGCGGCCAGGAGGATACGTATCTTTTTGGGCATGAGGGCTCCGTTTGACTTGGGGGCTGGCCCGCGGACAGGCGGCAAATGGGGGCGGGAGGCCGGGGTCCCGCCCCGGGGAGAGGGAGGCTTCCGGGAGGCCCGGCGCCCGTCCGGCCGAAGACGGCCCGGCCGCGCTAAAAAGCCGGCTAGAAAGCGGGCCCGCCGGGCGGGAAAGGGACGCGGCCCGGGGGTGGGAAATCCGGCCGACGAATCGTCGAGATTCCAAGTCCCTTTCAGGTCCTGATTTTAGAGAATTTTCGCCGAAAAATCAATCGATTTGTCGGGGAGGCCCCGGCTCCCGGCGGGGAGAAAGAGGTCTCGGAAACCCGCCGATCCCGGGAAAAAGGCCGGGGGAGGGGACCGGGGCGCCCTCCGCCCGCGGTCGCCGGAGGAGGGGACGTTAGTTTTTCTTGACATTTCCTGATATTTGTGAAGCTTACGTTTCAATAATGAGATTCTACTAGTCTTTTTCCCGGTCGGTCGCGGGGCCTGTCCCGCCTCCCCGCGCCCGCCCAAGTCACCCCGCCCATGTCCGCCCGCCACATGTCCGCCCGCCACATGTCCGCCCGCTCCGCCTATGCCGACAGGCGCCCCGGGCTGGTCGGCGCCGAGTAAGCGTTCACGGGGGCGGCCCGCGAGGTTCCGGGGCCCGTTTTACTCGTCGGCCCAATCCGTCGCCGGGCCCGGGCGACAGGGTCCGGCTCTAAAAAATCAGCATGCGGCCTGCCGGGCGCCGCCGGCCGTCATAGGCCGGGCGCCTATTCGGCATGTTTAACGACTTGCCCGCCCCGGCCTTAGGGGACAAACCACCCATTAACCGCCCCCGCGCCGCAAATTTGCGGGAGCCGCGGGGCCTTTCAAGGCCGGCTCGTCACAAACCGAGGCCCGGCTCGGCTCCCAGGGAGACAC
>JAISET010000222.1 GCA_031264015.1 Deltaproteobacteria bacterium | reverse complement strand
GGACATACACCACAGAACGGAAGAATCCTTCTACCACAGCGTGCTGCATGGCTATCTGTACGACATGCCCGGCGCGGTCATTTCTCTGGCGGAGCAGCCTGGCTCCATTGGAACGCCCGACATGGCGGTCGTCTTTGATGACGGCCTGCGCGCCGTCATCGAGCTGAAGTATGAGAAAGGCGAGGATGACGATCCCGGGGACGAGGGAACGAAGGTCGCCAGGAGGAAGAAAAGGCCTGGCCCGACCGAGGCGGAAATCAGTAAAATACAGGCCAAGCTGGCCCAGGACGCTTTGGCGGCCATCGACCAGAAGAAGAAATATGCCCAGCCGTATGAGGGCCGGGCATGGAAGGTCGTCAAAATCGGCCTGGGGATTTATGGGAGAGGCAGGAGTCTTGCCCTGATGGAATGATAGGCTGGCCATGGAATGACGATCCGTCTGGAATCAGCGCAAAAGGCCTGTTTGATGGAAAAATGATTGACGGTATATTTTGCGGTATGGACAAGCCGTCTGTTTTTTTTCGCAACGAAACAGCGTGTTTGACTTGCGGTTTGGCAGGCTTCACGCCTGCCGTCAAAAAATGCGACCGGGCATGAATATGGGCCGAAAGCTTTCCAAAACGGAGGCTTTCGGCCTTTTTCTTTGATTTGGGGAGGTCGGGTCGCGACTTTAAAAAATATTTGCAGTAATTTTGTCACAAGCATTGTAATTTCAATCAATTTTTGTTAAATTAAGTAAAATGAGTTTGTTTCATCCAGAAGAGGAAGAATAATGCCTGATAAAAAAACACGTCGCCCAAGGGGCCGGCGCCGCGCCGCCATGTCGCCGACGGCGCGCGCCCGCGCGGCTGTGTCTTTGCAGTCTTTGGCGCCGACCCTCCGCGGGACGACCTTTGAAGTGGTCCCCAAATCCTGGACAGGTCTGTAAGAAACTGCTAGAATAAGACATGCGCAATATGTTGTGTTTCACATATGTCACAGCCTCCAAAAAAGGAGACCACAAGATGGGAGACATTAGAAAGCATTTTAGCCCCGAGCAGAAGGCTAAAATCACAGTTGAAGTCTTGTCCGGACAAAAAACATTCGCCCAGTTGTCTTCAGAGCATGGCGTTCATCCCTCACAGCTGTCCAAGTGGAAACAGCAAGCCCAACAGGCAGTGATTGACACGTTCTCTTCCAGAGCCCAATCTAGGGCCAAGAAGGAGGAGAAAGGCTCCGAGGAGATGAAAAAAATCATAGAAAAGTTGACCCTCGATGTCAACTATCGTAAAAAAATTTTGGCGCTACTCCGATTATAGTGGAAGTGCATAAAATGACTGGAAAGGGTCGGGGACATCCAACTCCAGCTTCCCGGCGACAAGATAAATCATGGCGGCGAAGCCCTTAAAGGTATGGAAGCCGCGGGCTTCACGCTTTGCAGCCTGAATGGAAGAATTTACGGCCTCGCATATAGCGTTGGTGATCCCATTATTGAAGCAAGCCGTAATGCCAACCTTAATTTTGAAAAATTGCCAATAGATGCGCGCGTTGATCTTATTGGCAGGTCAAATTTAAAATATTCGACAAGACAGCAACGCGACCTGCTGTCAGTTTCCCCTTCTTCATATTATGACATTACAGTCGGCATGATCCTCAAAAATGCGCGCTTAACGGCCTCAGGCGACAAAATAATCACTAGATATCCATGTCCTTTTCATCCCGGGACCGGCCGGCATTTTTCCAAAATATGATCAAATTTAGCCGGCAATTTTTGTGAGCCAAAGCTATAAATTTAATTAATTAAGGTTTGTTGATTGGAGCAGCGCCAAATATTAAGGGATTGTCATATATTTTTCTCGCCATGGCGTCTTCTTCCACCGTCAGTTTGTCTTTCCCGCCGACATCGGCCGCCGGGCTCCCGTCCATCGGCAACCGGCCGACCGGGCCCCGCCGGCTTATTTTTTCGCCGGGCTTCCGCCCGCATGGGAGAAAAGGCCGGCCGGCCTGAAGGGCTTGGGAGCCATGGTCTGGTTGGTCGGCCGCAGTCTGGGCTGCATCCGCCGCCTAAAGCCGGCGTCGAAATAGGCGCGTCCCTGGACGAGCTCGTACGTCTGTTTAAGCCCCGTGACGGTGAACTTTTTTGGCATGAGCTTGAAGGCCAGGTCGAGGTCGTCCAGGTTGGCGTGAAGCCATCTCAGGGCCGTCTTGATTTTCAAATAGTCCGCGCCTCCGAGCCTGACCCCGTCCCGGCCTGACGCCTGTCTTATGTCCCGGGGGTCGTCGTCCGCCGGCAAGGGGAGGGTCCTGAAGCGGTCGACATGGAGCCGGGGCCCGTCCGGCGCCGTCCCTCCGTCATCGCTCTCTTTCTTCCTTTTCTCGCCTCCCGTCCGCTCCCCGTCCGCCTTGGCCTCGTCGCCCGTCCGGCCTCCGTCAGCGTCATTGTCGGCGGTCGGGGCGGCGGCGGCGCCCGCCGGCTTCTTTTTCCCGGCGCCTTGGCCCGTCTCCTTCCCGCCCGGCAGGTCGAGGGCCACCCAGCGGTGGTTCCCGGACGCGCGGGTCGCCTCCGCCTCGTCCTCCGGGACCAGGGCGGCGTGGAGGCAGCAGATGGTTCTCGGCCCGCCGTCCGCGCCTGGCGCGACCGGCCCGCTAAAATCCAGGCTGTCGAGGGTCCGCAGCTGCTCCAGGAACACTTCCTTGTCGCCCAGGACCCCGGCCGCCACCCCGGCCGCGGTTTCCCGAAGACTTTGCCCCGGAACGGCGTCATGGCCGGGGAGCGACCAGCAGGCGCCCTCCGGCCCGTCGGGCCCGCTTCTTAAGAGGACCCTCAGCCCGACGGCGTCGGTCCTCCTGCTCCCTCTGGCGGCGGGGGCGCGGGCCAGACTCAGGCAGACCACCTCGACCCTCACCCTGGGGAGGGCGGCGTCCGCGTCCGGCGACCTCCGGCTGGTCCCCGCGGCGAAAGGCCCGCCCGCCGGGCCCGGGGCGACGGGCGGGGCGGCCGGCCCGGCCTCCGGGCGTCCTGGCGCCGGGGACGGCCGGCCGGGGACCGGGGCCTCCGGGCGGCCCGTCCGAGTCCGGTCCGCGCCCGGGGCGTCGGTCTGCCGGCGGCTGGTTCCTTTGCTGACCACGGGCATGGCGGCCTCCGTTTGAAAAATTAGTTAAAAATATTTTGTTGCCAACTACTCGCAAATTTAACAGCGGACGTTTTTCTTGTCAAGGGGGGGACGGGCGCCTGCCGGCCGCGCCGGCCCGCGCGGGGCGCGGCTGCCTGCCGTTGGAAAAGCGGGCTTGGATGGAAAGGCGACGGACGGGGAAACGAGGGAGGCGTTTGCTGAACTGGCTTTGCCAACGAACCGCGCCTCCACCGCCCCGCCGTCCTCGGCGCCGGCTTTTCGTGGGGGCGACCGGCGGACTTTTTGGGAAAACGCGCTGGATGAGCCTCCGCTGGGCGCGCGGGTTTGACGGGCTTGCGCGGCGGATGTTACTTGCCGCCATTTTGTTAAAAATTATTTGATGTTAAATGCCCGGGACGGTCTTTTTTCCGCTTCCCGCCGCCGTCGGACGACGCCGCCTCATGTTCGCGCCGGGGAGGCGCCGGCGCGCGGGCCGGCGTCCGGAGATCCGGGATGACGACGACGATGGCGGCGATATGAAAAGACGGCGGGACGAGTGAAAAAAACGAGGGGCGGACGGACAAGCGGGCGACGGGGACAAGTCGGCGGACACGCGGACAAACCGGCGCGTGGCGCGGGGCGGCGGGGAAAGAGAGGGCGGTTTTTGGATGTCGACGGCGACGGCAGGCGATGATGACAGCGACGGGAAAGGGGTCCCGCCCCTCAGGCCGTCCGGCTTGCCTGGTCAGGCGGTCCCGGCCTTGGCGGAGGCCACCAGCAGGCCGCAGGCGGCGTTGACGGAGGCGCCCTTGGTCGTGCGGATCTGGGCCGTGTGGTATTTGTCGACCAAGACGTCCTGGAAGGCGGCGGTGGCCCGGGGGGCCGGGCGCTCGTAAGGGGCGCCGGGCCAGGGGTTGAAGGGGATGAGGTTGATTTTGACCTTGAGGCCGGTCAGGAACTTGGAGAGGCGCCAGGCGTGCTCGGGGCTGTCGTTGACGCCGGCCAGCAGGACGTAGGCCACGGTCAGGCGCCGCCCGCGGGGCAGCGGGAAGGCCAGCAGCGTCTCTTTGAGCCTCGCCAGGGGCCAGCGCCTGTTGCAGGGCATGACGGAGCTGCGCAGCTCGTCGTCGGCGGCCCCCAGGGAGATGGTCAGACCGCACTTGAGTCCGCCCCGCGCGGCTATCTGCTCCAGGCGGGGGACGACCCCGACGGTGGAGAGCGAGATGTGCCTGCCCGCTATGGCCAGATACTGGGGGGCCGTCATGATCTTCAAGGAGCGCAGCACGTTGTCGGCGTTGTCCAGGGGCTCGCCCATGCCCATGAAGACGACGTTGGTGATTTTGCCCTCCTCCGGCGGGACCAGGGCCGCGGCCCCCAGGACCTGCCCCAGGATCTCGCCCTGGGTCAGGTTTCGTTTCAGGCCCAGGGTGCCCGTGCGGCAGAAGCGGCAGCCCATGCGGCAGCCGACCTGGGACGAGACGCACAGGGTCAGGTGGCCGCCCTCGTCCAGGACCACCGACTCGATTAACTTCCCGTCCTCGAGCCTCCACAGAAGCCTTCTCGAGCCGTCGGAGCCGTCCGTCTCGCTCTCGGCCAGGCTGACCGGGGAGCGGGCGGTGGAGACGGCGGCGAGCTTGTCCCGGGAGGCTTTGGAAATGTCGCTCATCTCCTCGAAGCCCGAGCAGCCCCTGGCGAAGATCCAGGAGGCGATCTGCTTCCCCCGGTAGGGCTTCTCGCCCATGGAGACGACGAAGTCCGTCAGCTCCTCCGGCGAGAGGTCGGCCAGCCTGATTTTTCCCCCGTCCGAACCGCGCTTTTTCGCGGCCAGGGCGCCAGGTTCCAAGGCTCCCGGCTCCGGGGCTCCCGGCTCCGGGGCGCCAGGCTCCGGGGCGCCAGGCTCCAAGGAGCCGGGGGACTCCGGCGTCCCGGCGTCCGCGGGTCCTTCTTCGACGGTTTCCTCTGTCATGTCTCTTCTCATCAGCCGGTCGTTTTTTCCGCCGCTCCGGGGCGCGTTTGTCTCAGCCCCCGTCAAAATCATGACGCCGTCGCCGGCGCGCCCGTCCCCCGTCATTCCGGGAATGGCGCGAAAGGCGGCTGGAAGCGCTCCACCTGGGTGATCTCATGGTCCATGGCGGCGATGGCGCCGATGATCTCCTGGCACTGGCCGTAGTCCCGGACGGGGATCCTGAACCAGACCTGGTTGGGGAAGTCCGGGCACTGCTGGAACTCGGTGATGCGGGCGTTGTGGGCGACGAGGACGTTGATGACGCCGGGCAGGTACTTCTGGTCGGCCATGTTGATTTTAATGTGGACGTCGACGGTCCCGGCGTCGGGCTGCGCCTCGGCCCAGTCGGCCTGGACCATCCTCTCGCGGTCGAGGTTCTCGACGGAGGGGCAGCTGGCCGCGTGGATGGAGACGCCCTTGGTGTGGGTCAGAAAGCCGACGATGGGCTCCCCGGGCATGGGCTGGCAGCACTTGGGGAAGTGGACGGAGACGTTCTCGAGGCCGTCGACGAGGATGCGGGGCGCCTTTTTGTCCTGCGGGGCCGCCTGGGGGACGTGGGCGGGCTTCTCGGGGGGCTTGGGGATCTCCAGGCCCGGCTTGATGGCCTCGATGACGGCGTTGATCCTGACCCGGCCGTCGCCCACGGCGTAGTTGAGGTCGTCGAGCTTCTTGTAGCCCAGGCCCTCGAGGACCTTGGCGTCCAGGCGGGACTTGGAGAGCTTGAGCCTGGTCATGGTGGAGCGGATGAGGTTCTCGCCCAGGGCCGTCTTCTCCTTTTTGTCCTTCTCCTTTAAGAACTGCCTGATCTTGTACCTGGCCTTGGGGCTGACCGCATGCCTGGTCCAGTCCTCGGAGACGTTGGGCTTCGAGGAGGTGTTGATCTTGACCACGTCCCCCGTCTCCAGCGGGTGGCGGATGGAGGTCATGACGTTGTTGACCATGGCGCTCTTGCAGTGGTGCCCCACCTCGGTGTGGACGGCGTAGGCGAAGTCCAGCACCGTGGCCCCGGCCGGGAGCTCGATGGGGCGGCCCGCCGGGGTGAAGACGTAGGTGACCTGGTCGAAGACCAGGGACTCCTTGAGGTTCCGCAAGAATCCGGACGGGTCCTCCGTCTCCTGCCAGCTGATCAGGCTGCGCAGGGTGGCGATGAGGTCGTTCTCCTCGACGGCGGCCTTGCCGCCCTCCTTGTAGCGCCAGTGGGCGGCCACCCCCTCCTCGGCGTAGGTGTGCATGTCCCTGGTGCGGATCTGGATCTCCATGCGGTAGTTGTCGGGCCCGATGATGGCGGTGTGGATGGACTGGTAGCCGTTGAGCTTGGGGATGTTGATATAGTCCTTGAAGCGCCCCGGGATGACTTTGAAGATCGTGTGGACGATGCCCAGGGTGGTGTAGCAGGTCTGCACGTCGGGGACGATGATGCGGAAGGCGATCAGGTCGTAGATCTGGTCCAGGGGCAGGTTCTGCCTCTTCATTTTCCTATAGATGCTGTAAATGTGCTTGGGCCGCCCCTCCACCTCGCAGTGCACGTTGAACTCGGTCATCTTGTCGATCAAAAACTGCCGCACCTGCTCGACGTAGGCCGTGCTGTTCTCCCGAAACAAGGAGAGCGACTTCCTGATGGTCTCGAACTCCGAGGGGTCCAGATAGAAGAGGGCCAGGTCCTCCAGCTCCGCCTGGATTTTGTGGATGCCCAGCCTGGAGGCCAGGGGGGCGAAGAAGTCGAGGGTCTCGCGGGAGATGTCGATCTGCTTCTGGCTGGTCATGTAGCCGAGCGTGCGCATGTTGTTGAGGCGGTCGGCCAGCTTGACAAAGATCACGCGCAGGTCCGCCAGCATGGAGAGAAACATCTTGCGCATGTTGGTGGCCCGCCGCTCGGTCTCCGAGGAGAAGTTGAACTTGGCGATCTTGGTCACCCCGTCGACGATGTTGGCCACGTCGTCGTTGAACTCCCCGCGGATGTCCTCCACGGTCAGGGGGGTGTCCTCCACGGTGTCGTGCAGAAGGCCCGCGGCCACCGAGGCCGTGTCGAGCTTCATCTCGCAGAGGATGGCCGCCACCGCCAGCGGATGGTTGAGGTAGGGCTCCTTGGAGAGGCGCATGGCCCCCTTGTGGGCGATGGAGGCCCGCACGTAGGCCCGGCGGATCAGGTCCTCGTCGGCCAGGGGGTTCTCCCGCAGCATCGAGTCGATGATCTCCTCGATGCGCACGGGGCGGTTGCTGTAAAAGGAGACGTCCTCCGGCTGCCGGTAGTCAAGGGGCGACCGTCTGGGCTCCGGGATCAGGACCGGGGCGGGCCGCGGGGCCGGCTCGTCCTCGGTCTCCTGGACCTGGTACTCGTCGGGGGCCGGGGTGGGCTCGGTCAGCGGCACGTCCCAGTTCTGGTAGTCCAGGGCCGAGGCGGGCGTCTGGGGCTGGTCCTGGGCGGCGTCCGAGGCCGGGCCGCGCCCTCCGCCGTTCCCGCCGTTGCTTTTGCCCGGCCGGAGGGCCCGGTTGCCGGCCGCTCCGGCGGGGTCCGGGACGGAGTCCCGGTTTCGGGCGGAACCGTCCCCGGCCGACGGGCCGCGGCCCGGGGCGGAGTCATGCGTCTCCGATTTTTTCGGGGCCGTCGCGCGGCCCCCCGGGTCGTCGGGCTTCAGAATCAGGCCGGCGGCGGCGGAGTCGGGGTCGTCCCGGGGGTTGTCGTCCCTGTTCATGGCTCGTCACCTCCCCTGTTCCTGTCTCAGGGTCTCGTCCACCAGCTCCCTGACCCGGCCGGCGCAGCCCTCCAGGGGGACCATGGACAGCTCTTTGGAGCGGCGCGTCTTAATTTCCACCCTGCCGTCCTTGAGGGACTTCTCCGAGACGGTGACCCGGACGGGGAGGCCCAGCAGATCGGCGTCCTTGAACTTGAGGCCGGGGCGGACGTCCCGGTCGTCGCAGAGGGTCTCCACCCCGAGGTCGACCAGCTCGTCGAACAAAGCCAGGGCCTTGCTTCTGACCTCGTCGTCGCCCATCTGCAGCGGGAGCAGGGCCACCTGGAACGGGGCCAGGGCCGCCGGCCAGACGATGCCGTCCTTGTCGTGGTTCTGCTCCACGGAGGCGGCCACGGTGCGGCCGAGGCCGATGCCGTAGCAGCCCATGACTATGGGGGCCTCGGTCCCGTCCGCCTTGGCGTACCTGGCGCCCATGGCCTCGGAGTACTTGAGGCCCAGCTTGAAGATGTGCCCGACCTCGACGCCCCTTTTGATGACCAGGGCGCCCCGGCAGTTGGGGCAGGGGTCGCCCTCGACCACTTCGGCCAGGTCGGCGTAGGAGTCGACCCGGAAGTCGCGTCCGGGCTTGGCGCCGACGTGGTGGTAGTCGGCCTCGCCGGCCCCGACCACGCCGGAGTTCAGGCGGCCCACCCCCAGGTCGGCTATGATCCTGACCCCGGCCCCGACGGGCGTGACGAAGCCCATGGGCACGCCCATGATCATCTCGGCCTCACCGGGGCTGGCCAGGGTCGGCGCCGAGCCCCCCAGGGCGTTTTTCAGCTTGACGGGGTTGATCTCCCGGTGCCCCGGAATCAGGGCCAGCACCGGCTCCCCCTCCTCGGTGAGAAAGAGCATGGATTTGATGATGTGGCCCTGCTCGGTCCCCAGAAAGGCGGCCAGCTGGGGGACGTGGCGGCAGCCGGGGGTGTGCGTCCTGGTCATGCCCTGGGTCTCGGGGGCCTCGAAGCCGGGGTAGCCGGCCAGGCGCGCTTTCTCCAGGTTGGCCGCGTAGCCGCACTCGGAGCAGAAGGCCAGGGCGTCCTCGCCGCTCTCGGCCAGGACCATGAACTCGTGGGAGAAGCTGCCGCCGATGGACCCGCTGTCGGCCTCGACCACGGCGAACTGCAGCCCGCAGTTGCGGAAAATATTGACGTAGGCCTGGCGCATGTCCTGGTAGGAGCTCTCGGCGCCCGCGTCGTCGGCGTCGAAGCTGTAGGCGTCCTTCATGATGAACTCGCGGCCCCTCATCAGCCCGAAGCGCGGACGCACCTCGTCGCGGAACTTGGTCTGGATCTGAAACAAGTTCAGCGGCAGGTCCCGAAAAGAGCGCACCTCCCGGCGGACGAGATCCGTCATGACCTCCTCGTGGGTGGGGCCGATGATGCAGTCCCGGCCGTGGCGGTCCTGGAAGCGCAGCAGCTCCGGCCCGTACTTCTCCCAGCGGCCCGACTCCTTCCAGAGCTCGGCGGGCTGGACGGCCGGCAGCAGGACCTCCCGGGAGTTGAAGCGGTTCATCTCGGCTCTGATGATCCGCTCGGCCTTGCGCAGGCTGCGCAGACCCAGGGGCAGGAAGGAGTAGATGCCCGCCGCCAGCCTGCGGATCAGGCCCGCCCTGATCATCAGCCGGTGGCTGGCGATCTCGGCCTCGGCCGGATTTTCCTTCATGGTGGGGGCCAGATATCGCGAGACCATCTGGCCCAGGACCTCCCCGTTGGCGTCCACCTTGTTTCCGGAGGCGGGGGTCCGGCAGTCCGAGTTCATGTTTCCGTAAACCTTTTCTTCACAAAAAAATAAGGGTCAAAAAAACCCAATCCGGCCCCCGCGCGAAAACGAGTCTCGGCTGCGGGGAAACGGCGGTTGGGCGGGGATGGGAGTCGGCTCCCGGCATGGTCGCGTCGTTTTCGGGGCTTTTCCGATTCGTGGGTTTTTCGGTTCGGGGCTTTTCGGACCCCTCCCCGACTGGCAGAAAGTCCCAGTATACCATTTGCGAGTTTACCATGAACCCGGGGAAAAGAAAAGGCCAAATTTTGAATTCTCTAAAAGGCCAAAATCCACCAATTTTTAGCCAAACGACCCCGCGGGCGCCCGTGGGAGGGGACCGGTCCGGGGCATAAAAAAGGGCGGGGTTCCGGCCCCGCCCTTTTGCCCCGACCCGCGCCCCCGGGCCTTTTTTCAGCCGAAGGCCCCGGCCAGCCTCTCCCAGGCCTCCGCCAGCACGCTTCTGGGGCAGGCCATGTTGACCCGCTGGAAGCCCGCGCCGGCCGCCCCGAACATGACCCCCTCGTCCAGCCAGAGGCCCGCCTCGGAGACCACCCTGCGGTTGAGCTCCTCCTGGGGGAGCCGGTAGTCGGCGAAGTCCAGCCACAGCAGATACGTGCCCTCGGGCTCCACCAGGCGGACCCGGGGCAGGCGCTCCCGGAAAAATCGGCGGCTGAACTCGGCGTTGCCCTCGAGATAGGCCAGCAGCTGGGCCAGCCACTCCCCGCCCCGCTCGTAGGCGGCCTGGCAGGCGGCCAGACCCATGGTGTTGAGCTGGCTGTAGCCGGTGGCGTCGATCTCGTCCTTGATCAGTTTGCGCAGCTCCGGGTTGGCGATGAAGGCGTTGGAGGCCTGCAGGCCCGCCAGGTTGAATGTCTTGCTGGGCGCGGTCAGGATGACGGCTATCTCGTTTAGGGCAGGGTCGACGGTGGGGAGGACGTGGTGGGTCCTGCCACCCAGCGCGAAGTCGCAGTGGATCTCGTCGGAGACGATCAGGCAGCGGTGTTTGAGACAAATCTCCCCCAGTCGGGCGAGCTCCCCGCGGGTCCAGACGCGGCCGACCGGGTTGTGGGGACTGCACAGGAGCATGAGTTTGGCCTTGTGGTCGACGATCTTTTTCTCCAGGTCGTCGAAGTCCATCAGATAGCGGCCGTCCCGGTAGACAAGGGTGTTGTCCACCAGGTTGCGTCGGTTCTGCCTGACCACGCCCGCGAAGGGGTAGTAGACGGGGGTCTGGATGACCACGGAGTCGCCCGGCTCGGTCAGGGCCCTGACGGCCGCGGCCAGGGCGCAGACCACCCCCGGCGTCTTTTTGATCCAGGCCCGCTCGGGGGCGTAGCCGAAGCGGGTCGAGAACCAGTCCGCGACGGCCCGGTAGTAGTCGTCCTTGCTCTCGGAGTACCCGAAGATGCCGTGCCGGGCCACCTCGACCAGGCGCTCGACCACCCCGTCGGGCGTCCTGAAGTCCATGTCCGCCACCCACAGGGGCAGCAGACCCTCCGGCATGCCCCTTTCCCGGGCGAAGTCGTACTTGATGCAGTTGGTGTTTTTTCTGGGGACTATCTCGTCAAAGTCGTAGGTCGTCATCGGAGTCGGCGTCGAACCTTTCTCGCGGGCCAGCGGGCGGGACGGTGGATGGGCGGCGTTTTGGCGCGGGGGCCGGGACCGGGTTGGCGTCCCAGCCGCGGACGGCGGATTTCATGGCAGATTATGAGCCGCGGGGGCTCTCAAGTCAACCGGGGGGGGAGGGGAGCCCCCGGCGGGGGCCGTCCAGCCGGACCGGGACTGTAAGCGTTCGCGGGGGCGGCCCGCGAGGTTCCGGGGCCCTCTTTAATGGTCGGCCCAATCCGTCGCCAGGACCAATCGGCAGGGTCCGGCTTCAAAAAATCGGCATGCGGCCTGCCGGGCGCCGCCGGCCGTCATGGGCCCGGCGCCTATCCGGCATGCTTGACGACTTGCCCGCCCCGGCTTTAGGGGACAAACAACCCTTTAACCGCCTCCGCGCCGCAAATTTGTGTCAGTCGCGGGGCCTCCCAAGGCCGGCTCGACACAAACTAAGGCCCGGCCCGGCTCCCGGGGAGACGCCAGGCTTGGTCCCGGGCCATTACGGGCGGCCCGGACGATCCAAGGTCGAGCCCGGTGTCAAAGGGAGGCATGAGACCCGCGGGGGGCGGGCTCCGGGTCCCTCAAGGCGGGTTTCGGAGCCCCCGGCGGCCGACCCCCGGGTCTTTTTGGCGGGGGGGGATGTCGAAGGGTCCCTGGCGCTCTCCGGGACGGCCGCGGAGCGCTTGTTCGGCGCGGCGTCTTTCCCGGACGGACGCCCGGCCCTCGCGGAGGAACAAGCCTGCGGCATGAGAATCCTGAAAAGATCCTTCAGGCCTGCCCGCTCTTTGGGGCTTGCCGGAGGCGAGGCGTCGCCTTCAGGCGATTTATCCTCGCCGCGCGACTCCGGCGGAGGAGCGTTGTCGCCCGGCTTGGCCGCGGGGCCTTTGTCGGAGGGGTCCGGGGAGGGTCGCGGCCTCCCTTTCCCGGGCGGCGGTCAATATGAAAATGAAACAAATTTTTAAATCGCGATGATATGAAAGTCTGGATAAGTTTGACGAGAGGAAACTGGAAAGATGATCGGAGTGAAAACAAAGAAACCGCGCCAGTTTCCT
>JAISET010000140.1 GCA_031264015.1 Deltaproteobacteria bacterium | reverse complement strand
TTAACAAAAAAATCTTGTTAATAATTTGAAATATTACCTACTTTATTTACATAATTAAGCTTATACCTAATCTTAAGTTGATCTAAAGCAGCTGGGGCAAAGAACTTTCTTGGCTGATCAGGATCTGGGTCAACCAAAGTAATATCTATTGATTGGATCACATCCAAATTTGGCGAAAGCTTGTTTGAGTTGGGTATAGCCACTACAGATTCTTATTCTGACTTAGTAGCTAAATCACTTTTTTGATCTTGGGATTTCAAGGTTGCTTTAACTGAGGCCTCATCATAAAGTGATGTCTGAATCTCTTTGTTGGAGCCTATTTTAGGCGAATTGGTAGAGGCTGTTTGTTTGGATTTAGCGGGCATTTTTATGTTCCTAATGTTGGGGGAAATAGACCACTTAGTTTAACTAAGCTCCCAAAAATATCCATTTCTTATAGGTTTAATTTGAGGGCTCATTATTGGAATTATAGGGCAAAAATTTAATTTGTCAAGCCTTAGCATTTAATTTTTCCGCTTGCCCTAAAAATTTGACATTGAAGGTGATAAATTATCCCTGGAGACAGAAATCTTGATGGCAATTTTCATCCCAGGGTAGGTCCTGGACTCGGGTCCAGCCCCAACCCTGGCAGGGGCCACCAGGGGATCCCGTGAACGCTTACATCTGACGTTCGTCATTTTAGCAGATAATGCTGCCCTTGTCAACTGTCACATCGCGCTTAGTTTTTCTAATAATCTAGTATGACAGCATTATTTTTTAACAAACTAGAACGATATGTACAAATATACATGTATTTATATCAATTTGACAATTAATTTTCTCAACAATAAAAATTTATCTAGCGCGGCAAAAACAGCGCCGTTGGCAAACGGCCGCAAGGTCGAAAGCCGGCCGGCCGCGCCGGTTTTTATTTTGGCGTCGTTCGTCAGGCACGGCTTTCGTTGGGGGGGGTGTTTTCTCGGGGCGGGGGATTTTCCCGGCGGGGGGGAGGGAGGCCGGGGGGTGGTCGCAAACTGACTTTTATTTGGCGCCCGCCCGCTGTTGTTCGGCCTCGGCGTCCCGGCGGGCTTTCTCGACCAGGGACATGACGTGCTCCTCCATCTCGTCGCGGGTCCTGGTCATCATCTCGCCCCTGGCGGGGGAGAGCCCGTAGGCCTCGGGATTTTGGGCGGCGGAGCCCATGGGGACGACCTTGAAGAAGCGTCCGCCGTCGGCGACGTCGGTCAGGCAGTAGGTGGGGGTGAACCGGAAGGGCCCAGCGGTACGGCGCCCGTCGGCCAGCAGCCGCAGCTCCACCTCCATGATCAGGCCGGTGTAGGTGTGGGGGAAGGGCTGGCCGCTCATGAAGTTGCCGAGGCTGTAGATGACGGCCTGCCCGGGCCCGCCGGGGGGCCCCTTCAAAAAGAAGAAGGGCTGGACCACGTGGGGGTGGTGCCCGAAAATTAAGTCGGGGCCGGCCAGACCCTCCTCGGGGAGCCCCCGAAAAATGTCCTCGACGAGCTTGAGCTGCCGCCTGTTGGGGGTTCTCTGGTACTCCTCGCCGAAATGCAGGGCCACGATGACGAAGTCCGCCCCCTGGCTCCTGGCCTCCCGCATGTCGGCGAAGATGGCCGGGAGGTCGATCAGGCCCAGGAGCAGCTTGTCGGCGGGCTTGGGGGGCGCGAGGCCGTTGAGGCCGTAGGCGTAGGCCAGCACGGCGATCTTCACCCCGTTGAAGACGCCCACCAGCCGCCGCCTTTTGTCGTCCGGGTCGAGGTAGGCCCCGGCGTACTCGAGGCCGGCCGCGTCGACGGTCCTGATGGTGTGGGACAGACCCGAGGCCCCCCTGTCCATGGAGTGGTTGTTGGCCAGGGTGACCATGGTGAAGCCGGCCTCCCTCAGGTCGGCGGCGAGCTCCACCGGGGCGTTGAAGACGGGATAACCGGCCAGCCTGCGGTCGTTGCCGGCCAGGGGGTTCTCCAGGTTGGCCACGACCAGGTCCCCACGGCTGAGAATCTGTCTGACGTGCTCGAAATTGGGCGAGAAGTCGTAGGCGCCGTCGGTCTCGGCGGCCTGGCGGACGGAGTCGTGGATCAAAACGTCCCCGACCGCCACCACCCGCACCAGGCAGTCCCTGCCCACCAGCGGCACGGGGACGGTCGCGGGGAGCTCGTAGACCGCGGGTCCCGAGGAGACCCGGGGCGCCGTCAGAAAGCCCAGGTCGTCCGTCTCCCCCACGACGGAGGGGCCGCGCCGGCCGGTCCCGCCGCCGTCAAGCGGGAAGCCGCGGGGGGCGGGGCCGGCCGGCGAGAACAGGCGCCTGAGGGCCTCCCCGTCCTCCCTGGTCCCGTCCAGCAGCCTCCGGGCCCCGGCGGCGACCCCGCCGTCAACACCAACGCCCGGGGCGTCCGGGAAGAAAGGGGCGGCTTCCGGGAAAACGGAGGCCGGAATTTCGGCGAAGGAGAACGAGGGGACGACGGAGGTCGCGGAGCCTGCGTTCCCCGGGTTTTGAGCGCGGGCGGGGGCCGCGGCCAGCAGACACAGGGCCAGCAGAAACAGCGGGCGGAGGGACGACGGGCGGCGGGACGGGGGCCGCCGGAAAAAAAATGTCGGGGCAAGGGACATGCGGGGAAACCGGGACAAATATGCGGGACCTGGCCTGGCCGGACGGGATGGCGACGGAAAAAGGGGGCCCGAGCCCACAAATCAACAAATCAATTTTGACCCGCGCGCCCCGAGGAGGAGGAGGAAAAGACCGGCGCCAAAAAAGGCGACTGAGGAATTATAGCAGAAAAAAGGCTGCCCCGCGCCGGAAAGAGAAACGGCCCGGTAAAAATTGAAACGGCCCGGTAAAAATTGAAACGGCCAGATAAAAATTGAAACGGCCCGATAAAAATGGAAACGTACAGGAAAAAATGGAAACGGCAAGGTAAAAATGGAAACGGCCCGATAAAAATGCAAACGTACAGGAAAAAATGGAAACGGCGCGATAAAAATGCAAACGTACAGGAAAAAATGGAAACGGCTAGGTAAAAATGGAAACGGCGGGATAAAAATGCAAACGTATAGGAAAAAATGGAAACGGCTAGGTAAAAATGGAAACGGCGGGATAAAAATGCAAACGTATAGGAAAAAATGGAAACGGCCCGGTAAAATTGGAAACGTACCGGTAAAATTGGAAACGTATCGGAAAAAATGTAGACGGCCCTGGGGAGGGGAAAAATACGTCCCCTCCCCCGTAGCCGGGGTCTTTTTTATGCCGGCGTCACTCAGTCCCGGTCCTTTCTAGGGCCCGGAGTACCAGAGCCTGGCGTCCAGCTCGCCGGCGAAGCCAGCCTTTTTGACGGCCAGGGCGTAGATCTCCAGCTGCTTCTCGTAGGCGACGCTGGACCCGCCCCGGGCGAGCTTGTAGTCGACGATGCGGCCCAGGCCCTTCTCGTTCATGTAGAAGAGGTCGACGGAGCCGCTGAGCAGGACCGGGCCGTAGCCGTGCTCGTCGCGCTCGAGGCGCAGCCAGAAGGGCCACTCGCGCCGGTAGAGCCTGCCCTCGTCCATGGTCTGCTTGAGCTCCTGGCCCTGGTCGCTGTTCTGGAAGCGCAGGACCTTGGCCACCAGGAAGTCCACCTCGTCGGCCGAGGGGAAAAAGCCCAGCCAGGCGGCCTGGTTTAAGACCAGGGCCCGGCAGGAGGCCTCGTCGAGGTCCATGCCCGAGATCTCCATGGTGGCGTGGAAGAGGGTGCCGCGGTTGCTGGGGCTGGTGGGGCCGTCCTTGGGGCCGACGGGCGCGCGCAGGGTGGACTCGTCTTGGATCTCCCAGGCCAGGGCGCGGCGGAAGGCCTCGTCGAAGTCCTTGGCCCCGGCCCGCAGGGCGGCGAAGATGCGGCAGTAGCCGGTGACGGTCAGCTGCAGAAACCCGTCGGGCTTGGGGGCGGCGACCATGGCCGGGATGAAGCCGTCGGCGTTGGGGGCCAGCCCCGGGCTCGCGGCCAGGTCCCCCAGGGACTGGTACAGCGGCGACCTGGCCCCGGGGGCTGGGCCGGCGGCCGCCGCGGGGCGCTCTGGCTCGGCGCGGCCGGCCTGGAACTGGGCGAAGCGGGCCATGGCGGGGCTGTAGTCGGGCTCCAGCCTGCGCACGCGCTTTTGGAAGTCGCTGCCCTGCGAGAGGATGGAGAGCCAGCTGTTGTTGGGGTTCTTGGGCATCTTGCCGACGAAGGCCAGATGGTCCCGGGCCCTGGTGGCGGCCACGTAGAGGAGCCTCTTGTTCTCGGCCCGGGCGAAAACGGCCTCCCGGTCCTTGAACTGCGGGAACTCCGGAGGCTCCAGCCGCGAGCCCATGGTCTCCGAGGGGAACTTGACCACCACCTGCCCGTCGTCGGAGATGCGCAGGCCGGAGTTGTCCTCGGGGGGCCAGGCGTCCGCCTCGGGGATGATGACGACAGGAAACTCCAGGCCCTTGGAGCGGTGGACGGTCATGATGTTGATGCTGCCCTCGTCGGGGAGCCCAGTCAGGTCGTCCGTCTCGGCGTCGTCGTTGCTGAGCCCCCCCAGCAGCAGGTCCTCCACCAGGTCGGCGGAGGTCTCCGGGCGGTGCGGGCTGTGCTGGGGCAGGGATTTGAGATAGGCCAGGAAGAACTGCACCCCCTTGACCCGCTCGGGGGAGCCGCCCTCGCCGGCGACCAGAAGCGGCAGGAGATTGCGTTTCTCGACCAGGGCCTCCAGGAGCTCGGCGGGCGGGCGGCGCAGGGCGTACTCCCCGACGCCTAGAAAAATGGTCCGCAGCCTGTTCAGGGTCCCCACCTCGAAGGGGTCCACCCCCTCGGGCCAGCCGCGCGAGCCGTCCTGGAAATACCAGGACAGGGATTGGAAGACGGGCTTGGGGGCCTCGGGCCAGCAGAGCGCCGTGACCGTCTCCTCGGAGATGGGGCCCAAAGGCGAGGTCAGGGCGGCGTGCAGATAAAAGTCCGGGTTGCGGCCGCAGAGATAGAGGTAGGCCGAGGCCAGGCCGACCACCTCGGGGGCGTCGAACAGGTCCTGGCCCTTGAGGGTGTGGCAGGGCCAGCCCGCCGCCTGCAGGGCGTCCTGGAAGACCCCGGAATTGAGCCTGCGGCGCATGAGGACGGCCACGTCGCGGGGAGAAGGAAGCCTGGGCGGCCCGTCCGGCCCCCCGCCCTCCCCCTTGTCGGACACCGTCACCCCGGCCTTCCCGGAGAAGAGGTCGCCCAGGTAGGTGACCACCAGGGAGGCCTGCAGCCGGGCCGAGAGGATCCTGCCGCCGGGCCGCTCCGGCTCCTCGGCGGTCAGCCAGACCACCGGGGGCGTCTCGTAGGCGGAGGGTCTCGCCGGCAGCTGCGGGTGGTACTTCTCGTCGAGGATCTGGGGGAAGAAGGAGTTGAAAAACTCAATTAAGGACGCCTGCGAGCGGTAGTTGGAGTCCAGGTTCAGGACCTCCCCGCCGCCCCCGGCCAGGGTCTCCGAGAGGTTGTTCATGATCGCGGGCTCGGAGCCCCGGAAGCGGTAGATGGACTGCTTGGGGTCCCCCACCACCCTGAGCTTGGAGGGGACGGCCTCCCAGTCCATGCCCTGCCAGGAGAAGCCCAGGCCGGCCTCGGGGATGAGCTGGGCGATCAGGTCCGCCTGCAGCCTGTTGGTGTCCTGAAACTCGTCCACCAGGATGAGCTTCCAGCGGGCGGCCTCCCGGTCCCTGACGGCGCGGTGGTTTTTGAGCAGGTCCCTGGCCTTGGACAGGATGTCGTCGAAGCTGATCTGGCCGCGGGCCGCCCGCTTGGCCCGGACCAGCTCCGGGATCAGGTTGGCGAGCCTGACCAGCCTCTCGGTGAAGGGCGCCGCCTCCACCGAGGCCTGGTAGGAGCGCAGCTCCTTGTAGGCCTCGTCGATCTCCGCCTTGTGGTTGTGCCCGCTCTTCTTGCGCCAGCCCTTCAGCCGGGCAGTCTGCTTCTCCGCGGCCATCAGCAGCCTGGGCAGTATTTTCTCCAGCTCCGCCTCGGAGCCCGCGTAGGACGGGCGGGGCCGCGCGGGCTCCCCGGAGGCGTCGCGGGCGGCGGCGTCTTTTTGAGCGTCCTTGCCGAGGTCGACGGCCCGGTCCCGCCCCCCGGCGGCGTCATGACCGGAGCCTTTGGCGGCGCCTTTGGCGGCGTCATGACCGGAGCCGTCCTGGCCGGCGGCGTCATGACCGGCGGAGCCTACGGCGGCGTCGTCACCGGCGTCGTCACGACCGGCGGAGCCTGCGGCGGCGTCGTCACCGGCGACGCCGGCGGCGTCGGGCGCCGGTTTGGCGGGGCGCGGCCGGGCCGGGAGAACCCGCGAGGGGAAGAGGGGCCCGTTGGGGCCCACCAGGCCGGGGGTGACGTCGGCGGCGCTCTCGACGTTGTTGAAAAAGGAGCTCAACAGCAGGTTGTCGAGGGGGACCTGGCCAGGGACGGTGGTCTCGGCGCTGGGGCCCTCGGGGGGCGGGGCGAAGACGGAGTTGACGTTGAAAATCCTGTTGAGCTCGCGGACGGCCTCGGAAAACTGGGCGTATTTGGACTCGTCGAAGGAGTCGTCGCGGGTCACGTAATCGTAAGCCGAGGCGACGACCTCGGAGAAGTTGGCGACCAGGTCGGAGAGCTTGGCGGCTGGCGGCCTGACCCCGCTGGCGAGTTTCGGGAGCCCCCAGGACGAGAGCCTGGTCACGCACTTGACCAGCCAGCCGGTCAGCGACGGGCCCATGACGGCGGTCAGAGGCATCTGCCGCAAAAGGGACGAGAGGTCCTCCTGCTGGTCGTTCAACAGGTCCTTCAAGACGTCCGCGAGGTCGGCGTCGGCGGAGTCGGCAGAATCGACGTCGAGGCTGGCCGGGAGGCCCAGCAGGTACGAGTAGTTTTTGACGAGGCCGAAGGCGTAGCCGTGGATGGTGCCGATCTCGGCCTGGCCCAGCCTGCGCACCTCGCGCTCCCAGCAGGCCGCGGCCGCCTCGTCCCCGGCCTCCCGGGCCCGGGCCAGGCGCGCGCGCACGGCCTGGGTGAACTTGAGGCGCATGTCCGCCGCGGCCTTCTCGCTGAAGGTCAGGGCCAGTATGTCGGTCAGCGACCTATGCGCCAGGTCGTCCTCGACGTAGCGGACGATGTATTCGACCAAAGTCCTCGTCTTGCCGCTGCCCGCCCCCGCCGTGACGCAGAAGGTGGAGCGGCTGTCGAGGACCGCGTTTTGCGACTGGTTAAAATCCGGGTCCATGAACGCACCTGCCGGCGATGGAAGCTTGCCGCCTTGAGGCGACAATATTCGTCAAAAAATTAAAGGCGTCGAGACATGAAATCAAAGGCTTTGAAGCATAAAATCAAAGGCTTGGAAGCATCAAAATAAAGTCGTTGAAAAATCAGACAAAAAATGAAAACTAATCCAAGTCGCAAAAAAATAAGCCGAAAGAAATATTTTTTAAACACCAAGCTCAAATAAGGCGCAGGCAACATATATATAAACAAATGTTCAAACAAGGCCGATATTCAAAGAAGGCCGCCGTTCAAACAAGACAGCGATGGCGAGATAAAAAGCGGGGGCCGGAACGCGTCAAAACCGTCAGGACTCCGCCTGCAGCGCGGCCGGGCGGCAGAGGCGGGCGTAGCCGCAGTAGCCGCAGGACTCGGCCTTGGGGGCCTTGGTGAGCCTGCCCTGCAGGAGAAGCTCCCAGAGGTCGCTGAACTCTTTGGCATCCCCGTCCTCGACCACCAGCTGGTCGGTGCCCTCCTTGGGGTCGACGAACTCGATGACCGCCCGGGCGTCGGCCTTGAAGTGGGCGCCGGCGGCCAGGGCGTAGAGGATCATGGGGTAGTGCCAGGCGGGCCGGAAACCGTCGGCGGGCTTCTTCTTCTCGTCGCCGTAGTAGGAGGTGCGGCTGATCTTGTAGTCCCGGACGACCACGTGGCCCCCCTGCCGGTCGATGCGGTCGACGCGGCCGGTCAGATAGAAGGAGCCCGAGGGCGACTCCACCTCGAAGGGCGGGGCCGAGTGGCCCTGGCTGGGCCCGAATGACCACTCGAGGGCCGCCAGGTTCAGCTTGGCGAGATTGCCGTGGCGCTCGAGCCAGGACATCAAAGACGTCTCGATCTTTTTGCTCAGGGCCTCGTAGACGGGCTTGCGGCCGATGGGCCGGGAGCAGAAGTGGCGGTGGACCACCTCCCAGTAGATGTACTTGAGGCGGGTGGCCCCGTAGTCGTGCTCCTCCCCGGTCAGCAACGGCGCCAAAAACCTCTCCAGGGTCTGGTGGACCACCTCGCCCTGGGCGGCGCTGGGCCAGGTCTCCAACGGGCCCGACCAGGGGGCCAGGTCCAGGATCTGGCCGTACCAGAAGGCCCGGGGGCAGGTGGCGTAGGCGGTCAGGGGCCGGACGCTGGTCAGAGGCCTCCCGGCGTGCCGCTTCAAGGTGGCCAGCCAGGCGGCGACCTGCTCGGACTTGAGCTGGGTCTGGTAGTTGTTCAGGCGGCGGCGGCGGTTGCCCACGGACTTCCAGAGGTCGGTCACCTCGGCGGGCGGCAGGCCGGAGATCTCCCTGAAGACACCGGGGGGCTCGTCTCCCGGTCGGCGCACGGCCAGGTTGAGCCAGAGCTCGCCGGGCTCGGCGGCGCAGTCGGCGGGGGGCGGCAGGGGCCAGCCGACGGACTCGACCGGGAGATTCTCCTTGCCGAAGAGGTCGATCAGGCTGTCGACCAAGGGCGACGGCAGGGCCGGCCGCTGGTCCTCGGTGTTGGACTGAAAGGAGATGAAGACGCGCCCGGCCTGCGACAAGGCCTGGGCGACCATGTCCTCCTGCTGCTGGTAGGAGTCCGAGGCGCTCGACCAAAGCCTGCGTCCCAAAGCGCCGCCGGCCAGCGCCTCCACCAGCTCCTCGGGCCACCAGCAGCCCTCGGCCGCGGCCGAGGGGAAGACCTTGTCGTTCAGGCCCATCAGGAACAGGGCCTCGAAGCGGGCGCCGTGCAGGTCGAAATAGTTCATGACGTGGACGCCCATGGGGGCGCCGCCGAGACCCGGCATCAAGGTCTCCCCCATGACCCGCCCGAGCCAGAGCCTGAAGGACTCGAGGCCGATCTGCGGGGCGTGGTGACTGTTGACCAGGCAGTCGAAGAGCCTGCCAAGACACTCGGCCATGCGCTCCACGGCCACGGAGTCGGCGGCGGTCCGCTCGAAGAAAGAGTGCTCGAAGCTCCGGGCCGGGGGCTCGACGGGGGCCGTCCCCGGCCAGCCGAAATCCTTGACGATGCCCTGGAGCCTGTCCCGGAAGGACTTCCAGCTCTTGGCCGAGACCAGGCTCATCTCGGCGTCCTTGAGCCGCGCCGCCGCCTTGTAGACGGGCCGCAGCTTCTCCTTCAAGGCCGGGTCGGAGATTTTGTCGAAGTTGACCTTGAAGCCCCCGGCCGCCCGGGTGTCGGTGATGCCGATGTCGGCCAGATAGGGCCTCAACAAGTGCCCCACGTTGAAGGTGAAATAGGGCGACTCGAAGATTTTGACGATCCTGCGAAGCTCCCAGTTCGAGCCGAAGAACACGAACAAATCCAGCAGGGCGGCCACCGGCGGATAGTCGGAGAGGGGCACCTCGCGGGTGTAGCGCATGGTCAGCCGGAAGCGCCGGAAGCAGTCCCGCAGGTGCGGCACCCAGCCTGCCACCGAGGGGACGGCCACGCCGATCTTTCTGGCCGGGACGCCCGCGGCCATCAGGGCCTTGATCCGCCTGCCCACCTCCTCGGCCTCGTGGTAGCGGTAGGGCATCCTGGTGACGGTCAGCACGCCCCCGGGGTCCGGGGCGGGCGTCTTGGGCCTGGGCCCGAAGAGGTTCTCGGAGGCGTAGCGCAAAGCCTCGGGGATGTCGGCCGAGTCGACGCCGGGGTCGGCCCAGGTCAGATTGAGCCCGGGCGCCTTGGACTTCTCGAGGTCGCGGATGAGCCTGAGCCTGTGGTAGCCCGCCCCCGGGGGGATCTCCTCGGCCAGGAGCCAGGCCGGGGCCGAGAGCTGCAGCTCGACCCGCAGCTGGGAGGCCAGGGCCTTCAAAAACTCCGTCTCAAAGGGGGAGAGCCGGGCCGAGTGCAGGCACCAGACCACCTCCACCTCGGCCAGAAACCGAAAGCTGTGCCCGGCGGTCAGGGCCTCGATGAGCTTGCGCCTGCGGGAGTGCTCGTCGTCCCTCTCGCCGCGCCAGGCGTCGAAGCGCCGGAAGACGTCCGCCAGAACCGAGGTCACCGCCTTGGGCTCCAAAGCCTCCAGGGCCTCGTAGGTGACCCCGGCCAGCCGCAGACGGTCGAAGACGTCGCCCAGCTGGTCGGCCAGGTCAAGAACCCGGGCCTGGTCCAGCTGGCCGGGCAGGCCCAGGGGCGTCCAGAGGTCGGGGGCGGCGACGTTGATGGCCATGAGCCTGAGCATGCTGTCCAGGGGGGCAGCCCCCAGCTCGGAGGAAAGGAGCTTCTCCAGGACGTTGAAGGTCATGACCTTGGGCCCCATGACCACCTCGCGCTCGGCGAGGATCTCCTCCTCGATCTGGCGGCGGACCAGCTCGGTGGGCACGATCATGACGGCCCCCACGGCGAAGTGGTTGGCGGCGAACAGGGATTTCCAGCTGGTGGTCGGCATAGGCGCCCCGGCCGGCGGCCGCGGGCGAAAAACCCCCGGCCGCCCGGTTTCTCACTCCGACGGTCTCGCCCCGTCGGACAGGAAGACAAGAAAGATGGAGACCCCCGGATGGCCGTCGGCCGAGAGGGTCAGATGGAAGCCCCTGGAGCCCGGGGGCACGTCGGAAAAAGAGTGCACGACCATGGGCTGGGGCGGGTCGAAGACGGTGGCCAGGCCGCGCTCGGCCCAGTCCGAGCAGGTCAGGCCGATGACGATGTTTAAAAACTCGCCCAAAACGTCGTCGACCCCGGCCCGGTCGTCGGCCGGGGGCGTCTCCAGACCGAGCTTCTGGGCGATCAGGCCCGCGATGTCCCGGGCCGACTCGAAGGTCTCGAAGGCGCAGACGAAGAAGCCCTCCAGAGGAGCCCCCTCCCCCGTCCTCCCCGCGAACCCCACCCGCACCCCGAGGGTGTACCTGGGCGTCCGGGTCGCGTCCCCGGAGGCCGCGACCTCCCGCCCTGGACGCAGGCCCGTCATTGTCTCAAAAACCTTGGCGGCGTGCTCGGCCAACAGTTCGGCGCAGCGATTATACACGGTCACTCCAACACCAAAGCCATCCGCCAGAAAACCGGCGGCATAAAGCCGGGAAAAAAACTAAAGAAAAGACAAGCCGACCGGGGGTTCGGAAAAAGAACGTCAGAACGTCCGCGAGAACGTCGAAAGAACGCCAAAAAAGACGTCGGAAAAACCGTCTCAAACAAACGGTCGGGCGGCAGGCCCGCCGACGATAAAAACCCGACCCCCGCCGGGGGAAAAAATCGGGTGAAAAAAGAAAAATACTCCCCGATTCCTTGAGCCCCGGCTAAAAATTAGCTTAACATGGCGTCAAACGACCAGTTTTGGGAACGCCCGGCGCCTTTCCGGCGGGAAACAACCCCCGCGACTTTTACCTTAGCTTTTTTAGACCGATTTGTTAAGTCCCGGCGTTCTTTTCTGTAAGCCAAAATAAGCGTAATCAGCCGTTCTCGCATACGTTTAAGACTAATTGAGCTATATTTAGTTAAAAATTAGTTAAAATTTAAACAATTGCGCAATAAGATCCTAATTTTTGTCGCTAATTTTTTTACCCCGCCAACCCCGATTTCTAAACTTTCAACCTAATTTAGAGTGAAAGTCCCCAAATTAACGTTGCCAATCAGACGGCAGGAACATAAGACAAACTAAACGTCCACCGAGCGGCAGACCGAGCGGCAGACCGAGCGGCCGAGCGAGCGGCAAGGCGGCCGGCCGACAGGACGACGCGGCCCCAAACCCCGAAAAACATCCGAGAAGACTAACAAGCGTTAGCCCAAAGAAAGCGGAAACAACAATAAACCCAGAAAAAAGGCTCGTTACGGTTAAAAAAACCAAATTCCCCGAGTAGGCGGAGTCAAGTATAGCAAAAAGAGCCCGTTATCACAAGAAAAAGCCGGCCCCCCCGGCGCCCGAAAACCCGCCCCGACTCCGGCCCGAACACCCGTTCCCCGACCCGAACACCCGTTCCCCGATTTGCGGGGACCGCGGGGCAGGCCCCCGTCGGCTGGCGGCTGTCGGGGGCGGCTGACGCCCGCGGGCGACCCGAAAAATCGGCCGGAAACCTGTGAACGAACAATTGCAAGCCGACTGACGACCGGGAACGGCACGATGTTCGACTTGTCGCCTACCTGTTTCGAGCGGGAAATTTGGCTTTTCTGGGGAATTAGCTCGTAATGATGCTGATAATGTGACTTTCTAGTATGGAAGGCGATTAGTTTTTACAAAAAACAGACGCGCGCCGAGGTGGCCAGGGGCGGAGTCGCCGCGATCGTCGCGGGCTTTGTCAGCGTCGACGGCCGGGAGGACCACCTGCCCTCCCCCCGCCTGCCGGACGACAAACACATGGGGAACCGCCGCGCCCCGGCCGCGGCCGTCAAGGAGAACGGGGCCAAAATAATCATGCAGATGGCCTGCTCCGGCTCCCGCGGCGACGTCGGGGACAACAGGGGCCGCGAGCTCCCGGGCAAAGCGCCGTCCTGAACCCGGCCACGGGCCTCAGGACCAGGGCCATGACCGCGGAGGAGATTAAAGAGATCGCGGACAATTTCGCGGCCGCCGCCAAAAGGGCCGTCGCCGCCGGCTACGACGGGGTGGGGACACGCGGGGCGCGCCATTATCTCCCGAGCAAGTTTCCGACGCCCCATGACAATCATCGGACGGACCAATACGGCGGCGCTCTGGAAAACAGGGCCAGGTTTCTCCGCGGGACGGTCCGGGCGGTCAGGGGCGCCGTGGGCGGCGGCTTTCCCGTCCGGGTCAAGATCAACGTCGAGGACTTCATGGCCGACCCGCCGACCTTCGAGGACAGCATCAAGGTCTGCCGGAAACTGGCCGAGCCGGGCGTCGACGCCGTCGAGGTCCCGGCCGGCTGGTTCAACGTCCAGTCGGACCCCGACGCCGACATGGCGGAAATTTACGAGGAGTTTCATAAAAAGGGGCCATAGTCGCGAGTCCGTCGACGCGCCGGTTCTTCCGACCGGCGGCAACCGCGACTGCCAGGCGATGGCCGGGCTTTTTGAGACCGCCGGGACAGCGGCCTTCGGCATGGCGGACCCAATTCTCAAGGAGCCGGACATAATCGACAGGTTCGAGAGGGAAAATGCCCGGTGAGCGGCGAGGACGTCGGCGGCGACCGGCAGGGTTCGAAGTCGGTGACGGCGGCGACGAAGACGATAATGCTAACGACGTTAACGACGGCATTGGCGACATGGACAAAAATGACGCGCGTCATGTCCGGTCGCGACGAATAAAAAAAATAAACCAGTTGAAAAATAAATCAGTTTAAAATTGAAAAACCACGACGGCCCCCAGCCTGACGGCCGTCGTGGTTTTTAGGTTTGGGAAATATCAGGCGCCTCGCAAATTTTATTCAGGAGGGCGTCATGAAAGACATTTAGGCGTTTAGGCCAGAGTCTCGGCGTAGAGTCCCCTGACCCGCTCGGCGGATAATTTCAGGCGCCCCGTCTCCTCCGGCCACAACTCCAGCTCGACCACGCCGCCCCAGACGTGAGTCCCGCGGACCAGAGGCATGCCCAGGGCCACGTCCCTCAGCCCGTACTCGCCGTCCAGCAGGACCGAGCCCATGCCCTGGGTGGGCTCCCGGTGGAAGACGCGGTTGGCGTCGCGGCGCTCCTCGCCCTCGACGGTCCTGGGGGCGAGGTTCAAATCGACGACGGTGTGCCAGACGCCGGTGGTGGACGTCCAGGTGGTGGTGCGGCCGGCGTCCTGGGACTGCCAGTGGACGTACCAGTTTTTGACCATCTCCTCGATGGCCTTGCGCTCGGAGGGCGTGGTCTCGACGGGCGCCCCCTTGTAGGAAAGGGTGGAGAACAGGGGCACCTGGGTCTCCCCGTGCTCGCCGACGACCATGCCGCCCACCTGGGAGGGGTCCTCCAGCTTCAGGACCTCGGCGGCCATGTAGCGGAAGCGCTGGCTGTCGTTGCGGCAGAAGCCCAGGACCCGGCGGCGGTCCCAGCCGAGCTCGCGCAAAAACACCTGGACGAAGACGTCGACGGGGGCCGTGCAGGAGACCAGGGTGGCCTCGGGGGCCAGCTCCCTGATCTGCTTGGCCGCCCCCTGAACCAGGGACAGATTGGTCTTCAGGTACTCGTTTCGAGAGGAGACCTGCCTGCCGCTGGCGGCCGCCGCGAAGATGATGAGGTCCGCCCCCTCCAGCTCCTCGTAGCCGCCGCCGGAGATGGTCGTGGGCGTCTCCTCGCTGAAGCACTCGGCCAGGTCGATCAGATGCGTCTCCAGGACGTTGCGCTTGCGGTCGATGAGTGAGATGTGGTCGAAATAGTCGCCGAGGCCCAGGTAGAAGCCCATGGTCGAGCCGAGGCCGCCGGCGCCGCCAATAATAGCCAACTTGCTCATAGGGAAAATATTCCTTCCGCGCCGAGTAGACGAAAAGAGGTTTTTTTCGAAAAAATCGATAAAAAACGGACGTCTTTTCGTCGTCGCCGCCAGTCTGGCGGGCGGCCCCGGTCCTGGCGGGCCGTCCGGCTACGTGGGAGTGGGGAAAAACAAACCGGGGGAAAGGCGCCGGAAACAAACGGCGGCGGGGTGAAAAGCACAAGGGTTAGAAAAAACCTAAGATCGGAAAAATAGGAAAACGGACAAACGCCAAATAGGAAATCGCGACGCTAAAAAAAAAAATGACGGGGCATCAGCGGAACGGTCTGTCCAGGAAGAGCTTTTAACATACTGCCAAAGGAATGATAAAAAAATTTTCTGAAAATAGCAAGCGGGCTTGAGAAAAAATATGTCAATATTCAATTCATCTTAATTGTCAAGAAAATTCAGACCACTTTGAGCATCGCTTTAAAATTTGACAGGTGGGACACAGACCGGTTGGCGGCGGGCAAAAATATTCGTTGCGAAAAATAAGCGGCGTCCAGGCGGCCTCTTCAACGACGCCTAATTCAAATGTCCGAATAACCTGGCCGCCCCGCTCTCCGGGGGACTGGAAAAAACGGGAAAAAGATACCCCAAGCTAGGGCAGGCCGGACGGCGGGGCTGACGGAGGTTCTGACGATGGGGCTGACGGAGGGGCCGACGGAGGGGCCGACGGAGGGGCCGACGGCCGCTCCCTGACGACGCGCCAGGAAAATTGACAAGTTTGGACGGGAGGCAGTCGTAAGGCAATTTTTTTCCACCGGCCGTCTAAAATATGCTAGACTCGTTTTTTCGTCCAAACCCGCGACAAAAATTCAACCGCCCTTTTTTTTCCCCGGCCGGGCGGACGTTCGCCCGTTCGCCGAGGAAATCTAACCGACATCTTTTTGGCGACATTTAGTCGCAAAAAGTGAATTTTGAAGACTTTATCCTTTAATTGCGATCAACTTTCTGTGGTCGTCAGGATCTGGTCACAAGCCGACCTTTTTCGGTCATTTTTCTAGGAGGCACGACATGTTTGCAAACGAGCGCCGGCGCCCGGCGGTCTTAGTCCTGGCAATTCTTCTGCTGGCCCTGGCCATGCCCGCCGTCTCGTGGGCGGCAGCCTACCCGCCCCTGCGCGGGGGCGAGAACGGCATGGTCCTCTCCAGCCACCGCCTGGCCGACGCCATCGGCCAGAAGGTCCTGGACGACGGGGGCAACGCCGTGGACGCCGCGGTGGCCGTGGGCTACGCTCTGGCGGTGGTCCTGCCCGCCGCCGGCAACGTGGGCGGCGGCGGCTTCGCCATCATCCACAACGCGGGCAAAGAGACCATAGCCCTGGATTTCAGGGAGAAGGCGCCCCTGGCCGCCACCAGGGACATGTACCTGGACAAGGACGGCGAGGTCGTGCCCGAGGCCAGCACGATCGGCTATCTTGCCGCGGGCGTCCCGGGGACGGTGGCGGGCCTCAACGCCATGCTGGCCGCCCACGGCACCAAGCCCCTGTCCGAGATTATCGCCCCGGCCATCAAGCTGGCCGAGGAGGGCTTCGAGACCAACGAGTTCGGGGCCATCACCATGGCCGACTACGCCGAGAGGTTCGCCCGCTTCGAGTCCACCAAGAAATATTTCATGAAGCCGGACGGCGGCACCTACCAGGAGGGCGAGCTGTTCGTCCAGAAGGACCTGGCCGAGGTGCTTAAGAGAATCGCCGAGAGCGGCGACGACGGCTTCTACAAGGGGACGACGGCCCAGCTGATCGCCGACGACATGGCCAAGAACGGCGGCCTCATCACCCTGGCGGACCTCGAGCAGTACAAGGTGGCCTGGCGGGAGGTCATCAAGGGCAACTACCGGGGCTACGACATCGTCTCCATGAGCCCGCCCAGCTCCGGCGGGACGCATCTTCTGCAGATTTTGAACGTCATGTCCTTCGCCGACATCGGCGCCATGGGCTTCGCCTCCAGCGAGACCGTCCACCTGATGGCCGAGGCCATGCGCCACGCCTACGCCGACCGCTCCGAGTACATGGGCGACCCCGACTTCGTCAAGGTGCCGGTCGACCGGCTGACCAGCCTGGAGTACGCCAAGCAGATCTACGACAAGATCGTCGCCAACGACAAGAAGGTCACGCCCAGCTCCGAGGTCAAGCCCGGCCTCGAGCCCGTCAACGAGGGCAAGTCCACCACCCACTACTCCGTCGTCGACAAAAACGGCAACGCCGTCTCCGTCACCTACACCATCAACGACTGGTACGGCAGCGCCGCCGCGGTCATGGGCGCGGGCTTTCTCTTAAACAACGAGATGGACGATTTCGCCGCCAAGGCCGGGGTCCCCAACATTTACGGCCTGGTCGGCAGCGACGCCAACTGCATCGAGCCCGGCAAGCGGCCGCTGAGCTCCATGTCCCCGTCGCTGGTCTTGAAAGACGGCAAGGTGCTCCTGGTGGCCGGCAGCCCCGGCGGCTCCCGCATCATCACCACGACCCTCCAGGTCATCTCCAACATCATCGACCACGGCATGAACGTCAGCGAGGCGGTGGAGGCCCCGAGAATCCACATGCAGTGGCTGCCCGACGAGCTTCGGGTGGAGCCCTTCGGCCTGGTCAAGGACGTCTCCGACAAGCTGGTCGAGATGGGCTACAACGTCTCCGTCCAGGACGTCATGGGCGACGTCAACGCCATCTGGATCAACCCCGAGACCGGCGCGGTCCTGGGCTCCCACGACCCCAGGCGGGAGTTCTAAAACAGAGGGAGTTTGAAGACATATTTTCGGCGGCATCTGGCCGTTAATCATCTTTTAACTTTTAACTTCAAATTTACGGGTCTAAAAATCAAATTTTAAGTTTGAGCTTCAGGCTTTAAATTAGAACTTGCCGGACACAAAAAGCCCGGCGCGTCCTTTTTCTCGCGGGGCGCGCCGGGCTTTTTTCCTAAAACTCTCCTCGATTTTTAGCGCATGCAAAGACAAGCGAGTTTTTTCAGTTCGTTGGAGCCGGGCGCCCGTCAATTGGCCCTGGCAAGATAGGCTTCAATCTCTTTTCACCAATATTAAAAGCATCAAGGATAATTCGTTGCCTCTTTGTCAAAGGATTCTCCAGCCTTTTATTTGAGTTGGTAGTAATACTACTAAGTACTTTCGAAAAATTTTTTTGGCCCCCCTTTCTCTAACTGGAGGGTGACTCCATGACTAAACCTAATTTATTTTCAATCTTTTTTCTAGTACAGCTTTCAAAGTTT
>JAISET010000053.1 GCA_031264015.1 Deltaproteobacteria bacterium | reverse complement strand
CCGGCCTTCTCCCTTAGGGGAAGGATCCTCTCCCGCAGCAGGCCCGGCCAGGCGGCGGTCCAGCCGGAAAAGTGGTCGAGGGGGAGCCCTATGCGGGTCAGATCCGCGAAGCCGGCCAGGGAGTCGAACCTCTGGGACATGGCCGGGGTGATGACGTTGTCGCGGGCCCCGTAGACGTGCAACTGGGGGGTGCCGCTGACGACCACGGCGTAGTCGGCGGGGTTGACGGAGCCGGAGAGCGGCCGCCAGCCGTTGTTTTTAACCCACCAGTCAATGTCCAGCAGGCCGGCCACGGTGACCAGGCTCAGGACGTCAGCCCTGGTGCCCGCCAGGATGACGGCCAGGCCGCCCCCGCCGGAGTAGCCCACCAGGTGCAGAAACTGGGCCCCGGTCTTCCTTTTGACCTCGTCGATGGCGGAGCTGGCGGCGGCGACGGCCTCGGGGGCCAGGCGTCCCTCGGACCAGTATTTCTGATAGCGCTCGCCCGAGTAGGCGGGCATGTACTGGCCCACCCTGGCCAGATACAGGACCAGGGGCGACGGGTCCAGGAGGGCCAGCTCGAGGCCCTGGGCCGTGGAGGGGGTGGGGTCCAGGGATGGGCGGCCCCGGACGATGGCCCGCCCGTCGCCCTCGAGATAGACCACCAGCTCCCGGCCGGAGGCGCCCTTCAACAGCCCGGCCAGCCTGAAGGGCGGGGCGGGCAGGTCCTGGGGCTCGAAGCCGGCCGCGAAACCCCGGCGCACCTCCCGCTCCCAGAGAGCCCGGGTGTTGGCGGCGCAGCCGGCCAGGCAGAAGGACAGGACCAGCAGGAGCGCCAGCAATAACGACGCCGGCCTCGCGGGCCTCGGAGGCGCGGTCACGGGCGGCTCCGGGACGGGCACGCCCTCCCGGGGCATCGGAGCGTTGTCACTGGCAGTCATGACGGAGAAATGGCGAGCCCTGGACGGCCAGATCCTGGGCCTTCTGGGTCTCGGCGTAGTCGTCCCGGGCCAGGGCGCACCTGATGGCCAGCGCGCAGCAGGTCAGGCAGACGTGGTCCTGGGAGCTGAAGGAGCCCCAGCAGTCCAGGCGGTCGTCAAAGTTGACCATGGCGGGGGACGTCGGCGGGGTGTTGAGGGAGGTGGGAAACTTCTGACACATCGATGGGAACCTCAAAAAAAAATCCCGGCCGGTCATCGGACGGGCCAGGGCATTATATACGAAACGAGGGCGAAGAACACAACTATTTCGGTCTTTTTTCCATGGCGAAAGCGTCAAAATTTTACAAAGACTTCGTCTAAAACCTCCATTTTTGGCATGATAGTTGCTTTCAAGCGGCAGGCTAGTGCCAAATCGTCTCTCGACCACAATATATAGCAAGTTAAGTAAATAAGTTAAAATATTCAGATTTCAGCAGTTTAAAATATTTTTCCAGACAGCTTCTTAGAATAATCAAGTTGGTTACAGGCTGCAAGGATACTTGTAAGACCAAATCAATGAAACATTCGGCGCGGAGCCCCCCCGGCCGGGGCGGGCGGGCCGACAAGAACGGGCCTGTCGGGCCAGCCGGAGGCTCGAACGATGTAAACCATCAGATTCACAACGCCTGGCCTTCGCATAAAGCCCTCGCCGTTATGAACGGACAGGGGCGTTAATGGTTCCGGCTCCGAGCTCTGGTTCGGAAACCGCGCCCCCAAGCCATTAAAGACTGACGGAGGTTGTCGAGGAATCACGCGACGGCAGGCCCGGACTCCTACGAACTGGCGGCATGCCGACATGAGTCTCCCGCGCAAGGAGAATTGCGTGAGATATTTGTCGGCCATACCGCTTGCGACATCGACTGCCGCGCGTTAGACCGCCGCAGGCCGGCAAAGACTTCCCGGGACTTCCGAAGACGTCGAAAGGCCGGTCGGATCCGGCAGGCCTTCCGCCGCCGTCATCATCGCCCCCCCCGTCATCATCATCATCGGCCCCCCGTCGTCGTCGGTCGCCGACCGTCGTCGTCGGCCCCCTCCCCTCCCCGCCGCCGGCTCAGGTCAGGTCGCGGCCCTTGTCGGAGGCGGCCTGCAGGGCGTGGAGGACCACGGCGGTCAGGGCGCCCTCCTCCATGGCCAGCAGCCCCTCGGCGGTGGTCCCGCCCGGGGAGGCCACCTGGTCCCGCAGGTCGGCCAGCGACAGGCCGGGGTTGGCCAGGGCGGTCTGGGCCGACCCCAGGGCCGTCTTGAGGACGAGCTCCCGGGCCAGGTCCCAGGTGAGGCCCAGACGGGCCGCCCCGCGGATCATGGCCTCCATGAACAAAAAGAAGTAGGCCGGGCCGGAGCCGCTGACGGCCGTGCCCTCGTTGAAGAGGGACTCGTCGAGGACGGCCACCGAGCCCACGGCCTCGAAGATCTCCCTGGCCCGACGAAGATTCTCGGGCGGGCCGCCCTCCGGCGCGCAGATCAGGGTCATGCCCTGCCCCACCAGGGCCGGGATGTTGGGGATGACCCGCACCAGCCCGACGGTCTTGGGCAGGGGCTCGGCCAGGTCGCTCAAGGTCACGCCAGCGGCGATGGAGACGAACAGCTGGTCAGTCGCCGCGGCGGCCGCCTCGCGGAGAAGCCGGCTGACCTGGTGGGGCTTGACGGCCACGATGATCAAAGGCGCGGAGCCCACCAGCCCGCCCACCGAGCCGGCCGGCTTGAAGCCGCGCTCCCCGGCCAGCCCCTCGAGCTTGTCCGTCAAAATGTCGTAGGCCGCCTGGCCGGCGTAGGGGACGAGCCCCGAGCGGTCCAGGCCCTGGCTGATGGCCTGGGCCATCCGCCCGTAGCCCAGAAAGCCCACCCGCGCGCCGCCCCTGGAGTCGCCGGCGGTCCCGGCCGTTGGTTTTTTAGTCATAATCGGCGCACCCCGCGAGGCCTTCGGCCGTCTTGGTGGCAAACGAGGGCCCGCCCCGCGGCCGGCCTAAAAAAAGCCCCCTGCCCGGGACTCGGACGAAAAACATCGTCGCCGGGCGGGCGGGGGCCGGACGTTTGCTCATGAGGAGGTTGATCGTTCATTGAAAAAGCGGAAAGCCCAAAAAAGAGGAAAAAATTGAAAAGTTGAGAAGTTAAAAAGTTGAAAAGTTGAAAATTTGAGAGGACAGACGCGACGCCGCTTTTGACGAAGGCCGCCCGACGGGACGGGCCCGTCGGACGACCCGAAGCCGCTTGTTTGGCGCGGCCGCCGCCGGAAAATCGATTTTCCCGGCGGCGGGGCCCCGCCCGTTCGGGCGTCGGAGTTTTTACTCCGCCGCCCGGCAAGCCGCGCGCGGCCTACTTGCCTGTCTCGGCCTGGGCCTGGACGGCGGTGATGGCCACGGTGTTGATGATGTCGGGGACCGTGCAGCCGCGGCTGAGGTCGTTGACCGGGGCGTTGAGGCCCTGGATGATGGGGCCGATGGCCACGGCGCCGCTGGTCCTCTGGACGGCCTTGTAGCCGATGTTGCCGGCGTTGAGGCTGGGGAAGATGAGGACCGTGGCCTGGCCGGCCACCTTGGAGTTGGGCATCTTGCTCTTGGCGGTGCGGGCGTCGAGGGCGGCGTCGAACTGCATGGGGCCGTCCAGGGGCAGGCCCGGATAGAGCTTCTCGGCGGCCTCCAGCGCGGCCTTGGTGGCGGCGTGGACTGCCTCGACGTCGGGCCCGGTGCCGGAGCTGCCGGTCGAGTAGCTGAGCATGGCCACCCTGGGCTCGGCCCCGAAGGCCTTGGCGGTCTGGGCGGAGATGATGGCGATCTCGGCCAGCTGCTGGGGATTGGGGTTGGTGTTGATGGCGCAGTCGCCGAAGATGAGGATGCGGTCGGCCATGCACATGATGAAGACGGAGCTGGCGATGGAGCAGCCGGGCTTGGTTTTAATGATGGAGAGGGCCGGCCTGATGGTGTCGGCGGTGGTGCCCGCGGCGCCGGAGACCATGCCGTTGGCCTTGCCCGTCTTGACCATCATGGTCCCGAACCAGTTGCGGTCGTTCATCTGGGCCTCGGCCTGCTCGGGGGTGATGCCCTTGGACTTGCGCAGCTCGAAGAACTTGTCGACCAGCTCCTTGCGGAAGGGCGCGGTCTTCAGGTCGACCAGCTGGGCCTTCTCCAGGTTGGCGAGACCCAGCTCCTTGCCCCTGGCCAGGACGGCGTCCGCCCGGCCCAGGATGACCAGGTCGGCGAAGTCGCGGCGCAGGATGTCGTCGGCCGCCTGCAGGATGCGGTCGTCGTCGCTCTCGGGCAGGACGATGCGCATCTTGCGGGAGCGGGCGCGCGTGATCAGATCGAACTCGAAGCGCTTGGGGGTGACCACGGAGGGCTTGAAGGCGGCCACCTTTTTGTGGATGCCCTCGGGCAGGGAGGCGTAGTCGGCCGGCTTGACGACCGAGACGTCGACGTCCTTGAGGATGTCGATGGCCCCGGCCTCCTCGAGGGTGGTGTCCCCCGCCAGGACCACGGAGATAACCTCGGCGTGGTTGCTTTTGTAGTAGCGCACCCCGGAGGCGGCCAGGCAGGCGCCGGCGGTGGAGAGCAGGACGACGGGGGCGGCCAGGTTGGCGGCCAGCTTGCCGTCGAGGCCCTGCAGGGCGTAGGCGGCCACGTCGACCAGGTCGGCGCCCTCGATGAGGACGCAGTCGAAGCGGCCGGCGATCTTGCTATACCTGGCCAGAACCTCCTCGATCAGGGCCAGCTCCCGGCCCGAGTTCAGGTAGCCCACGGCCTCCTGCAAGGAGACGCCGTAGAGGTCCCGCGGGGCCAGGCCGTGCTTGGCGGCCAGGGTCTTGACCCTCTCGCAGTTCTCGGGGTCCTTGAGCACGGTCTTGAAGAAGCCCGGCTTGGCCCCCGTCCCCTCGCAAAATTTCAGAAAGGCCTCCGCTGCCTTCGGCCTTTCGGTGTTCGCATCGGTGGAGGCCAGAAATACGCATTTGGTCATGGTGATTATCCTCCTAGTCGGGCTCCCGGCCCGGGGCGGGTAGGCTTGAAGCGTCAAGCCGCGCTGTCGGCAGTCAAAAATAATCTGGGCGGCCCGGACAAAAAAAGAGGGCGAGACGCCGCCGGAACAAAGGGGCTGGAACCCCGCCGCCGCCCGCTGGACGGCCGTGGAAAAAACCGGGACTGCCAGGGGAGACCGGACGACCGGACGACAGCAACTTGGTGCTTTCCGCCCATAAAAAGCGGAAAAAAGGCATGACCATCGTCTGGTTTTTAGTGTCCCAGGCATAAGTTCCCGCCGGGCCGCCCGACAAGGTCAAACGACTCGGTTTCTGCCCTCGGCTAAGTCGCGCGGAATTCGGGGTCATAATAGCCCAACAAGGCTCGAAAGTCCAGCGCAAACCGGGGGCTTGGAAACGGATTTCGCCCGCCCGGGGACGGCCGCCCGGCGGCGGTTTGATTTCCGGAACCCGGTGTTGTAAAATAGAAGCATATGAGGGAACTTGGGGACAGCGATATTTTTTGGCCGCCGGCCGCGTCGGGCCGCCCCCGGTCCCGACGGGAATTTCAGGTCCCAATGGGAATTTCAGGTCTGTCGCCGGGCGGTTAAGTTTAGTGTTGACAGAAAAAAAAGTCCTCTGGTAGAATCTCATGGACTACTGGGACCGAAATAGATGGCCGCGGCGGGTAAGCCCCGGTGAATCGGGGGACTATCGGCCGTAGTTATCGGTTAAAGACTTCCGGCCCGGCGCCCGGCCGGCCGCCGCAAGCAAATATTTGCCGCGGGCCCCCGGCGCCCGCGGCGAAATATTTCTTTTTTGCGGAAAAGACGAACCAATCATTGCTCGCCAGGCTTTGGCTTGGGAAAAAGACCAAAAAAAACCGCGGCCGGTTTATTTTTCCGCAAAGAAGAGCAACGAATGGTCCTCCTCATGACGCCGCCCGGACCCGCGGCCGGACCCTCGGCCGGACTGCCGCCCCGCCCTAAAAAAAACGGAGGGCCCGCCAGGATTCGAACCTGGAGCCTAAAGCCGGCGCCGGTCTGAAAACAATCTCCAAGCCCGCCGGGTCCCGCCCGGCGGGCCGCCCGCGTTTTTTTGGGAGGCGGGCCGCCCCCCGGGCCGCCGGAAGCCTGAAGGCGCCGGCCCACACGGTCATCTTGTCCGCCCACCGCGCCCCGGCCCCAGGCCCCCGGGACGCCCGTCCGACGCAGACCAGACCAGGTCGCTCCCCGCAGACAGCCGCGCCCCAGCCCGCAGGCGGCCCGACGCGTCGTCCCCCGGCCCCGAGAAGACCGGAAGACGACGGCCGGGGCGGCCGGGGGCCTGTTTTTTTTCTCCGCGCCGAGTCTTCCCGCCAGGGCGGGGCCCGCTTTTTTGCCGCGCATGCGGCGGCGACATTTTTTAACGACCGGGACTCCGCCCGGGGGGCACCATGACCTACGCTAGGCCCGAGGCCAGAATCGGCCAGGAAATCATCACCGAGAGCGCGGACGGGCTGGACGTCCTGGTCGGCATCGTGGCCGACCCCCAGACCGGGGACGTCCTCTACCCCCTGACCAAGGCCCACGAGGGGCTGGCGCTGGCCTGCCCCGGACAGAAGACGGCCGTGGCCCTCTGCGCCTGCTCGGAGGGGGGCAGGCTGCGGGAGGACTTTCTGGCCGCCCCCTGCCCGGCGCCCAGGATCTACCAGGCCGCCGCCCCCGGGGCCGGAAGCAAGGTCCAGAACCTCTTCAACCTCATGTTTCTGGCCAAAAGGACCGGGGCCAGGGCCGTCATCGTCCTGGACGCGGACCTGCCCAGCGTCAAGAGAACCTGGATCGCCCGTCTGGCGGCCCCGATCCTCTCCGGGCAGGCCGACTACACCGCCCCCTTCTACCACTCGCTGAACTTCGACACCCCCGTCACCAACCTCTACGGCTACCCCATGTTCAGGGCCGTCTTCGGCCGCAGGCTGCGCCAGCCCTTCTACACTGACCGCGCCTTCTCAAAAGAGCTCAACGACTATTTTCTAAGCTACGAGAAGTGGCCGACAGAACTGCCCTACGCCGCCGCGGAGCTGACCATGGCCGTCCTGACGGTGGGCAGGGGGGCCAGGATCTGCCAGTCGTTTCTGGCCACGCCCCGGGTCCACTGGCAGAACAGCCCCCTGGGCCTGAACGCCGGGGCCGACTTCCGGGACATCGCCGGCTGCCTGCTGCCGGTGGTGGCCGACTTCTTCGGGCTCTGGGGCCAGGTGAAAAGGTCCCGGCCCACCCCGGTCACCGGGACCGAGCTGACCCCCTCCATCATCGCCCCCCGCCAGGTCGACCCGCCGGAGGTCTTCGCCGAGGAAATTCAAAGGATCGCCGGGCTGCGCAAGGACCTCTGGCGCGAGGCCTTCGACGGCCGCAAGGACTGGCTCTTCCAGAAGATCACCTCCGAGCCCCCCGACGAGCTGGGAGTCGCCCCCGAGGACTGGGCCTACGTCTGCATGAAGAGCGTCGCCGCCTTCCGCCGGCTCGGCCCCGAGGACAAGCCCGGCTTCGTGGAGGCCCTGTCCGCCGTCTTCTTCGCCCGGCTCCTCGGCTGGCTGAAAAACGGCGCCGGCCTCAGCCTCCCGCAGATGGAGGCCCTGACCGAGGAGGAGTGCCGCCTCTTCGAAGCCAACCGGCCCAGGCTGATCGCCGACTGGGCCGCCCTCGGCTGAGCCGCTCTCGGCTGAGCCCCCTCCCCCTCTCCGCCCCCTCTCCCGCCGCCCGCCGCCCGTCGGCACGCTTTTTGACGCCGCCCCTCCCCCGGCCGAAAAAGAAGCCGGCCTCCGGCGGACTCTGGACTTTTTCCCTTGATTGGCAGTAGAATCAGCCGAGCCCCAGGCCTGCCGCCTCCTCCGGGCCGTCGGCGGGCGGCGTCCGTCAGCGGACCGGCGGCCGAAACGCTCGGCCATGTCCAGAACGTTCCGCCATGTCCCGAAGGCCGCCATCTCCTAAAGGCCGCCATGTCCCGAACGGCCGCCATCTCCTAAAGGCCGCCATGTCCCGAACGGCCGCCGAGCCGCCTCGGGGCAAATCAAACAGTCCGCGCGGCGCCGGCTGTTCGGATGACGATCCGGAAAAGATAAAAACCGGGGAAGCTGAAAAGTCCGGACAGACAGCTGGCGGACGACCGACGCCACCCAACGAGGTGTTTTGATGAAATCATCATCAGCCATTGCCGCTTTGACTCTCGCCCTCGCCCTGTCCCTGTTCTGCGCCGCCTCCCTCGCCGCCCAGAGAATCACCGCCGCCGTGGCCCCCCCCGCCGACAACCCGGCCCAGCTCCCATCGGCCGAGGACCCCGCGCCGCCCGACGACGACGCCGCCGCCGTGGACCCCTCCGCCGACAACCCGGCTCAGCTCCCGCCGGCCGAGGACCCCGCGCCGCCCGACGACGCCGCCGCCGCGCCCGACCCCGAGAGGGCCCCGGCGGGCCCCAGGGACGAGCTGGCCGCCGCGGCCGCCCCCCCGAAGATAGTTCTGCCGGAGACGGACTTCGACTACGGGGAGGCCCAGCCCAGCACCGCCATCACCCACGAGTTTTTGGTGAGAAACGAGGGCGAGGGCAACCTGGCCATCACCGACGTCGTCCCCGGCTGCGGCTGCTCCGTGGTCAGCTTCACCAACTTCATACCGGCGGGGCACGAGGGGCGGATCACCCTGACCGTAGACCTCTACGCCGAGTGGGCAGGCCACAACGTCAACAAGTCGGCCACCATCCTCTCCAACGACCCGGAAAACCCCACCATGCGCATCACCATGAGGGCCAGGGTGCTGGACAAGAAATAGCGTTTTTCCCCGGAGGCGGGTTCCGAAGACCGTCCGACGTCGCGGGAGACGTCCCGCGGCGGCGCCCTCCGTTTTTGATCCTCCTGTCCGCCTGTCCGGCCGGCGGACGAACGACAGTTTGATTGGCTGACGGTTTGATAATTTGATAGTTTGACTGGTTGATTTTTTGATTGGCTGACTTTTTGATATTTTATTGTCAGGACGATTGATTGTTCGATCGATCGACTGACCCGCCGATCAGCCGTCCGGCGCGGCGGGCGTCGGCGGCCATCCAACGACGTCTCACAGGCGACGGGTTAATATTTCCTATGCGCATTCTTTTGGTTAACGACGACGGCATCAAGGCGGACGGCCTCAACTGGGCCTACAGGGCGCTGACGGAGGCGGGGCACCGGGTGCTGGCCTGCGCCCCCGACCGCGAGAGGAGCGCCCAGTCCCAGTCCATCTCCCTCTACTCCGCGCTGCTGGCGACGCCCACCCCCATGCCCGACGGGGCGACCGGCTACGCCGTCAGCGGCACCCCGGCCGACTGCGTCCGCCTGGGCTGCACCACCCTGGCGGCCGACCCCGTGGAGATGGTCGTCAGCGGCATCAACAACGACTCCAACCTGGGCTACGACGCCAACTATTCCGGCACGGTGGGGGCGGCCCTGGAGGCGGCGGCCATCGGCTACCCAGCCCTGGCCGTCAGCCTCGGGCGCTCGGAAAACTACGACTGGGCCGGGGCGGCGGCCATGGCCTGCGAGGCGGTCGCCCAGTTCGCCGGCTGGCTGATCCCCCCGGGGGTGCTGGTCAACCTGAACATCCCGCCGGTCGTCACCAACCCCGACTGGGTCTGGACGCCCCTGAACCACATCGCCATCACCGAGAAGTACGTGCTGGGGCGGGACGAGGAGGGCCGGACCACCTACCAGCGCACCAGGCTCGACGAGGTCAGCCGCATCGTCGAGGGCTCCGACATCGACCTCTTTCTCTCCGGCCGGGTGACCCTGAGCCCCGTGGGGCCCGTGCGCACCGAGCGGCAGACCTTCTCGCGGCTGGTCAACGGCGCCCCGGCCCCCTGGGAAAACCTCCGTGCCCAGAAACCCCTTTGAGGTCTTCGGCCTGACCCCGGACCTGGTGGCCGAGCTCTCCGAGCGGGAGCTGCACGGGGTGCTGAAGTCCATGTACCGGGCGCTGCAGAAAACGTTCCATCCCGACGTGGTCCGCGGCCGCAAGAAAAAGCCCCCCGAGGGCGAGAGCAACGAGTCCCGGGCGGTGGAGCTCAACCTCGCCCTGGAGGCCCTGGACCTCGACCGCGACCCGGCCGGCTTCCGCAAGATGCGCAAGCTCTACGTCGCCCGCAGGCCCGCCGCCGCCTACCGCGCCTCCCTGATGCTGCGCGAGGAGCTCAAAAACCGGGAGGCCAGGGAGGACAGGCTGGCCCAGAACTATCTCGACTATCTGGCCCTGGCGGCCCTCCCCGCCAAGGAGACCCTGGAGAGCCCCGCGGCGGCCCCGCTGCCCGCGAGGGGCGTCCTGCTGGGCCTCTCCGACTTGGCCATCAGCAACAACATCCGCCAGACCTCCTGGACCCTGGGCTCCAACTACAAGCAGATCTCGGCCGACCCCGAGGGCGGGATTTCCGTCAAGCACGTGGGCCGCTCCAAGTTCAGCCAGGCCAACTTCATCCACCTGCTGGGCACCGTCGGAGCCGACTCCCTGGACCTGGTCCCGCTTCTGGAGCGCGGCCCCACCCGCTCTTTCAAATCCCCCGCCCCCGAGGGCTCCAGGCCCCGGGTCCCCGTGATCAACAGCCTGAGCCCCGAGAACTTCAAACGGCACGTCCTGCCGCTCATCAAGCCCGCGCTGGTCGAGCGGGCCTACCTCTTCTCCCTCAACAACGAGAGCTTCCACCAGACCGGCCAGGTCACCGTCGAGGGCGTCATCATCAAGATCGACCGCCGGCCGCCCGCCGCCAAATAGCCGCCGCCGCCAAATAGCCGCCGGACGGCCGCCCTCCTCCGAACGGCCGCCCGCCCCGACGCGCGGGACGGCCCCCGGCCCCTTAATTTCCAAAATTTCCAAAGTCGGCCCCGTTGATCGCGAGACAAAAAGTGATCCTGACTAGTTTCATAACCGTCATTGGCTGACATTCGCATCTAAAAAAGTTAACTTAACGATCAAGGAAATTATAGGTTGCCAGAAGATTAAAATTCAGTTAAAATTAACGTTGTCTCAGGCCGAGCCGAAGCCCCGGGAACGCGGGGCCCGCGCGCCCGGCCGGACAGTTCGCCAGACTCCCCCCAAAACCAAAAAAAATCAAGGCGGCCGACTCGCGCCCGACCTCCCCGCCGGGCTCGCGTCACGCCACGACGGGGGACGGGCGGCCCTCCCGGCCCCGGAGACTCTGGCGGCAAACGTCGGCCCTTCGGCCGGCGTCATCCTAATCCCATCGCCCGAGGCCCGGCCGCGACCATGTCCAATTTCGCCAGTCCCTTCGACGAGCCCCCGAAGCTCCCCAAGACCAGCGAGCCCGCCAAGAAGAACGACGACCGGCCGGAGAGCGGCGGCGCCCAGCTGCACTGCCCGGTCTGCGGGATCATGGTCAAGCTGCCTGCCACCGAGTGCCCCCAGTGCAGGACCAACCTGCGCACGGGCGAGAAGCCGGAGGAGTACGTACCCATCTGGAAGAGGCGGAAGGGGAAGCTCCTGTTTTTAATCTTCCTCCTCATGCTGCCCTCGGTCGCCTTCAGCCTCATCTCCGCCTACTCCGAGGAGGGGTTCCTGGTCTTCCTGCGCCAGAAGCTCGGCCTCGACTCCTGCGCCGAGCCCCGGGATATGTGGGAGGAGTTCAGCCAGGAGGAGTTCGAGCAGTCCGTCAAGGGCGGCTACGACAACTGGAAGCAGAGCCTGGTCAACCGCCTGGCGGGCCAGTCGCCCCGGGGGCCGGAGAGCGAGGAGGAGGCGGCCAGGGACCCCAAGGAGAAATTCCTGGAGGCCGACCGCCAGATCTATTTCGCCGCGAGCCTGTCCAGCCGCTTCCCCAGCGAAAAGCTCCAGGCCCAGAACAACTGGTACGGGCGGACGACCGGGGAATGGGACGTGGCCTACATCCACCTGCCCGGCAGCAGAAACGAGGAGCTGGTCGCGGGCGAGTGGCTGGTCTACTGGATCAACGACGGCCAGGCCATCCAGGACGTGCTCTCGGTCCCCTACCGCTGGCAGAAGCCCCCCGAAGGCTTCGAGACGGTCCAGGCCACCACCGTCAAGGCCTTCAACCACGCCAAAAACTACTGGGAGGGCTTCCACGTCCAGGACGACCGCCTCCACTACTTTCGCTCGTCGCGCAACTCGAGCGGCCAGATCATCGAGCAGTACCAGGTGGAGGGCGGCCCCCTGGTGGCCACCGTCTTCAGCGAGATGTCCCAGACCTCCTTCCGGGCGGCCGTCAGCCACTCCTCCGACAACGGGGCCTCCTACACGCTGATCGCCGAAATCTGGGCCAAGAAGCGCCTGAGCCACGCCAGGGAGTGAGGCCATGGCCCCGAAAAAACCGCCGAAATACCTCCAAAACAGGCCGGTCACCGTCGCCGAGATCGGCGGCAACCACGGCGGCGACCCGGAGCTGGCGGCCAGGATGGTCGAGGCCGCCTTCCGGGCCCGCTTCGACTGCGTCAAGTTCCAGGCCTACCGGACCGACAAGTTCCTCCATCCCCTCTGCCCTTGCTATAACGAGCTGAAAAACGAGGAGCTCCCCCTCGAGGCGTTCGGGGAGCTCGCCAGACTGGCCCGCGACCGCAAAAGGGGCTTCGGCCTGACCGTCTTCGACCCCGAGGGCCTGGACCTCGCCCGGGACGTCAAGGCCGACTATGCGAAGATCTCCTCGGGGGACCTCGACAACCTCCCCCTGCTCGAGGCCGCCGCCAAGTCCGGCCTGCCGGTCGTCCTCTCGACCGGCGCCTCGCGCGACTCGGAGGTCGAGAGGGCCCTCGGGATCCTCGGCGGGAGTCTCCTGGCCGTCCTCCAGTGCGCGTCGCTCTATCCGGCCCCCGTCGCCCTCTCCAACCTGGCCGTCATGGACAGGTGGCTCGCCCGGGGGCTCCCGGCGGGTTTTTCCGACCACTCCGAGGGCGGCAGGGCCATGGAGGCCGCCTGGCTCCTGGGGGCGGCCATGATCGAGCGGCACTTCACCACCGACCGGCGCCTCCCCGGCGGCGACAACGCCATGAGCGTCACCTCCGGCAGGTTCTCTTCCTCCAGAAGAGAGGCCCGGGCCATGTTGAAATTCCTGGACGAGTGCCGGGCCCCCGCCGACCGAGGCTACTACGACGGCCCCGCCCCGACCGTCCGCGACCTCCGGGACGGCCTCTCTTTGGACGTCGCCTGGGGAGGCGCCAAAAAAATCCCGGTCCCCGGCGAGAACCCGCGGGCGATCAGGCGCTTCGCCGTCGCCAGGACGGACCTCCCGGCGGGCGCCGAGATCTCCGAGGCCGGCGTCGCCTACCTCAGGGTCCCGGCGAGCTTCCACCTGGACGGCGGGCCCCTGCTCGGGCCGGACGAGGGCCCGGACGGGCTGGTCCTGGCCGAGCCGGTTCAGGCGGGCCTGCCCGTCCCCCTGTCGGCCGTCCGGCGGCGGGACGGCCAAAAAATCGCTCCTCCCCCCGGGTCCGACGCCGCGCTGGCCGACGCCCCCCCGCCGGATCTAAGAGGCGCCTTCTACGAGATCTGGTCGCCGATCGACGGGCGCGACATGCTGGGGCCCCCGCCCCTGCCGTACCGCCCCGGGTCCGCCGACTCCCCCGACAGCTTCCTCATCCTGTCCCCCTTGTCCCCCTTGTTCCTCTTTCTGCTCAAGCCGCCCGCCTCGCCCCGCGGCCCGGCCGGCGGCCCCGACCCGGCGCCGGTGAAATAATGACGGCGGCGGAAAAGAAAAGAGCGGACCGCGGGAACGACGACAAACATAATGACGACGACGACATAAACATAAGCAACAGAAACAACAACGACAGTAGCAGTAGTAGCAGTAGCAGTAGTAGCAGCAGCAGCAGCAGTAGTAGTAGTAGTAATTACGAACCTGCGAACCGCGGGCAGCCCGTCCCCGCCCGTCCCAGATTTCGGCAGGCCGCGGCCGTCTCCGACTTTTTTCAACAAGAGTCCGCCCTGGCCAGGATTATTGCCGGCCTGGCCCCGGTCCTGGAAATCAAGACGCTCCCGGAGCCGGACTGGCTCCCCGAGGAGGCGCCCAGAATATTTCACGCGGGGGTCGGCCTGGTCGAGGAATGCTTCGACGAATATCTGGACTCCGTCGCCCCGTATTTAAACTCCCGAAACATCAGTCTGTTCAGCTGCGACCTGGGCCCGGCGGCCGTCAGGCGGAGCGGCTGCGTCCCGGTCTCGCCGCCCCTGCCCCCGGAAAAACTCAAGGCCGTCATGGCCGCCGCGGTGAGGAAAATACGCGCCGTCTTTCGCGGCCCCCTGGCCCTCGAGAACTATAATTTCTACCCCACCGGCCTCTACGAGCATGTCTGCGAGCCGGGGTTTATCGGGGAGACGCTGGGGGAGGGCGGCCTCGGCCTGGTCCTCGACCTGGCCCACGCCGCCGTCACCGCCCACAACAAAAACGTCAGCCTGACCGACTACCTGGGCGGGCTGCCCCTGGGCGCGGTCGCGGAGATCCATCTCTCCAGGCCCGAGACGCCCCCAAGCCCGGCCGCCTGCGGCCCGGACGACTACGACCCGCCGCGGGGGTTATTTCTCGGGGACGCGGGGGACCCGGAGCTGCGCCGCCGCCACAACCTGGCCTGGGACGCCCACGAGTGTCCGGGGGAGGAGGAGCTCGGGCTGTTGTCGCTGGCGCTGGGCATGCTGCCCCCGTCGGTTCTCCCGCCGTTTTTGGTGGTGGAATATTATCGGGGCCCCGGGCGTCTGGCCGGCGTCCTCCGACGTTTGGACGTCATGAGCCGCCCGGCCGCGCCGCCCGAACCCCCCGGTCCGGGACGATAGCGGCCCGGGAGCTTCCCCGAGGCGCGGGGGCGGGAACTGTGGCGGGAACTGTGGCGGGAACCGGGGCCGGCGCCGGGGATCGCTGTTTTTCATGTGTTTCCAAGGGTTTGATTTTCAAGTCCCGAGGGAACCGGGGCCGGCGCCGCGGCCGGCGCCGGCGGGGGGGCGGGCGACGAACAAGTCCGGCTAAAGACTAGACAAGCGGGCCCGGGTCTTGTAAAATAAGACGTCGCCGCAAGCTGGAAGACAAGACTTTGCCGGGCCCGGGCGCCCCCCGCGGACAGGCTCCCGCGACCGCGGGGCGGCCTGTTTTGGGAATATTAGGCGCTCGAGAGTGATGTTTGTCGTCATGCGACAGCCGATTATAGTTTTTAAGTATCATTATATATAAAGCCGCCAAACTATCGTTAAAAGTGGACGCCTTTCTCTTATGGACGCTAGACAGCCAGACTGGCTCAACGACCCGGCCCGGCGCCTCGAACGCAAGAACGCCTTCGACGCCTCCCTGGTCATGGGCACCGCCAACTTCAACCGCCGCACCGGCCGCCAGGGGAGCGCCCGCCCGCCCTTCGTCCAGTACGTGGACCCGGCCACCGGGCTCATCCGGGGCGACCTGCTGCGCTCGAGAAACTGCCCGGTCTGCGACGAGCCCCCCGGCCCGGGGCTGTTCGTCAAGGACGGCTTCCGGCACGTCAGGTGCCCCTCCTGCGGCCTCGTCTACGTGAGCCTCATCCTGCGGGAGGACCTGATGGCCAAGTACTGGCGCGAGGAGCTGGCCTGGTCCAGCGTCCTCATGACCGGGCCCCAGGTGGACATGGACATGATCAAGTACGCCTACGGCCTCGAGCTGGCCCAGGCCTACTTCACCGGGGACAGGGTCCTGGACATCGGCACCGGGACGGGCAACTTCCTGCGCCTGGCCGCCCAGCGGGGCTACGAGACCACGGCCATGGAGCTCAACCTGGAGTCCGCGGAGACCCTGCGCAACGAGGGCGTCAAAGTCATCGTCAAACAAATGGAGCTGAGCGACCTGGCCTCCGGCTCCTTCGACCTCATCTGCATGTGGGAGGTCCTGGAGCACCTGGCCGAGCCCAGGACGGTCCTGGCCGAGGCCAGAAGGCTGCTGACGGACCGGGGCATACTTCTGATCATGGTCCCCAACTCCGCCTCCCTGGTCACCAGACTCCTCCACGAGAAAAGCCACACCTTCGGCGGCCACTCGCACCTGAACCACTTCGACCCGTCGAGTCTTAGAACGATTCTCGAGAAGGTCCCCTTCGAGATCGTCGAGCTGGAGACGGCCATCACCGAGCTGGGCACCATCAACAACTATCTGGCCTTCGAGGACCCCTACCTGGGCGAGGCCGGCCCGTTCTTCAGCACCCTGAGCCCCGAGGTCATCCACCGGAACCTCTGGGGCAGCCGCCTGCTGGTCCTGGCCAGGCCCGGGGCGTGACCGGCGGTCTCGAGCGGGCCCGGAAGCGGGCCCGCGGACGGAACCGCAAACGGAACCTCGGACAGGCCGCGGGACGGAACCTCCGACAAACCCCAGAAACCGACCCTTTGGCGTCGCCCGCCGGTAAAAAATGACCCCCAGACCGTTAATTTTAGGCGTCATCCCCGCCAGGGGAGGCTCCAAGGGAATCCCCCGCAAAAACATCCTGCCGATAGCCGGGCACCCCCTGGTCGCCTGGAGCATAGCCGCCGCCCTGGAGTCCGGGCTGCTGGACAAGTTTGTCGTCTCCACCGAGGACCCCGAGATCAAGCGGGTCGCCCAAAGCTACGGGGCGGCCGTCCTGGACAGGCCCCCGGAGCTGGCCCGGGACGAGACCACCACCAAGGCCGTGCTGGCCCGGGTGGCCGGGGAGCTGGGCGGCGACGACACCGTCGTCGTCTTGTTGCAGGCCACCAGCCCGATCAGGCGCCGGGGCCTGGTGGACAGGGTGGTGGGGGAGTTTCTCAAAGGCGGCCGGGACAGCCTCTCCACCGGCTGGCTGCAGCTCCAGTACCCGCCCCACGGGGTGGAGCACCGCCGCCAGGACATCCAAAGCGTCTTCGTCAACGACGGGAGCGTCATCGCCCTCAGGTCCGCCAACCTCAGAAACGACACCCTCTTCGGCCAAAAGGCCGGCACCATGGTCACCAGCCGCGAGGAGAACGTCGACATCGACGAGCCCTTCGACTTCTGGCTGGCCTCCAAGGTGCTGGAAAAAGGCCTGGCCGAGGGCTGGCTCAAGGAGCCGAAAAAAATCGGCTGAGGGCGCCCTCGTCTTCTCGCAGCTTGACTCGAGCTTGACATTTAGTTATGAACTACAAAGAATACAAAGTCACCGGCATCAACCCGTCGTCGGGCAGAAAAAGATCCGTGTTCATGAAAGTGTTCGGCGCCGCGAAGCCCGGAGAACTGGCGGTCAATAACAAGCTGGTGGTGGAAGCGCTTGAAGTGACCGAGATTCCTTTCGACAGCCCGACCGAAAAACAAATCGCCTTCGCCAAGAGCCTTGACATCAGCATCCCCAGAGGCGCCTGCCTGGATGACGTGTCCTGCCTGATCCACAAAACCTTGGAGCATGATTTTTCCCCGCCAAATCCCGGGCTGGTGGAATTTGCCACCAACAGGGAGATGGGTTTTTCCAAGCATATTGGAAAAAGGGCTCTTTATAATCTTGTTTTCAACACTTTAAATCTCAGGGAAAAAATTGCTTTTTTCTGTTTCTGCGTGTATAGATCAAATTATGGCGACAGGCATGCAAATTTTGACACTTCGCCAAATAAAGATTTGTACTATGAATTTGCCGAACTATATATTGAAGATAAGAAATTTTTAAATTCATTTTCTAAGTATTCTGGTCAAGATATTCGTTATTTTGGAAAATACACGGTTGAAGGCAGAACTTTTACTGGCGCGAGCACAAAAACGATACCATATCTAAGGGCTTCTTCTTTTTTAAAAGATAAATCTCAACAATTTAAAACACCTGCGTCCCTAAATAAATTCACATGGTTTGAATATTTGATAGTTACAATTGTTATTTTTTTCTTTATATTTCTTATAGCTTATATTAATTGATCTGACATTAATTATTTCAATAAAGTTTGATATTATATTAGCAAATAAAAACTGAAACAACTCAAATTCATCTTTTAACTCTTGAATTTCTCAGATTTATGATGTATTCTGACCAATGTTATGAAAGACATATGTTGAAATATTAGCATGCTCGGATATAAGAACTCACATGAATAAGAAAAATAACCGTCACCTATCGGCACTTAAATTTTAAATTATTAAGCAAAGGATATTTTAAGCAGGAACACATGAAAGCCGAACGTGTCAGCACAGCTCCCGCTTCGCGTCACCCCTCCCCAACCCTGGCCGGGTCAGGACAAATTTTATCCTCGTCTCCTCCTCACTTTCCTCCGGCGATCAGGCCAAACCGCGTCGGACCGAAATCCGTCGTCCTCGACGACGTCGCCTTAAGAGGAGCGGAAGATCGACGAGCATGTTCCAAAGATGAAAATCCTTTAATTAAGCAAAAAAGAGTCGCAATGACATCAATCGACCGCCTTCCGCGCCTGCCGGCAATAATTCTGCTCGCCATGCTGACGATCCTGGCCGGCCCGCTTTTTCTGCCGGGAGCCGCGGGGACGGCTCGCGCGGCCACGGCCTCCGAGGTCTTTTTGCTGCTGCCCCCCGAGAGCGTCAGGAACATGACCGGCGTGACGCGCAGGGCCCTGCTGGAGGCGCACAGCCAGGGCAGGGCCGGCTACACGGCGCCCGACGAGCAGGGCCGCTGGGTCCAGGTGCACGGGGACAATGCCCTGACCCTCTTCGGGCTCA